>NZ_JBSFHW010000016.1:39984-195658 GCF_053597275.1 Streptomyces sp. NPDC001492 | reverse complement strand
GGCTGGGTTTCAGCCCGTCCGGCGTTTGAGGACGAGGCCGTTCAGGCCGAAAGCGGGGGTCTGGGGGCGCAGCCCCCAGGTACGGCAGGGGACGTCACCCGCGGGTCAGTGACAACAGCTCCCGTGCCGGCCCCACCGGCCGGTGCCCCGTCGGCCACACCGCCCGCAGCTCCCGGGCGAGGGCGACGCCGTCGACCGGCACCGGTACCAGCCGCCGCATCGCCAGCTCCTCCCCCACCGCCAGCTCGCTCAACACCGCCGGCCCCGCCCCACTGACCGCCGCGGCCTTCACCGCAGTCGTCGACGACAGTTCGATCAGCGGCCGCGCCAGCCCACCCAGCGCCGCATCCAGGACCTGCCGGGTCCCCGACCCCTTCTCGCGGAGGATCAGCGGCGTCGTCGCCAGCTCCGAGGCCTCCAGCGGGCGCCGGCGGCGGGCCCAGGCATGACCGGGCGCCGTCACCACGATCAGACGGTCGTGGGCGATCACCGTCGAGTCCAGGCCGGGCGGCACACTCACCCCCTCCACAAAACCCAGGTCGGCCTCGCCCGACAGCAACCGCTCCGCCACCGCCGCCGAGTTGCCCGCGAGCAGGGACACCGCCGTGTCGGGCCGCTGGGCGCGCAGCGCCAACAGCCAGCCGGGCAGCAGGTATTCGGCGATGGTCATGCTCGCCGCCACCCGCAGCCGGGAGTCCCGCCGGTCCCGCAGCGCCTGCGCCCCCACGTCGAAGGCCTCCGCCGCCTCGACGATCCGCCGCGCCCAGTCCGTGACCAGCGCTCCGGCGTCCGTGAGGCGGGAGCCGCGTGGTGACCGGTCGACGAGGGCCACGCCCAACTGCCGTTCCATGGACCGGATACGGCTGCTCGCCGCCGGCTGGGTGATCCCCACCTCCCGCGCGGCACCGCCCAGGCTGCCGAGCCGCGCCACCGCCAGCAGCAGCTCCAGCGCCCCGAGATCGGGCACCCGATGCGCCAGCGGGACGGCGACGGCCGACGGCTCCTCCCTGTTACCCATAACTCCAGCTTATGTCCTCATAGAGACATACTCCCTGGTTGCAGAGGACCGGAGGCGAGACCGTGAGGCATGGTCACCGCAGCCCAGCCCCTTCCGCGTGCCACCGCACGCCCTCCGCGCGCCACAGCCGTCCGCCACCTCGGACCCAACTGGTACGCCGCCGTCATGGGCACCGCCATCGTCGCCACCGCAGGGTCGGCACTGCCCCTCGGCATTCCCGCACTCCGCACCGTCTGGGCGGCCGTGTGGGCTCTCTCCCTCGGCCTCCTGCTCGCTCTGGTCGCCGCCCGCACCCTGCACTGGAGGCACCACCGCGACCAGGCCCGCGCCCATCTCCTCGACCCGGCGACGGCACCGTTCTACGGGTGCCTCGCCATGGCGCTGCTGGCCGTCGGCGGCGGCGCCGTCACCGTCGGCCGGGAGTGGATCGGACCGGACGGCGCGCTCCTCCTCGACGCCGTGCTGTTCACCGCCGGGACGGTGGTGGGGCTCGCGGCCGCCGTCGCCGTCCCGTACCTCATGGCCGTACGGCACAAGGGCGAGCCGGGGCAGGCCACGCCCGTGTGGCTGCTGCCCGTCGTCGCGCCCATGGTGTCCGCGGCGCTCGGGCCGCTCCTCGTGCCGCACCTGCCGGCCGGGCAGCCCCGGCAGACGCTCCTGTTCGCCTGCTTCACGATGTTCGGGCTCAGTCTCCTCGCGACCCTGCTGATGCTGCCGGTGATCTTCGGCCGGCTGATCACCGGGGGTCCGTTGCCCCTGGCGCTGACCCCGACGCTGTTCCTGGTGCTCGGGCCGCTCGGGCAGTCCACCACCGCCGTCGGCAGGTTCGCGGACGTGGCACCGGGGGTCGTACCGGCGCCGTACAGCGAGGGATTCGGCATCCTCGCCGTCCTGTACGGCGTGCCGGTCATGGGCTTCGCGCTGCTCTGGCTGGTGTTCGCCACCGCGCACGTGGTGCGGGCGCGGCGGCAGGGCATGGGCTTCGCCATGACGTGGTGGGGCTTCACCTTCCCGGTGGGGACGTGCGTCACCGGCGCCGAGGCGCTCGCCCGGCACACCGGGCTCGTCGTGTACGGCTGGCTCGCGATCATGCTCTACGTCCTGCTCCTCGCCGCCTGGGCCACCACCGCCCTCCACACGGCCCGCGGCCTGGTCAGCGGAGCACTGCCCGCAGCGCCCCGCCCGTCAACGACGGCCCGTACCACGTCAGATGACGTCCGCTGACCAACGCCTACCGGAGTCCCAGGGACCGCCCGGCACACCGGGCTCGGCGCATACAGCCGGCTCACGGTCCTGCTCTACGTCCCGCTCCTCGCCGCCTGGGCCACCACCGCCCTCCACACGGCCCGCGGCCTGGTCAGCGGAGCACTGCCCGCAGCGCCCCGCCCGTCAACGACGGCCCGTACCACGTCAGATAACGTCCGCTGACCAACGCCTACCGGAGTCCCAGGGACCGCCCGGCACACCGGGCTCGGCGCATACAGCCGGCTCACGGCCCTGCTCTACGTCCCGCTCCTCGCCGCCTGGGCCACCACCGCCCACCACACGGCCCGCGGCCTGGTCAGCGGAGCACTGCCCGCAGCGCCCCGCCCAGCACCCGCGGCGCCTCCGTCAACGACGGCCCGTACCAGGTCAGATGGCGTCCGCTGACCAGGGCGCACTTCAGTCCGGGGAACGCCTCCGGGCCGTCGTCGGCCGTGAAGCGGTAGGGCTCGTCCGGCAGGACGACGACGTCCGGGGCGGCCGCCCGCAGGTCGTCGAGCGGGATGCGCGGGTAGCGGTCGGTGTGGGTGGCGTAGAGGTGGTCGACGCCGAGGCGGGAGAGCACGTCGCCCGCGAAGGTGTCCCGGCCCAGGACCATCCAGGGACGGCGCCAGATCGGGACCACGGCCGTCGTACGGTGCTCGGGGCGCGGCAGGCGGGACCAGGTGGTCTCCGCCTCGTCGAGCCAGCGGGGGCGGGCGGCCGCCCCGCAGGCCTCCAGCACCCGGGCGAGCTCCGCGAACGCCTGCGGTATGTCACATACCACCGTCACCAGGACCTCGACGCCCGCCCCGCGCAGCGCCGCCAGGTCGGGCTCCCGGTTCTCCTCCGCGTTGGCCACCACCAGGTCGGGGGCGAGCGCGAGGACGCGGTCGAGCTTCGGGTTCTTGGTGCCGCCGATACGGGGGACGTCAAGGCCGGCGGGGTGCGTGCACCAGTCGGTCGCGCCGACCAGGGCGCCGGGGACCGACACCGCGATCGCCTCCGTCAGCGACGGGACGAGGGAGACGACGCGCACCGGCACTACCGCGACCGGTTCTGGACCGCCTCGACGTGCTCGGCCACCGCGACGACGACCACGCGCGTGTCCGACACGGTCGCCCGCCACCGGTGGCGTACGCCGCCCGTCAGATACAGCGTGTCGCCGCGGCCGAGCCGGTAGGCCCGCCCCTCGGCCTCGATCTCCACCGCGCCGTCGGCGACATACATCAACTGGTCGTTGCGGTACTGGAATTCGCGGCCCGCGTCATGGTCCCCGGTGAACTCCGAGGCGTGCATCTGGTGGTGCCCCCGCACCAGGGAACGCACCCGCGGATCCACCGCGGGCTCGGGCTCGGCGCGCACGACGTCGACGCTGCACGCCGGGTCGGCGGCGGCGAGGAGCTCCACGGCGGTGGTGCGCAGGGCGTCGGCCACCTTCTCGAGGGAGGTTCTGCTGGGCCGCGCCCGGTCGTTCTCGATCTGGCTCAGGAACGGAACCGACAGGCCGCTGCGCTCGGCCACCACGGCGAGGGTGAGCTGCAGCGCCCGACGGCGTCGCCGCACGGCCGCGCCCACTCGCAGGGGCTGATCCTTGTGGTCGTCTTTGTGGTCGCCCATCGCTCCGGCTCCCTCCTTCGCTCGTGGTCCGTGTGGCGCGGTTCCGTGTGCCGTGCACCTGCGTCCTGGTGCGGCTCTTCTGATGAGTTCTCTGCACCTTACGCAGGTTCGGCAAACCGTTTCATGCGCCCGTCACATCCCCGTAAACACTGCGTGCGGTCAATTCGCCAACTCCGACCCGTGGATGAGCTCCGCCAACTCGACGGGCGCGGATTCCTCCTTAGGGACGAAGCCGCTGACCAGCGGGGCCGCAGGGCGGTCCGGGCCGGTGGCGGGGTCCGTGGGCGGGCGGTGCGGGATCGGCCGTCCGCGGGCGGGCGGACAGGGCTCCGGTGGGGACGCCCGGCGCATGGATCGCAGGCATGCGTCCGTCGGTTTCCGACGTCGGCGGGGCGGCGTCCAGTTGGTGCCTCGTGTCGCGGTTCGGCCGGTCAGGGCCGGTCAGTTCGATGGTGTCGCCATGCATCGGGGCGGCGTCCGGGGCGCCTTCGGCGAGGCCGGTCGGACTGCGCGGCGCGGTGCATGTGCGGTCGGCACTTCCACTCCCGGCAGCGATGAGGCTTGGGCGATGACATGGCGCTCCGTGGTTGGCCGGATCCTTTTCGTACGCCCTTCACACGCGCGTGGGCGGTCCGTCGCGAAACGGACCGCCCACGCGCGCGTGCTTCCCTACGGAATCTTCGTCCGCCCTACTGAGGTGTCATCCGGCCGACCACATGCGGGTGCTCCTTGAGCCAGGCGGCGACGGCCTCCTCCTCGTGGCCCTGGCCCCGCTTGTTGATCTCGGCCTCCAGGCTGCCGAGCTCGTCCTCGCGCATCCTGAAGTTCTTGATCCACTTGGTGAGCTGCGGGTACTGCTCGGGGAACTTCTCGTTGGAGATGGTGCGGATCGTGTTGCCCTCGCCGAAGAGCTTCTTGTCGTCCTTCAGCTTGGTCAGGCCGTACCGGCTGTACGCCCAGTGCGGCGACCACAGCACCACCGCGACGGGCTTCTTCCGGGCGTAGGCACGCTTGAGCTCGGCCAGCATCGCCGGCGTGGAGCCGTCGACGACCTTGTACTCCTTGTCCAGGCCGTAGCCCGGCAGCACCTTGGTCTTGAGGAGGTTCATCTCACCGGTGCCCGGCTCGATCCCGATGATCTTCCCGCCGAAGGTGCCCGCCTTGCCCTTGAGGTCCTCGTAGGACTTCACGCCCTTGACGTACGAGGGCACGGCGACCTCCAGCGAGGTCGGCCGGTACCAGGTGCCGAGGTCCCTGAGTCTGTCCTTGGACTTGTCCCAGTAGTTCTTCTGCGCGTACGGCAGCCAGGCGTCGAAGTTGACGTCGAGATCTCCGGAGGCGAGACCGGTGTAGACCGGGCCGACGTCCATCTGCTTGAGGTTGAGTTTGTAGCCGCGCCGCTCCAGGACGTTCTTCCAGAGGTAGGTGACGGCGATGTCCTCGTCCCAGGGGAACCAGGCGACGTTCACGGGCCGCTCGGCCTCGGCGGAGGCGGCGTTGTTCTGGACGGGGGCCGCCTTGTCCACGAACCCCGGATTGTCCTTCAGCCAGGCGCGCACGGCGTCCTGCTGCTTGCCCTTGCCCGCCTTGTTGATCTCGGCCTCGAGGCTGGTGAGCTGCTTCTCGCTCATCCTGAAGTTCTTCAGCCACTTGCCGACGACGGGGTTGTCACCCGCGAAGCCCTTGCGGGTGAGCGTGTGCACGCCGTCGCCCTTGCCCCAGGCGCCCTTGGGGTCCTTCAGCTTCTTCAGCCTGTAGTCGTTGTACGCCCAGTGCGGCGACCAGAGCGTGACGACGATGGGCTGCTTCTGGCTGTACGCCCGCTTGAGCTCGGCCAGCATCGCCGGGGTGGAGCTGTCGACGACCTTGTACTCCTTGTCCAGGCCGTAGGCCCCCAGGACCTTGCTCTTGAGCAGGGCCATCTCGCCGGCGCTTGACTCGATGCCGGTGATCTTCCCGCCGAAGGTGCCCGCCTTCCCCTTGAGGTCGTCCAGGGAGTCGACGCCCTTCATGTACGAGGGGACGCTCAGCTCCAGGGAGGTCTTGCCGTACCAGGCACCGAGGTCGTCCAGCTTGCTGCCGTACTTCTTCCAGTACTGGGCGTGCGTGGTCGGCAGCCAGGCGTCGGTCTGGAAGTCGACGGTGCCCTGGGCGAGGGCGGTGTAGAGGGGGCCGGCGTCGAACTGCTTGGCGTCCACCTGGTAGCCGCGCTGTTCGAGGATCTCCTTCCAGAGGTAGGTGGAGGCGACGCCCTCGTCCCAGGGGATGTAGCCGATGCTGAGCTTCTTGCCCTGGCCGACGTCCTTGGCGCCGGCCACCGGGGTCGAGCCGTTGGTGCCGCCGAAGACGCCCATGCCGCCCGCGACCAGGGCGAGGATCACGACGCCGATGACAGCGATCTGCGGGCTGGGCCGGTAGGACCAGATCTTCAGGCCCTGGGCGGCGCGGGCCTTGGCGGCGGCGCGGCGGCCCAGCGGGGAGACATGGGTGCCCAGGGCGCTGGTCATCCGGTCGAGGTAGATCGCGAGGATCACGATCGCCACACCGGCCTCGGAGCCGAGGCCCACGTTGAGCTGGCCGATGGCCTCGTTGACGTCGCCGCCGAGGCCGCCGGTGCCGACCATGCCGGCGATCGCGGCCATGGACAGGCCGAGCATGATGACCTGGTTCACGCCGGCCATGACGGTCGGCAGGGCGAGGGGCAGCTGGACGCGCAGGAGGGTGTCGCGGGGCGAGGTGCCGAAGGCCTCGGCGGCCTCGACCAGTTCCTTGTCGACCTGGCGGATGCCCAGTTCCGTCATGCGCACGCCGGGGGCGAGCGCGAAGATCAGGGTGGCGACGATGCCCGCGGAGGCCCCGGTGCCGAAGAACAGGATCGCCGGGATGAGGTAGATCATCGCGGGCAGCGTCTGCATGAAGTCCAGCACGGGCCGGACGAGCCCGCTGACCCGGTGGGAGCGCGCGGCCCAGATGCCGACGGGCACCGAGATCACCAGCGCGATGATGGTGGCGACGAGGACGAGCGAGAGGGTGACCATCGCGTCGTCCCACAGTTCGAGGGAGTCGATGAAGGCGAATCCCACGAAGGTCAGGACGCCTGCGAGGGTGCCGCGCAGCCAGAACGCGAGCACGGCGAAGATGGCCGCGAGCAGCAGGGGTTCGGGGGCCTGCAGAACGGCGTTGATGCCGTCGTAGGTGCCCGAGAAGACGGTTTTGAAGAAGTCGAAGAGCCAGGACACATGGGCCAGCAGCCAGTCGACGGTGCTGTTGACCCAGTCGCCGAGGGGGATCCTAGGCATGGGCGGCCTCCTCGTTGCCGAGGAAGGCGACCAGGCGTCGGGTCGGGACCACTCCGACGAGTTTGTGCCGGGAGTCGAGGACGGCCACGGGGTGCGTGGTCCGGGCGCTCATCGCGCAGAGTTCGGTGAACGGCGTGTCGGGCGTCGCGGTCTCGCACTCGCTCGCGCAGCCGCAGCCGGCCTCGGCGCCGCTCACGTCCGTGTCCATGACGGCGGAGGCGGTCAGCACGCGGGAGCGGTCGACGTCCTGGATGAAGGAGGCGACGTAGTCGTTCGCGGGCCGCAGCAGGATGTCCTCGGCCGTGCCGGTCTGGACGATGCGGCCGTCGCGCATGACGGCGATGCGGTCGCCCAGGCGCATGGCCTCGTTGAGGTCGTGGGTGATGAAGACGATGGTCTTCTTCAGGCTCCGCTGCAGTTCGAGCAGCTGATCCTGCATGTCGCGGCGGATCAGCGGGTCCAGGGCGCTGAACGACTCGTCCATCAGCAGCAGATCGGCGTCGGTGGCGAGGGCGCGGGCGAGGCCGACGCGCTGCTGCATGCCGCCGGACAGCTCGTCGGGCCAGGACTTCTCCCAGCCGGCCAGTCCGCACAGGGCCAGCGCCTCGCCGGCGCGCTGCTCGCGCTCGGCGCGGGGCACGCCCTGCACGGCCAGGCCGTAGGCGGCGTTCTCGAGGACGCTGCGGTGCGGGAACAGCGCGAAGTGCTGGAAGACCATGCTGATCTTCCGCGCGCGGACCGCTCGCAGTTCACGGTCGCCGAGCGCGGTCAGGTCGTCGCCGTCGAAGCGGACATGTCCGGCCGTCGGCTCCAGCAGGCCGTTGAGCATGCGCAGCAGCGTGGACTTGCCGGAGCCGGACAGGCCCATGACGACGAAGATCTGGCCTGGTTCCACGGTGAAGGAGGCGTCGATCACGGCGGCTGTGGTGCCGTCGGCACGCAGCTCCTCGCGGTCGGCGCCCTGCCTCAGCCGCTCGACTGCGTCGTCCGGTCGTCTGCCGAACACCTTGTAGAGCTGTGCGGCCTCAAGTCTGGCTGACACGCGTGCCTCTCGTCGTGTGGGGGGGGGTTCAGGGAACGAGGCCGCGCCTGCCCCCGGCCGACCAGGGCAAACGCGGGAGTGGTTCAGTTCACAACCAGTGCGTAGGATCGCCGCCGGTGCTTCACATCGACGTTGGGGGACGGCTGTGGAACGACCGGACGACAGGCGCGCCTCGACGCTGCGCTTCGCGACGGAGCTGGTGGCCTGGATCGTGACGCCCTGGGCGCTGTGGTCGTACTCCTGGCCGCTCGCCGTGCTCGCGGTGCTGGTTCTGATCGGCCTGCCGACCGTCTTCTCCACTCCGGGTGACAAAGCGAACGTGATCGTGCCGGTTCCGGGCCCGGTCACGATCCTCCTCGTGCTGCTCCAGCTCGCCGCGGCGCTGGTGTCGGCGTGGTGGGTCTGGCCCGTGTGGGCGGCCGTCCCGGTCTCCCTTCTGGCGGCCGCAACCCTCATCACGGAACGCTCGCGCTGGCGGTGGCTGCTCGCCGGCGGGTGACTGTCAGTGCCGTACGGCATGATGCGAGGCGTGACCGGACGACTGATGCTCCTCGACACCGCCTCGCTCTATTTCCGCGCCTACTTCGGCGTGCCGGAGTCCGTGAAGGCCCCGGACGGCACACCGGTGAACGCCGTGCGCGGGCTGCTCGAATTCATCGACCGCCTGGTCAAGGACCACCGGCCCGACCACCTGGTGGCGTGCATGGACGCCGACTGGCGCCCGCAGTGGCGGGTCGACCTGATCCCCTCCTACAAGGCGCACCGCGTCGCCGAGGAGCACGAGGTGGGCCCGGACGAGGAGGAGGTGCCGGACACGCTCTCCCCTCAGGTGCCGGTCATCGAGGCGGTCCTCGACGCCCTCGGCATCGCGCGCGTGGGTGTCGAGCCGTACGAGGCGGACGATGTGATCGGCACGTTCACGGCGCGGGCGAAGGGCCCGGTCGACATCGTCACCGGCGACCGCGACCTGTACCAGCTGGTGGACGACGCGCGTGGGGTGCGCGTGCTCTACCCGCTCAAGGGCGTCGGCACGCTGCAGCTGACCGACGAGGCATGGCTGCGCGAGAAGTATGGGGTGGACGGCCCGGGGTACGCGGATCTGGCGCTGCTGCGCGGCGACCCGAGCGACGGCCTGCCGGGCGTGCCCGGCATCGGCGAGAAGACGGCCGCGAAGCTGCTCGCCGAGTTCGGGGACCTGGCCGGGATCATGGCCGCGGTCGAGGATCCGAAGGCGAAGCTCACACCGTCGCAGCGCAAGCGGCTGGACGAGGCGCGGCCGTATGTCGCCGTGGCCCCGAAGGTCGTCAAGGTCGCCGACGACGTGCCGCTGCCGGACGTGGACACGGCCCTGCCGCACGCCCCGCGCGACGCGGCGGCGCTGGACGAGCTGGCGGTCCGCTGGGGACTGGGCGGCTCGCTGCAGCGTCTGCTGACGACGCTGGGGACCTGACGATTCCGGCGACGCGGACTCATCAAGTCTTCATGGGAGAGGTGTTAACTGAGGGAAGGTGCTAACTTAGGTAAACCTAAGCAACCCTGGGAACAGGAGGACGCCATGGCAGAACCCCCGGCACGGAAGCCGCGGAAGGCCCAGTCCGCGCAGGTCGTCCGCACGGAACGGCTGACTCCGCACATGCAGCGCGTAGTCCTCGGTGGGGAGGGTATGGCCGCGTTCGCGGCGGACACCTGCACCGACCACTATGTGAAGCTGCTGTTCCCGCCGACCGAGGGCGTTGCCTATCCCGAGCCCTTCGACCTGGAGCGCATCCGCGAGGAACTCCCGCGCGAGCAGTGGCCGGTGACCCGGACATACACCGTGCGGGCCTGGGACCCGGTCCACCGCGAGCTGACGCTGGACTTCGTGATCCACGGCGACGAGGGCCTGGCCGGCCCGTGGGCGGCGCGCGTCCAGCCGGGCGAGACCGTGCACTTCATGGGCCCGGGCGGCGCCTACGCCCCGGACGTCAGCGCCGACTGGCATCTGCTCGTCGGCGACGAGAGCGCCCTGCCGGCGATCGCCCGCTCCCTGGAGTCGCTGCCCGCCGGGGTCACGGCGCACGCCTTCGTGGAGGTCTCGGGTCCCGAGGAGGAGCAGAAGATCGACTCCGATGTGGAGGTCGTCTGGCTGCACCGCGGAGACCGGCCGGTCGGCGAGGCGCTGGTGGAGGCCGTACGGTCGCTGCGGTTCCCGGAGGGCCGGCTGCAGGCGTTCGTGCACGGCGAGGCGCACTTCGTGAAGGAGCTGCGCCAGCTGCTGCGCTGCGACCTGGCGATCCCGCGCGAGGACCTGTCGATCTCCGGCTACTGGCGGCTCGGCCACAACGAGGACGGCTGGCAGGCCTCCAAGCGGGAGTGGAACGCGCGCATCGAGGCGGAGCAGGAGAGCGCGGCGTCCGCCGCATGAGACGTCCGAAGGGGCGGCACCTCGCCGAGGTGCCGCCCCTTCGCTGTTTCCGTCACACCAAGAGGTGCGCTCACACCGACCGCTGGTACGAACGGAACGTCCGGATCGACAGCCACACCGCCGCCACCGCGAGCGCCAGCAGCGCCCCGCCGCGGCTGAGCACGTCACCCCAGTCGGGGTGCTCGGACAGTGCCGAACGGCCCGCGACCATCGCCCAGTTGAGCGGGTTGAAGTCGGCGATGTGCCGCATCCAGGACGGCATCTGGGAGGGCGCCATGAAGGCACTCGACAGGAACGTCAGCGGCAGCAGCAGGAAGGTGTTGATGCCGATGATCGACTCCCGCTCCCGCACCAGCATGCCCAGCGCGTTGGACAGCGCCCCGAAGACGGTCCCGAGCAGCACGGAGGCGAGGACCAGGATCGCGATGCCGCCGACGCCGCCCGGGTATTCGGCTCCGCCCGCCAGGGCCAGCAGCACGATGACGACCGACTGGAACGCGGTGATCAGGCCGTTGTTGACGACGTTGCCGTTCATCAGCGCGGCCCGGCTGACCGGAGTGGTCAGGAAGCGGTTGAGGGTGCCCCGCTGGATCTCCTCCAGCGTGCCCATCCCGGCCCACATGTTGGAGCTGAGCGCGCTCATCACGACGACGCCCGGGACGAGGTAGTCGAGGTACGTCGTCGTCCCGAAACCGCCCAGCTCGACCACCTTCTTGAAGAGGTTGCCGAACAGGAAGAGCCAGATCACCGGCTGGATCAGGGTGATGACCGCGTACGCCGGCTGCCGGGTGAACACCATGAGCTGACGCTGCGTCATGTACCAGGTCTGGGAGACGGTCGTGCTCATCGCGCACCTCCGGCGAGGACGAGGTTCCCGGTTGCTTCGGCGTCGGCCTCGGAGTAACGGCGGCCGGCGTAGCGGAGGTAGACGTCGTCGAGGGAGGGCCGGGCGACGGTCGCGGCGGCGACCCCGACCCCGGCCCGCTCCAGCGCCCCGAGCAGCGCGGGTACGGCGGCCGCCCCGTCGTCGGCGCGGACGCTGACCCGGCGCCCCTCGATCAGCACCTCGTGCATCCCGGGCAGACCGCCGAGGGCGCCTTCGAGGAGCGTACGGCCGGCCTCGCCGACCGGTTCCCCGAGCTCCAGGTGCACGGCGTCGCCGCGGAGTTCGCCCTTGAGGGCGTCCGGGGTGCCCTCGACGACGACCCGGCCGCGGTCGACGATGGCGATGCGCTCGGCGAGCCGGTCGGCCTCCTCCAGGTAGTGCGTGGTGAGCAGGATCGTCAGCCCCTCCTCCCCCGCCAGCCGGTCGATCTCGTCCCACATCGCCGTGCGGGCCTCGGGATCGAGTCCGGTGGTGGGTTCGTCGAGGAAGAGCACTTCGGGCCGGTGCACCAGACCGAGGGCGACGTCCAGTCGGCGGCGCATACCGCCGGAGTAGCCCTTGACCGGACGCTTCGCGGCATCCGCGAGACTGAAGCGGTCGAGCAGCTCGTCCACCCGACCGCTGAGGGCGGCGCCCTTCAACCCGTAGAGCCTGCCCTGGAGTCGGAGGTTCTCGCGGCCGGTGGCGACCGGATCGGCGCCGGAGCTCTGGGCCACCACACCGATCGCGCGGCGCACCCGGTCCGGGTGGCGCAGCACGTCGTGCCCGGCGACGGTGGCGGTGCCCGAGTCGGGCTCGGCGAGGGTGGTGAGGATCTTGACGGTGGTGGACTTGCCGGCGCCGTTGGGCCCGAGGAGCCCGAAGACGGTGCCCGGCTCGACGGTGACGTCCATGCCGCACAGGGCGGTGACCTCACCGGGGTAGGTCTTGATCAGCTGGCGCGCCTGCACTGCGGGCGCACGGGTAGCACTCACGACTGCTCTCCTGAATGAGCGGATGACAAAGGACCGGATGAGAACCGATCCGTCCGCATGAAGAGCGCCGGGCTATCCTGGGTGTGCCGCACCTCGATCGCCCGGAGCCGCTTCACGGCGGGTTCGGTTCGGGGTTCGAGACCCCGGCCCAGCTGCTGCAACAGCCCGGCCGGGGTCTGTTTCGTCAGGTGAACTCCGGTGGCAGCTCCCCCGTTTCATGGAAGTGGCGCCACCCGTCGACGCCCGGCAGCGAGCCCTTCTCGATCTCCTCCAGGAAACCGCGGACCCATTCCGCCTGCGCCTCGACCATGTGCAACTGGTACTCGACCTCGACGAGGAAGAGCCGCGGGAGCGTCTCGCCGAGCTTCTCCAGCGCCGCGCGTCCGCTCGCCACGTCCACCTCGAGGTTCTGCAGCCGCTCCTGGAGCAGCCGCACCACGTCGTCGGGGGGCAGCGCCCCGAGCAGTGACAGCGCGGTCTCGAAGATCGGGAACTCCTTGGCCGGCACGGCCAGCAGATCGGACAGCCAGTCGGCCATCTCCTCCCGCCCCGCCTCGGTGAGCCCGTAGACCGTGCGCTCGGGCCGGTTGCCCTGCCGCTCGACGTCCGCGACCTCGACGAAGCCGCACTTCTGGAGGTTCTGCACGACCGTGTAGAGCGAGCCATACTTGATCTTCGTGCTCACGTCCTTGCCCTGTCGGCGCAGGGTCTGGGCGATCTCGTACGGATGCATCGGCTTCTGCCAGAGGGTGACCAGCACGGCGAGCGCCAGCGGGTTGCTGAGCTTGCGGCGCTTCATCGCCATGACCGATCACCTCGCATACGAATATCCGTGGGCGAACATATCGCGATCCTTGTCCGAGCGTCAATACACACGATGTATCGCGTTTGGCCGCGCATAGCAAGGGCGTGAGGACTTGGGCCCGCCCTGGACATGGCGGCGTGACGCGCACGAAACAGGCCGTCCCTAATTTCTGTCGCCTGACAGGAACCCGCGCCACTCTCCGCTCCTCGCGCCGAAGGCAGGTGCCGCCGTGACGACAACCACCCCCTCCGACGTACGCCCCGATCCACCGCACTCACCCGACGACGGCTCGCTCGCGGAGTTCGGCTACCGCCAGGAACTGCATCGCAGCCTCGGCCGGTACGCCTCCTTCGCGGCCGGATTCTCCTTCATCTCCGTCCTGACGACCGTCTTCCAGTTCTTCGCCTTCGGGTACGCGTTCGGCGGCCCCGTCTTCTTCTGGGCCTGGCCGGTGGTACTGGTCGGGCAACTGCTGGTGGCCGCGTGCTTCGCCGAGCTGGCCGCCCGGTATCCGATCTCGGGCGCCATCTACCAGTGGTCCTCGCGGCTCTCGAACGTCACCTTCGGCTGGTTCGCCGGCTGGATCATGGTGATCGGACAGATCGTGGTGGTCGCTGCGGCGGCGCTGGCCCTGCAGATGGTGCTGCCGGCGATCTGGTCGGGCTTCCAGCTGGTGGGCACCGACCCGGCGGTGACGTCTCAGGACGGCGCGGCGAACGCGGCGGTCCTCGGCGTGATCCTGCTGGTGCTGACCACGCTCGTGAACATCGTGGACAACCGGGTGATGTCGCTGGTCAACCGGGTCGGCGTGACCGCCGAGATCATCGGTGCGGCGCTCATCGTCGTGCTGCTGCTCACCCATTCGAAGCGCTCCCCCGGCATCACCTTCCACACCACGGGAGCCGCAAGTTCCGGCCTCTTCGGGGCACTTGCCGTGGGTTCCTTCACGGCGGCGTACGTGATGATCGGCTTCGACAGCGCGGGCGAGATGAGCGAGGAGACACACCACCCTCGGCGCACGGCGCCCCGCACGATCCTCACGGCACTGGGCGCCGCGGGACTGCTCGGCGGCCTGGTCATCCTCGGCGGCCTGCTCGCCGCGCCCAGCCTGACCGACGGGCACCTGGGCGTCGACGGTCTGAGCTACGTCCTCACCAGCAGCCTCGGCGACGGCGTCGGCAAGGTGCTGCTGGCCGACGTGGTGGTGGCGATCGCGGTGGCCACCCTCGCCATCCAGACCGCGGCCTGCCGGATGCTGTTCTCCATGGCCCGCGACGGCCAGCTCCCCTTCTCCCGCCGCCTCGCCCGCGTCAACCCGGGCACGGGCATGCCGAACGCCCCCGCCCTCGTCGTCGGCGTTCTCGCCGCGGCGCTCCTGCTGCTCAACTTCGTCTCCCCGGACGCCTTCCTGGCCATCGGCACCACCTGCATCGTGATGCTGTACCTCGCGTACGCGATGGTCACGGGCCCGCTCCTGATCCGCCGCCTGCGCGGCGAGTTCACTGCCGAAGGCACCGACGAGACGGGCGGCCGCCTCTTCTCCCTCGGCCGCTGGGGCATCCCGGTCAACGCCCTCGCCCTCCTCTACGGCCTCGTCATGACGGTCAACCTGGCCTGGCCGAGGGCGGCGGTGTACGACCCGGCGGGCGGGCACTGGTACTTCCAGTGGTTCACGGTGTTGTTTTTGCTGGTCACGCTGGGGATCGGAGGCCTGTACCGGCTGCTGCGTGCACAACGCGTGCACTCTGCTGCGGAACCTGCTCAGGCTCTGCCAGAACCGACTCGATAGCCGCAGCGGTTGTGTCCTCGTCGGTCGGCCAGTAGCCGACGTACTTGTCGAGGGTGATGGACGGCTTGGAGTGGCCGAGCCGCACCTGGACCGTCTTCACGCTCTCCCGATGCTTGATCAAGACCGTGGCATAGAAGTCCCGGAGGGTGTGCAGCGTGCACCTCTCCGGGACTCGCACGCGCTGCGGCTCGGCACCTTCGGGCTTCCCGAGACGCTGCCACCGCGAGAGTGCCTCGCTGTACTGCTCGTCGAGTGCCTTGTTGGCGTCTGTCCTGACGACCTTCCAGATCCGGGACCAGGTCGACCGACGCATCGGCCGCCCATCATCGTCGGTGAAGAGCAGACTGGTTTTTCGTGCACGGGGATTGAGCGGGTCGGTGCGGTCTTCGATCTCGACCGCAACCGGTGGGAATTCCGCAACATGCATGGAGACCGCCGTGACTGCCGACTGCGCCAGGGGCACGTCGCGGTAGGACTCCGCTGTCTTCAAGGGCCCGAGGTACTGCGAGCCCTTGTCCGGCGTGCAGAGCTGTTGGGATACCTCGACTTTGCGACGAAGGAAGTCGAGACCGTCTTCAAGGCCGAACGACTCCCCCTGCCGCAAGCCGCTCGAAGCGGCGAGCCGCACCAGAGCCCTGTACCGACGAGGCGCCGCCTCGATGAGTGCCTGAACAGCGAGCTCCTCCAGCACGATGAGTATCCGGCGCACCTCAGGCAGCTTGACGCCGTCACACGGACGACTTGGAAAATTACGCGATACAGCGTTACAAGACACGGACCCCGGCAAATTGTCATGTCGAGAATTAGAATTACGCGTCACCGCATTACCGGTGCGCACGAATTCGCGGCCGAATTGGGCCCGCATTCACGCGGCAAAGTAGAACCCAAATTCGGCCGCGCGCCAGCATACGCCCCCCAGGGGGCATGCGTCACAATTGATCAAGAGGCAATCGCCGACACCAGGGGGCCGCGCTTTTCTCTCTGCTAGAGAGTCTCTGCAGATGATCATGCAGGCGCGTTCAAGTCGCCCCAACCTGCCGGGATCTCGTCTTGACGGCCCTGGAGGGTCAGCCAGCGGGCCAGCTTACGCCGGGCACGAAGTTCCCCGGGCAGAAGCGGCTTTAGGTAGTACCAAAGGAGCACCGGAAAGGCGCCAACTGCCACGGGCATGCAGACAACGATCACAAGGCCCCCAAGACCGCCCAATGCACTCAAGCCATAACCGAGAGCTCCGGAACCAGCGCCGACCCGTCGACCGCGGCTTCGCCTCTCGCGTGCGCCCTCTGCCCACATTTCGTGATCACGGACAATTGAGCGCTCACGCTGATTTCGGGCGATAGACTGGCCTGTCTTAAAACTGCTCAGAACACTGGCTGCCACCACAATGGGAATCACTATCCACGGCGAGGCTCCGGAGTTAATGATCCCGGTGGTGATACCTACAGCCATAGCGATCATCATGCACGTCATCAAAAAGGCGAAAAGTGTTGCCATCGAACGGAGCGCCCAATACCGGAAACCCCGTTTACGCCAGGATTTTCCAACAAACACGAGCGAATCGATCGGCGCCTCCCGAGGCACCCACGTTTTTTCTTTAGAAGACATCATCCCACAAACTCTTCGCTGAATTCTTTATCTTCCCTCCGACGCCTGCCACATCTCCGTCCCACCAGGCAGTCGAAGCATCACTGAAACTGTGACCAATCCCGGAAATTACGCCGTGGGAGTGGATATTGTGTTCCCAATGGCCAGCCTTGAAGAGTTCGGTGGCGTAAGTGCCTACCCCGTACCCCGCAATTACGCTTCCAGCTACACCTACCGTGACGGAGGCACCTCCAGATGCCGCCCAGCCCTCGACTGCGGTACCGGCGGCCATCGCGACCCCTGCGCTACCCAATTCAACGCCTAGGCTGTGCCCGAGTCCCCAACCCTTTTCCATATCGTCCTTGGTGGCGAGAGCGACGCCCACAAGACCCACTGTCGTGCCAAGTATCGGGATACTGTCCAGCATTTTGAACTGGCCGTCGAGGTTGAGCTTTTCCCGTAGCCGCGAAAACTCGATCTCCGTCGCGCCGGAGAACTTCCACTTCGACGCCTTCTTTTCGACATCAGCGAGGGCCTTATTCGCGGCTCGCAACGCTCGACGGTTAGTAAGTCGCTCCTTCTGGAACTCTTTCCACTCTCGTGACTGCTTGGGCATGTGTTTGTGAGCGCGCTTCATATCGATGCGCTCCTTGTCGATCTCCTTGACTTTCTTCTGAATCGCCGCCGTCTGGGCGGCCGGAATTGCGTAAAGGGAGCGTGCTGCGTCAGCGAGTGTGAGATTATCTGAAGTGCCCAGCGTGTCGCCACTGTCGCCACCCTTGGGGGCGTAGTCTGTGACGATCGAAGCAAAAGCGACCTCAGCGTCTGCCCGTGCGCGCTTGGCCTTTTTCAGCGCATCATCCACCCACTCCAAATATTCCTGGCAATGTGGGTTTTCGTAACCGTCAGGCCGCGGAACGCCTTCGGAGTCGAGATGTATGCCCTTTTGTTGAGCAAAATCATGTGCATTCCACAGGTCGTGTTGCGCTTCCCCGAGAAGCGTAGCGAGATGCTCCATCGTGGTGGAAATACTCAACAGCGCCTGCACAATCCCGGCTGCAGCGGCCGAGGATTTGCCCCAATCCTCCTTGAAGTTATTCGCTGCATCACCAGACCAGCCAGCGTCGTTTACCAGTGCCTCAACTTTGCCATTGAGGACTTTTGTGACGTCTGCGACGGCACTAGCGGCGTTCGCGAGATCTTGCCCGCCAGAATGGAGGGCGGTCCGATTTCCGGCAATCTTCGAGTAGCTGTCGCCCACGCCGGTCACCCCTCAAGCTCATTGAATAGAGCCAGCACATCTTGGTTGTCGCGAGAGTACCCGTCGTGCGCGTGCTTGATCTTGTCTCCGTCGGATTCGACCTGCTTCGTCAGGAGCTGGTACAGCGTGTTCACGGTATCCAAGGCTTCCCGGCAAGCCTTGTTGACTTTCACTTCTCCGCAGTCAGGCGCAGCGAAGTTCACATTGTGACGCTGCTGGTCCAGCGTGCGTTCCTCGCTGTAGAAAGCCTTGTAGAGATCTTTGAGATCGTCCAGGATTACCTGGTACTCGCTCACTCTTCCCCCTGTTGCATAAACCGCGCGTCGACCACGATCCTGTGGATGCCGGACTGCTCGTGGAATTCCTTCAGACTGCTAATCGGCAGACACACCCAGGGCTGCGAGTCACCCATGGTCTCGACGAGTCGTTCGATACTGGTGAAGGCGATACCAGCGATCTGCCCCGACATGTCCGGCTTTGCTTCGAACAGGATTTCCTGTTCGCCGTCGCGCATGACTGGCCGGGCTGGAGCGATGACCAACTTGTTTGCGGTCACCCTGGTCACGTATCCCCCTCCCCGACTGCTGGCTCTCAGTAGCCTATTCAGCCTTCTGTGTACACGGCAACTGGGACTCGCCCTAGCCTATTTATTATGGGAAAGTCATAGTTTTGCCTGATTGTCCTTGAACGTGCGCCCATGGTCACCCACAGCGGTAAGGCATTGGTTCACCTCGGGATTGGTGCGTGCCGGACGTGGCGGAGCGGATGGCGGAGGGCATGCGGACTCCTGCCGCTAAGTAGTGCCGTGGTGCACGGGCACCGTCCGGCGCTATCCCTCAGGTACCAGTACAACCTCGAACTGTAGGGTCGAGAGATCTGCGAGACGCGCCTCGACGGCCTGCACGACAACACCCGCCAGGGCGGTCGCAAGCGCTGTGCGATCAGACCCCTCACGCACCACCTCGTTTACAGGACCAACAGGACCAGGCGACTGGCCCCGCGGTTGGAATTCACTGGCAAGCCGCTCTAGGTGTATTGAGCCGGAGCGTTGTTGACGCGTCATGGCGCCGTCCCTCCGCTCCGAAGCGGCGGCCCGGCGCAGGAAGGCGGCGCAGTTTTCGCAGCTCAGACGGCTCTCGGAGCAATCCGCCCAGGCCACCGAGGTTGCGTGCGCACTGGTACTTCCAGTGGTTCACGGTGTTGTTCCTGGCGGCGACGGTGGTGGCGGGCGGCGCCTATCGGGCGTACCGGCAGCGGACGGCGCCCCGGAGTGCCGTACCGGATGCGGCCGTTCAGGAGGCCGCCGTCTAGTCCGGGTCGTCCCCTGCACGCGCGCGTACGGCCAGTCGCCCTGCACGCGCGTGCAGGTGCATGTCGTGCCGGCCGTCCTGGGGCGGCGCGCGGGATGCGCGGTTCCTGGAAGGCCGCACGGACGGCAGGAGCGTCTGCCGCTCGCCACGGACGCAGGAGGAGACCGTCGCCGGTCGACAACTCGGGCTGGGGGGGTGTCCGCGAGGTTTCCGGCGGGCAGGACGGGGCGGCGGTGAAAGGCGTGATCCGCATGCTGCCGCCGGGACGCGACCCGGCAGGCCCGCCGTACCCTTGATCGTGATGAGACGCAGGCCCCGCATTCCCCCCTCCCCCCTGCCGCAGCGCCACGGGGTCGATCCGGTGCGGGTGCGGCTGCCTGTCGAGGGCACATGGGCCACCGTGCGCGAGCATCTGGTCGAGCGGCTCAGCGGGGCGGGTGCGGGTGTCGTCGACGGAATGCTGGACGCCGGGAAGATCGTCGGCGCCGACGGGCGAGCCGTCGCCCCCGACGCGGCCTACGTGCCCGGCATGTTCGTGTGGTTCCACCGGGAGCTGTCCGACGAGGTGCCGGTGCCGTTCCCGTTGGAGGTCGTGCACCGCGACGAGCACATCGTCGTCGTCGACAAGCCGCACTTCCTGGCCACGACCCCGCGCGGCAGCCACATCGCCGAGACCGCGCTCGCCCGGCTGCGCCGCGAGCTGGGGATCGAGACCCTCGGCGCCGCCCACCGGCTGGACCGGCTCACCGCCGGGCTGGTGCTGTTCACGGTGCGGCCCGAGGAGCGGGGGATGTACCAGTCGCTGTTCCGTGACCGGCGGGTGCGCAAGGAGTACGAGGCGGTGGCCCCGTACGACCCCGGGCTGGCCCTGCCGCGAACGGTGCGCAGCCGGATCGTGAAGGAGCGGGGTGTGCTCGCCGCCTACGAGGTGGCGGGCGAGCCGAACGCCGTCAGCCGCGTCGAGCTGATCGAACGCGATGCGCACGGCCTCGGCCGGTACCGGCTGACCCCGAGCACCGGGCAGACCCATCAGCTGCGCGTCCACATGAACGCGCTCGGGGTGCCCATCCTCGGCGATCCGCTCTACCCCGTGGTCAGCGACCCGGTGCCGGCCGACGACTTCCGGCGCCCGCTCCAGCTGCTGGCCCGGGCACTGGAATTCACCGATCCGGTCACCGGGGCGGAACACCGGTTCCGCAGTGGACGAACCCTCGGAGCCTGGAGCTCGTACGGCGACTGGGCCGCTCGGTAGCACGCCTCGGCCGTAACAACTGCCGCTCGTCTCCCGCCAGTTCACTTGTACAGCTATGCCCGAACCAGCCACCAACTCTTTCGGATCGAGTCCATACATGACAACATTTCAACCAAGTGCGCCCCTCGTGTGCCGTCGTACGCTCCTCCTACGCTCCTTCACGAGGACCGGCGTCGCGCGCACGCTTGGGATTACAGCGAGAAGTGGGATGTTCTTGCGGAGGCTCGGGTCATGGCACCAAGTCGCGTCGCTGGTATCACCTCTGACGCGGATCGGAGTGCGACCCCGGCACGGAATGCCCGTTCTCGCATTGCCCGCGACACCCAGGCGGGCCCGGCGGCGCACTTCCACCGGATAAACGTGCGGCCGCTGCCTGCGCGATACGGCGCAGATCCTCCGGGGCACTGGAATTTCCAGTTCCGTTCTTGCCACGCCCTGCGCTCGAGGGAGCTGCCCACCTACAAGACCGTCAGCCACTCTTCCTGATGAGGACATCGCTATGCCGACTCTTGAGCTCGACGTCCCGTTCGCCCTGCGGACAAACCCACGGCTGGAAAAGGCTCTCCCAGGACATGTGCAGCGGCTGTGGAACTTCGGACTGCCGGAGAAGGTCTACCTGGCCCAGCGGTGCCCCGACATCGTCGGAGGGTGGTGGCCCGAGGCCCGCGGGGAGGAACTGGACCTGGGGCTGGACTTCTTCGCCTGGCTGTTCCTGGTCGACGATGCCTTCGACGGCCTCAAGGCGCGGGACGCGGAGGAGCTGATCAAGACGTTCACCGGCGTCGTGGAGGGCGCCGGCGGCAACGGCGACAGCCGGGTGGATTTCTTCGCCGATGTGTGGGCGCGCCAGTGCAAGGGCATGTCGGCCCGATACCGCAGGCGCGCGGCAGACAACTGGACGAAAGTGTTCGATGCCCTCCTCACGGAGGTTGTGAACATCTCGGAGCAGCACTTCCCCACGATCGAGGAGTACCGAGATATCCGGTACCGGTCCGGATACATGCCCCCGATACTCGATATGACCGAGCGTCTCCGGGGTTTCGAGCTGCCGCCCGAGGTATATGCCGATCCGATATTCCAGACCCTCTACGACGCGAATGTGTGGTGCCTCAACCTCGTCGACGACCTGTTCTCGTTCGAGAAAGAGGCAGCTCAGGGAGAACCCCACAATATGGTGCTCGTCGTCGAACGTGAGCGCGACTGCTCCCGTTCGGAGGCGGTCGATGCGGTGGTGTCCATGCTGGGTGAGCACCTCACCGACTTCCTCGCAGCGGAGGCCCAGCTGTCGGCCTCGCTGGAAGCGCGCGGCGTCTCTCTGACGGACCGGGCGCACACCTACGCCTTCGTCGACGACCTGCGATCGAGCTGTGCGTCCTCGTATTACTGGTGCCGCAGCTCTCCCCGGTACACCGGAGAGACGGAGTGGCTGAGCTTCCGCGACGAATGAGCCACGGCTCCTGGCCTCGGTCGACATCGGCGGCCGGCTGACCGTGGCCCGACGCGGCCGCTCGTGTGCGTGGACATCCGGCGCCCGCTCCGACTGCCGGGGCGGGCGCCCGGAGTTCACCGGTCCGGTCAGTAACCTCGCCACCAGCGCCGGAAGCGGCGCCAGGCGCCCTTCGGGCGGGCCGGTTCCTCAGCTGCCGGCGCCGCCTGGGGCGTTGGGACCGGCTGGGGCTCCGGAGCAGCGGCGGCCGGCCGGGGCTCCGGGACAGCGGCGGCCGGCTGTGCCTGCCTGGTGCCGATCTCCCAGTCCGTCCGCTGCGAGGGGACGGGGGTGTGGCCGGGCAGCGCCTTCACGTCCTGCTGGGGCTTCGGCTCGAAGTGGACCGGCAGCTCCACCAGGTGCCGGTTGGAGATGGACGCCCGCCAGCGCAACTCGCTCTCCTCGCAGGCCAGCTGGACGTCGGGGAGGCGGCTGAGCAGCGCGTCGACGCCGACGTCGGCGATGGCGCGGCCGATGTCCTGGCCGGGGCATTCGTGGGGTCCGCCGCTGAAGGCGAGGTGGGATCGGTTGCCCATCATGTGGGCCGTCGGGTCGGGACGTACCCGCGGGTCGACGTTGCCCGGAGCGATGCCCAGGAGAAGGCCGTCGCCCTTGCGGATGCGCTGACCGCCCAGCTCGGTGTCCTGCTTGGCGAAGTAGCCCAGGATGGTGCTGAACGGCGGCTCGTCCCACAGGGACTGCTCCACCGCCTGAGGGACGGTCATCTGGCCGCCGTTGAGCTGTGCACGGAACCCGGGGTCGGTGAGCACCACGCGCAGTACGTTGGCGAGCAGGTTGGCGGTGGATTCGAAGGCGACGATCAGGACGACGCGCAGATGCTGGCCGACCTCCTCGTCGGTGAGCCCCGCAGGGTGGTTGATCAGGTGGCTGGTGAAGTCGTCCTCGGGTGCGGCACGGCGGCGGGCGGTCAGCCTCGTCAGCGTGTCCATGATGTAGGCGTTGCTGGCGATGGCGGTCTCGGTGCCCTTGAGCATGTCGCGGGCGGCCTGCACGATCCGGTCGTTGTACTCCTCGGGCATGCCGAGGATCTCGCACATCACCGCCATCGGCAGATGCTCGGCGAACTGACTGACCAGGTCGGCCCTGCCCTCCTCGCAGAACTTGTTGACGAGGTGCTGGGTCGCGCGGTTGATGTGGCGGCGGATGCCGCGGTGGTCGATGGTCGACATGGCTCCGGTGACCGCGCCGCGCAGCCGCAGGTGCTCGTCGCCCTCGGCGAAACAGCAGATGGGCTGCCAGGCGATGTGCGGCATGAGCGGGTGATCCGGCTTGATCGTGCCGTCGTGCAGAGCCGTCCACAACCGGTTGTCGCGGCTGTACAGGGAGGGGCTGCTCACCATGTGCAGGTTCTCGCTGTGCCCGAGCACCACCCACATCGGCACGTCGTCGTGCAGCAGCGCGGGGGCCACGGCGCCGTGCTCGGCGCGGAGCTTCTCGTACACGGCGCCGAGGTCCTCCGCCTCGGGGCCGTACAGCCGTCGCGCCCCGCCGGGGCCGATGCCGTGCGCGGGGCAGCCGGGGGGCGGGCCGGCCATGGACTGGTCCGTACCGATCGGGGAGAAGGATTCAGGCGTCACGATGATCGCTCCGAAGCTGAAGTGGATCCGGTGTGAAGGAGGTGAGGGGATCCCCCGGGCCGGGCGGGACGAAGCCGCGAACATGGGGGGAGGTCGTGCGGGGAGGCAGGGGAGGGGCCGTACGACTCGGGGACGGGACGGGGTGAGGACGGCCCTGCTCGACCGGTGCGTGGCTCACGTGGACGCCTTCGCCCTGGCCAGCGCGTGCAGGAAGCGCAGCAGCGTCATCAGGACGTCCCGGCTGGAGGCCCGGCGGCGTGCGTCGCAGTCGATGATCGGGATCTCCTCCGCCAGATCGAGCGCGGCGCGCAACTCGGCGATGGGGTAACGGGGCGCGTCAGGAAAGGAGTTGACGGCGACCACGAAGGGCACGCCGCGCTCCTCCAGGCGCCCTATGACGTCGAAGCTGACCTCGAGCCGACGGGTGTCGATCAGTACGACCGCACCCAGCGCGCCCTCGAACAGCCCGTTCCACAGGAACCAGAAGCGTTCCTGGCCGGGGGTGCCGAAGAGGTAGAGCACCAGCTGGTCGGTGATGCTGATGCGGCCGAAGTCCATGGCCACGGTGGTGGCTGTCTTGGACTCGGAGCCGTAGTTGTCGTCGACCCCGACGCCGGCCTGCGTCATGGTCTCCTCGGTGGTCAGCGGTCTGATCTCGCTGACCGATCCGACCATCGTCGTCTTGCCGACTCCGAAGCCGCCCACGATCACGATCTTCACCGCGGCTTGGGCCGTGTGCGGCAGATGATCCGCTGTCCGTGGTCCGGGGATGGTGTCAGAGCCTTTGAAGTCCATGCATCACCGCTTCGAGAAGGGAACGGTCGGGGAGCGCCTGCCGGACGATCGGGGCGCGCGCCTGCACCAGTTCTGCCGTCAGCATCTCGGTCAGCAGCACGGTCACCACGCTGAACGGCAGACTCAGATAGGCCGAGAGCTCGGCCACCGAGAGGGGGGCCGTGCACAGCCGGAGCATCGCTGTCTGCTCCGGGGTGGCGGAAGGCGGCGGGTCGGCGCGCGCCACGATTAACGTGACCAGGTCGATGTCGGCGCGTTCCCCGTCCGGTCCGGCGACGACGTAGAGCCGCTCCGGGGCCTTCGTTTCACCCTCTTGGCCTTCCTTGGAGGGTGTCGGGGGAGGTTCTGCGGTTTCCTGACTGGGATATCGCCGTCGGCGTTGCGGAGGAGTCATACGGTCTGCCCGTTGCGCCGGGGCGGGCTGGTGAGATGGGCCCCGATGCGGACGACGAGATCGCGCATGCGGTTGCTCATCAGACCGGGTTCGGCGACCACGTCGGAGAGCACCGCGAGGTAGGCGTTGGCTCCCGCCGCCATCAGATAGAAGTAGCCGCCGTTGATCTCGATGATGACCAGCTTCATCCGGCCGTCGCTGCCCGGGATCTCGTGGGCGACGGCGCCCGCCAGGCTCTGCAGTCCCGCGCAGGCCGCGGCGACGCGGTCGGCGGCGTCCGGATCGCCCCCGTAGCGAGCGATGCGCAGGCCGTCGGCGGAGAGCACCACGATCATCTCGATGCCCGGTACTCCGTCGGCGAGATCCTTGAGCATCCAGTCGAAGTTGGCTCGCTGCTGGATCACTTGTGGTCCCTCTCGTCGTCGGCCCCGAGGGCCGGCTCGTTGGTCGGCTGGGTGAATGCGGTCGGGTCCGGGTCGCCCTTGAGGCCCTCCCAGAACGCCTCGACCCACAGCCCGGGTTCGGTTTCCTTGGTCTCCGGCTCGGGCTCGGGCACGGGCGTCGCCCAGGCGGGCCTGGCCGCCCTCGCCTCCCGCTCGGCCTCCTCGGCGGCGGCCTGTTCGGCGAGCCGCTGGCTGAGCGGGATCTTGACCCGGCTGCGGCGCTGCGGCAGGCCGCCCGCGGTCCACTCGGTGACCTCGGGGATCTCGTCCTCCATGGACACGCCGGCCGGGATGCGCGGACTGGTGGGACGCCGCCGCTTCGGTGCGCGCTTGGGACCTTCGAGCGCACCGAGTTCCAGCTTGGGAGACGCTGTGGCGCCGATGCCGTGGGCGAGGCCGGGCGCCTCGTCGCCGGTCACCATCACGCGCGGGATGACGAGGACGGCGCGGACACCGCCGTACGCGGAGGCACGCAGCGAGATCTGCATGTCGAACGCCTTGCACAGGCGGCCCACGACGGCCAGGCCCAGTCGCGGGGCGTCGCCGAGTTCCTGGAGGTCGACGCCGGCCTGGGCGCGCTCCAGCATGGTCTCGGCCTTGGCGCGGGCCTCCTCGCTGAGGCTGACGCCGGCGTCCTCGATCTCGATGGCGATGCCGGTCTGCACCTCGCTCGCGATGACGTGGACCTTGGTCTGCGGCGGGGAGTAGCGCGTGGCGTTGTCGAGGAGTTCGGCGCAGGCGTGGATGACCGGCTCGACGGAGATGCCGCGGATGTTGACCTTGGCGATGTTGTCGAGCGAGATGCGCCGGTACTCCAGGATCCGGGACATGGCGCCGCGCAGCACGCTGTACAAGGGCACCGGCTGCGGCCACTGGCGTCCGGGGCGGCCGCCGCCGAGCACCGCGATGGAGTCGGCGAGTCGGCCGATCAGCGCGGTGCCGTGGTCGATGCGCAGCAGGTCGTCGAAGACCTCGGGGTTGCGGCCGTGGTCCTCCTCCATCTCACGGAGTTCCTTGGCCTGTTGGTGCACGATCGCCTGGACGCGGCGGGCGATGTTGACGAAGGAGCGCTGTGAGGAGTCCCGCAGGGCTTCCTCGGTGTCGATGATGTCGAGCATCCGCCTCACCAACGCCACCTGGGCCTTGGGCAGGTCGCGGTAGGCGGGGTCGATGTCGCCGAGGAGAAGGACCACCTCTCTGGGCGAATGCCCGCCGCGCAGGTACTCGATGGCGGTGGGGACGATCTCGTGCGAGAGGCGGTGGACCTCCTGCTCGTGTCCGGCGATCCGCCGTTCCATGTACGCACGGTGACGGGCGCTCTCCTCGCGCAGGGCCCGCAGGGCACGGCCGCGGCGTACGGCTTCGGCCGTCGTCGCGACCACGAGGAGTGTGGCGACGGCGCCGCACCACAGGACAGCCGCGCGGGCCGGCACGGTCACCAGGGCGACGGCCGCTCCGGTCGCTGCGGCCATCAGTATCGCGGGCAGCAACAGCACGCGCGCGTAAGGAAGTTCACGGCGCCCGGGAGGGGATTGAACACTCACCATGTAGGCCCTCTGAAAAAGATCGGCTGGGTGTCTGGGGAGCTTGCAAGTGGGGTACGCATGGGACTGCGCTGGATCTTCGGTATTTTTGGGAACAAGCGCACGAATATGCCTCAACTCGGTGCGCTGCGGGCGAGCTTAGTCCGACCGGATCATCGCCGTGTCATATTCAGCAAGCACCTGAAATGGGACCGGACCAAGGGGTAACCTCGGCTCCATTTGCACACTCGGCGGCCATTCGAACACACCCCGTCACGACGCATGCATGTACGAAAAATACTCACCGTGACGGGTGAAGATCAGATTCCGCCGTGGACGGTCAGACGCCGGCGATCCGTAGCGCCGCGTCCGCCGTGGCCTCGGCGAACACCGACACCGGGCGCTCGGGGTCGGAGCGGTGCACGAGGATCACGCCCTCGATCAGACCGAACAACAGGTCCGTACGCAGGTCGAGCTCGTTCTTGGCGAGCGCGCTCCCGGCGGCCGTACCGGCGAGCAACTGCCGGTAGGCGTCCTTGAGTTCGGCGCGTACCGCATGGAAGCCGGCGAACCGCTCGGCGCGCACCTCGGGCAGCAGGTAGAGACCGCCGAGGTTGTGCGGGCCGCCGCACAGCAGCTCCACGTCCGTCCGGCACAGCTCCCACAGCCGGTCCTCGGGCGGGGTCGCGTCGTCGGCGAGGAGCTGTCGGGCGTAGGTCAGCGAGGGAGTGACCGTGGACTCCAGCAGCTGGGCGAGGAGTTCCTCCTTGCCGGAGACGTAGTGGTACATGGAGGCCTGCCGCATACCCGCGCGCTCGGCGACCGCGCGGGTGGTGGTGGCCGCGTACCCGCGGGTGGTGAACAACTCGGCGGCGGCCGCGAGCAGTTCGTCGCGTGGCTCCAGCCCGCTGTCCGGCCGTTGCGCGGCCCGCGGCCTGCCGACCCGACGCCCGCCTCCTCCACCCGCCGTTCCCATGCGTTCGATCCTCGCACACGACCTGGCAGGGCGATCTCCCACGGGCCCACCGGAGAGCCTGGGTGCGCTGCCGGTCGCCCTCGTGAGGGCTCGGTAACCCGGCGGCAACGTGCGGGCAATGCCCGCGACCCGTCCGGCTCCTAATTTCTGTCGGGCGACAGAAACAATCCCGGAAGAGACCACACCGGAGCCGGAGGTCCCGCGATGGCGACAGCGACCACATATGGGGCGCGCGACCACGCACGCGCCCAGGAGGGCACACACGCCGAGGCCATGCCCGTCGTACCGGCGGCCGCATGGCCCGACCCGCCTCGCGCGGCGGGCCATCTGGTCTGGGCCGAGACGGTGGCGGGCGGCAACTACACCCACCGGGTGCTGGCCCGCGGCACGGAGCTGCGCCTGACCGACCTGAACGGGGACGCCTGCGTCCATCTGCTGCTGTTCGTGGCCGACCGGCCCTGGGAGCGGCTGAACGTCGCCGACACGGTCAAGGTCCAGTGGAACGCCTACCTCGGCGAGGGCCGGCTCCTCCTGTCCGACCAGGGGCGCGTGCTCGCGAGTGTCGTCGCCGACACCTCCGGGCGGCATGACGCGCTGTGCGGCACCTCCAGCCTCGTACGCAACACGCAGCGGTACGGCGACGGCACCCCGCAGTCCGCATCCCCCGCGGGCCGGGAGCTGTTCAAGCTGGCGGCCGCGAAGAACGGCCTGGAGCCGCGCGACCTGCCGCCGTCGCTGTCGTTCTTCCAGGGCGTGGAGGTGCGTGAGGACGGAGCCCTGGACTTCACCGGGTCCACCGGCCCCGGCGGCAGCGTGACGCTCCGCGCCGAACAGGACGTCACCGTACTGATCGCCAACGTGCCGCACCCGGCCGACCCGCGCCCCGACTACGTCAGCACCCCGCTGGAAGTCCTCGCCTGGCGCGCCGCGCCGACCCCGCCGGGCGACCCGCTGTGGGAGGCCACGCCAGAGGGCCGCCGCGCCTTCCTCAACACCGCCGAATTCCTTGCCGCGAGGGGGCTCGCATGAGCACGAAGACCGTGGTTC
This sequence comes from Streptomyces sp. NPDC001492, assembly GCF_053597275.1. NCBI lineage: Bacteria > Bacillati > Actinomycetota > Actinomycetes > Kitasatosporales > Streptomycetaceae > Streptomyces > Streptomyces sp. NPDC001492. The sequence goes on along the minus strand of NZ_JBSFHW010000016.1, from coordinate 166,910 downwards.
CCGCCCGCGCCGCCTGGTCATCCGTGATCCGCACGGGCCAGACGCTGACCATCACCGACCTGCACGGCAACCAGGCCGTCGACTTCCTCGTCTACGACGCCCACGACACCTCGGTCCGCTACAGCGCCCCCGACACCATCCACGCCCAGGGGAACATCTTCCTGACCACCGGCAGCGTGCTGATGTCCAACGAGCACACCCCGCTGATGACGCTGACCGCCGACGACGTGGGCCGCCACGACACGGTCGGCGGCGCCTGCTCCAAGGAGTCGAACACCCTCCGCTACGGCCACCACACCTGGTCCCAGCACGCGTGCGTGGACAACTTCCTCGCGGAGGGCGCCACACACGGCCTCGGCAAGCGCGACCTCGTCTCCAACATCAACTGGTACATGAACGTGCCCGTCGAGAAGGACGGCACGCTCGGCATCGTCGACGGCCTCTCGGCGCCCGGCCTGAAGCTGACCCTGCGCGCCGAGCGCGACGTCCTCGTCCTGGTCTCCAACTGCCCCCAGATCAACAACCCGTGCAACGGCTTCGAGCCGACGGCGGTGGAGATGACGATCGGGGACGCCGGATGAGTTTCGACACGCTGCTGGTCGCCAACCGGGGCGAGATCGCGGTCCGGATCATCCGCACCGCGCGCGAACTCGGCCTGCGCACGATCGCCGTGTACTCCGATGCGGACCGCTCCGCCCCCCACGTCCGGCTCGCCGACGAGGCGGTACGGCTCGGTCCGGCGCCCGCGAAGGAGTCGTATCTCGACGCCGATCTGGTGCTGAAGGCGGCCAAGGACACCGGCGCGGGTGCGATCCACCCCGGCTACGGCTTCCTGTCCGAGGACGCGGCCTTCGCGCGCCGCTGCGAGGACGCCGGGATCGTGTTCGTCGGCCCGACGCCCGAGCAGCTGGAGCTGTTCGGCGCCAAGCACACCGCGCGGGCGGCGGCCGAGGCGGCCGGGGTGCCGCTGGCACCGGGGACGGGCTTGCTGGCCTCCGTGGACGAGGCCCTCACGCAGGCGGCCGTGATCGGCTACCCGGTCATGCTCAAGGCGACGGGCGGTGGCGGCGGTATCGGTATGTCGGCATGTCGCTGCGCCGATGAACTGACCGATGCCTGGGAGCGGGTGCAGCGCGTCGCCGCCGCCTCCTTCTCCTCCGCGGGTGTCTTCCTGGAGCGGCTCGTCGAGCACGCCCGCCATGTCGAGGTGCAGGTCTTCGGCGACGGCGAGGGCCGGGTCGTCACCTTCGGCGACCGCGACTGCTCCCTCCAGCGCCGCAACCAGAAGGTACTGGAAGAGGCCCCCGCCCCCGGCCTCCCGGAGCGCGTGCGCGAACAACTCGCGGCAAGCGCACGCGACTTGTGCGCGTCGGTCGGCTACCGCTCCGCCGGCACCGTCGAGTTCGTCTACGACGCCGCCCGCGAGGAGGCGTACTTCCTCGAGGTCAACACCCGCCTCCAGGTGGAACATCCGGTCACGGAAGGGATCTACGGCGTCGACCTCGTCGCCTGGATGCTGCGCCTGGCCCGCGGCGAGTCCGATGTCGTACGCGAACCGGGCGCACCCCGCGGCCACGCCGTGGAGGCCCGCCTCTACGCCGAGGACCCCTCGCGCGAACACCGGCCCAGCGCGGGCCTGTTGACCAGGGTGGAGTTCCCGCCGGGCGTCCGCGTCGACGGCTGGGTGGAGACCGGCACCGAGGTGACGACGTCGTACGACCCGATGCTCGCCAAGGTCATCGCCTACGGCCCGGACCGCGCCCATGCGCTCCAGCGACTGGACGAGGCGCTGGCCCGCACCCGCGTCGACGGCATCGAGACCAATCTGGGCCTGGTGCGCGCGGCGCTGGACCACCCCGACTTCAGGGCCGCCGGTCACTCCACGGCGACGCTGGCCTCCGTGACCGACCCGACACCGCGCATCGAGGTCGTCTCCGGCGGCACCCTCACCACCGTGCAGGACTGGCCGGGCCGCACCGGCTACTGGCAGGTCGGTGTGCCGCCGTGCGGTCCGATGGACGACCTGTCCTTCCGGCTCGGCAACCGGGCGCTCGGCAACCAGGAGGGCGCCCCGGGTCTCGAATGCACCCTCCAGGGGCCGTCGTTGAGGTTCACGCACCCGACGACGGTGTGCGTGACGGGCGCCCCGGCCGAGGTCACGGTCGACGGCACGCCCGTCGCGCAGTGGGAACCGGTGACGGTGTCCGCGGGGGCCGTGCTGGAAATCGGTGCGCCCACCCAGCACGGCCTGCGCACCTACGTGCTCTTCGCCGGCGGCCTGGACGTACCGGCCTTCCTCGGCAGCGCGAGCACCTTCACCCTGGGCCGGTTCGGCGGGCACGGCGGCCGGACGCTGCGCACGGGCGACGTGCTGCACGGCGGCACGGTCGCCCAGGGCGCACCGGTGCCTCGTGCGGACCGCCCCTCCTTCACCGCCGTATGGCACCTGGAGGCGGTCGAAGGCCCGCATGCGGCGCCGGAGTTCTTCACCGAGGACGACATCCGCGACTTCTACGCCGCCGACTGGAAGGTGCACTTCAACTCGGCCCGCACGGGCGTACGACTGGTCGGCCCCAAGCCGCGCTGGGCGCGCACCGACGGCGGCGAGGCGGGCCTGCACCCGTCCAACATCCACGACACCCCGTACTCCGTCGGCGCCGTCGACTACACCGGCGACATGCCGGTGCTGCTCGGCCCGGACGGCCCCTCGCTCGGCGGGTTCGTCTGCCCGGCGACGGTCCTCAGCGGCGAGCGGTGGAAGCTGGGCCAGCTGCGCCCGGGCGACACGGTCCGCTTCGCGCCGGTGACCGTCGACGGCTCGCCCCGCACGGACATCGTCGACGGCGGCGTACTGGCCCGCGACGGCGACATCACCTACCGCCGCAGCGGCGACGACAACCTGCTGGTCGAATTCGGGCCCATGCAGCTCGACCTGGCGCTGCGCATGCGCGTCCACGCGCTGATGGAGGCGGTGGCGGAGGAGGGCCCCGAAGGCATCACGGATCTCACACCGGGCATCCGCTCCCTGCAGATCCAGACGGATCCGGTCCGCCTGCCGCTCCACCGGCTCCTGGCCGTGGTACGGGAGATCACGGCGACACTGCCGCCCACGGACGAACTCGTCGTCCCCTCGCGCACCGTCCATCTCCCCCTCTCCTGGGACGACCCGGCGACCCGCGAGGCGATCGCCCGCTACATGGCGGGCGTCCGCGACGACGCCCCCTGGTGCCCGTGGAACATCGAGTTCATCCGCCGGGTCAACGGCCTGGACTCGGTGAACGACGTGTACGACACGGTCTTCGAAGCGGAATACCTCGTCCTGGGCCTGGGAGACGTGTACCTGGGCGCCCCCGTGGCGACCCCGCTCGACCCCCGCCACCGCCTGGTGACCACGAAGTACAACCCGGCGCGCACCTGGACCGCCGAGAACTCGGTCGGCATCGGCGGGGCCTACCTGTGCATCTACGGCATGGAGGGGCCGGGCGGCTACCAGTTCGTGGGCCGTACGACGCAGGTGTGGTCGGGGTGGCAGCAGCGCGGCGCGTTCGAGCCGGGTTCGCCCTGGCTGCTGCGCTTCTTCGACCGCATCCGGTGGTACCCGGTGGACGCGGACGAACTCCTCGGCCTGCGCGCCGACCTCACCTCCGGCCGCTTCGTGCCGCGCATCGAGGAGGGCACCTTCTCGCTCGCCGAGTACCGGGCCTTCCTGGACGAGAACGCCGCGTCGATCGGTGCGTTCCGGGCCCGGCAGCAGAGGGCCTTCGCCGCGGAGCGGGACGCGTGGGAGGCCGCCGGGGAGTTCACCCGGGCCGAGGCGGCGGCCGCACCGGCCACTCCCCCGGCCGAGGTGTCCGTCCCGGCGGGCGGCCGTCTGGTGGAGGCCGAATTCGCCGCGTCCGTATGGCAGTTGAACGTCGAGCCGGGTGACGAGGTGAGCGCCGGGCAGCCTCTGCTCGCCCTGGAGGCGATGAAGATGGAGTCCAGGGTGCACGCGCCGATGGACGGCGTGGTGGCGGAGATCCTGACCCGACCGGGCGACCAGGTGGAGGCGGGGACGGCCCTGCTCGTCCTGGCCCCGGCGGCGCACTGAACCACACCGAGGAGCAAGAGATGTCCGCTGTGCACCGTGTCCGTGCCGCCTACGCCCGCATCGAGGCGGTGGACCGCCCCGAGATCTGGATCGACCTGCGCCCGCAGGCGGAGGTGGAGGCAGAGGCCCACGCGATCGACGTCCGCGTGGCGGCAGGCGACCGACTCCCGCTCGCCGGACGCCTGTTCGCGGCGAAGGGCAACATCGACGTGGCCGGGCTGCCCACCACCGCGGGCTGCCCGGCGTACGCCTACCAGCCGGAGGCGGACGCGCCGGTCGTCGCCCGACTGCGCGCGGCGGGCGCGATCGTGCTGGGCACGACCAACCTGGACCAGTTCGCGACGGGCCTGGTGGGCACGCGCTCGCCGCACGGCGCCGTCCGCAACGCGCACGATCCCGCCCGTATCAGCGGCGGCTCCAGCTCCGGCTCGGCCGTCGCCGTGGCCCTGGGCATCGTCGACCTCGCGCTGGGCACGGACACCGCGGGCTCGGGCCGGGTCCCGGCCGCGTTCAACGGCATCGTCGGCCTGAAACCGACCCGCGGTCTGGTCCCGACGGCGGGAGTGGTCCCGGCCTGTGCCTCCATCGACTGTGTGACGGTGTTCGCCCGCACCCTCGCGGAGGCCGAGCAGGCGCTGTCCTTCATGACCTGCCCGCCGGACCGCGAGCTCCCGCCGCTCCCCCAGCGCGCCCCCGGCCCATGGCGCGTCGCCGTCCCGCCGCGGGAGCAACTCGGCGAGCTGGACGAGGGCTGGGCGGAGGCGTACGAGGCGGCGGTACGGCAGCTCGAAGCCGCCGGGGCCGACCTCCGCACCCTCGATCTGACCCCGTTCACCGAGGCCGCGGCGATGCTCTACGAGGGCGCCTTCGTCGCCGAGCGCTACACAGCCGTGGGCGCCTTTGTCGACAAGGCGATCGCGGACGGTGTCGAGGGCCTGGACCCCACGGTCGCCGGCATCATCACCCGCGCCCGCGACATCCCGGCCCACCGGCTCTACGCCGACACCGACCGTCTGGCCGCGCTGCGCGCCCGCGCGCTCGCGCAACTGGCCGATGCGGACGCCCTGCTGCTGCCCACCACCCCCGGCCATCCGACCCTCGCCGAGGTGGCCGCCGACCCGCTGGGCGCCAACGCCCGCCTGGGCCGCTTCACCAACTCCACCAACCTCTTCGACCTGGCGGCGGCCGCCGTCCCCGCGGGCGAGGTGGACGGCCTGCCGTTCGGTGTGATGCTGATCGGCCCGGCGTTCACGGACGACCGACTGGCGCGGATCGCCGCGCTGCTCCAGCCGGAGGCCCAGGTGGCGGTGGTGGGCGCGCACCTGACCGGCCAGCCGCTGAACCCCCAGCTCCTGGCGCTGGGTGCCCGCCTGGACCGTACGACGACCACGGCGCCGGCCTACCGCCTGCACGCCCTGCGCACGACACCCCCGAAGCCGGGCCTCGTCCACGTCGGCGAGGGCGGCAGGGCGATCGAGGCGGAGGTCTGGACCCTCCCCGCGGAGGGCCTGGGCCGTCTGCTGACGGCTCTCCCCCGCCCGATGACCCTGGGCAGCGTAGAACTGGCGGACGGCACCCAGGTCCCCGGCTTCCTGTGCGAGCCGTCCGCCCTCACGGACGCCGAGGACATCACGTCGTACGGCAGCTGGCGGTCATATCTCGCCCGCTAGACGCAGCCGGCGCACCCACGGGCCCGCATGCCGCGTACGGCGGGAAGGGGACGTGGCGGGGTGTCCGCCCGCAGCGGCGGGCGTCCACCACCGACCACAGCCCCCCAGGCAGCACCGCCCGACCGAGGACGGACACCCCGGCGCGGCCCCGACCCGCAATCGAACCGCAGGCGCTACGCGCACCCCAGTCAATCCGCAGATGCGCCGCAGGCATCAGGGGCGCGGGGAACGGCGCGACCAGCCACAGACGACATGCACCCGCACGCCAACCTCACCCCACCGACGAGTAGGCCACAACCCCCCGCAGCAGCAGGTCGACCGCCTTGCGGGCGTTCTTCGCGACCGTCGAGCTCTCCCCGCCGGACACAGGAGCCGCAGCGGAGATCTGCCCCAGGACGTCAATCACCTGCTTGCACCACCGCACGAAGTCCCCGGCCGGCATCTCGGCCTCCCGCAGCACCTCGTCCAGCCCCTTGCCGCTGGCCCACATGTAGGCGGCCCAGGCGAACCCGAGGTCCGGCTCCCGCTGGCCCACGCCCTCGGTCTGGGTGATCCGGAAGTCCTCCTCCAGGGCGTCCAGCCGCCCCCAGATCCGCACCATCTCGCCGAGCGCGGCCTTCGCCTTGCCGGAGGGCAGCTTCGGCGCCATGGCGTCGTCGCCCACCCGTGCCTCGTACACCAATGCCGAGACGCAGGCGGCGAGTTCGGCGGGGCCGAGCCCGTTCCACACCCCGGCGCGCAGGCACTCACTGGCCAGCAGGTCGAGTTCGCCGTACAGCCGTGCCAGCCGCTTGCCGTGCTCGGTGACCTCGTCACCGCGCAGATAGTCCAGCTCGGTCAGCAGCGCCACGATCCGGTCGAAGGTCCGCGCGATGGTGTTCGTACGGCCCTCGATACGGCGCTCCAGCTGCGAGGTGTCCCGCAGCAGCCGGTGGTAGCGCTCGGCCCAGCGGGCGTGGTCCTCCCGCTCGTTGCACCCGTGGCAGGGGTGGGCGCGGATGGCCGTCCGCAGCCTTGCGATCTCACGGTCGTCGGCCGCCTGGGAGCGCTTCTTGCGGGCCCGCTCCGGCGGAATGTGCCCGGCCTTGGTGCGCAGCGCGGAGGCGAGGTCCCGACGCGACTGGGGGGAGCGCGGGTTGAAGGACTTCGGGATGCGCATCCGCTCCAGCGCCTCGACCGGCACCGGGAAGTCCATCGAGGCGAGCCGCTTGACCTGCCGCTCGGCCGTCAGGACCAGTGGTCGCGGCCCGTCGTGGTGCTCGAAGCCCCGGTGGCCGTTGGAACGCCCGGCCGGCAGCCCCGGATCCAGCACCAGCGCCAGACCGGCGTACTTGCCCGTCGGCACATGGATGACATCACCCGGCTTGAGCTTCTCCAGCGCGACGGCGGCCTCGGCACGCCGCTCGGCCGCCCCCTGCCGGGCCAGCTCGGTCTCCCGGTCCTTGAGCTCGCGGCGCAGCCGCGCGTACTCCTCGAAGTCGCCCAAGTGGCAGGTCATGGAGGCCTTGTAGCCCTCCAGGCCCTCCTCGTTGCGCTGCACCTGCCGGGAGATCCCGACGACCGACTTGTCGGCCTGGAACTGCGCGAAGGAGGTCTCAAGGAGCTCACGCGAACGGTGTCGCCCGAACTGCTCCACCAGGTTGACCGCCATGTTGTACGACGGCTTGAAGCTGGAGCGCAGCGGGTAGGTGCGCGTGCCCGCCAGCCCGGCGAGGTGCTCGGGGCTCATCCCGCGCTGCCACAGGACGACGGCGTGGCCCTCGACGTCGATGCCGCGCCGGCCCGCGCGGCCGGTCAACTGCGTGTACTCGCCGGGTGTGATGTCGGCGTGCTGCTCGCCGTTCCACTTGACGAGCTTCTCCAACACCACCGAGCGCGCGGGCATGTTGATGCCGAGCGCGAGGGTCTCGGTGGCGAACACGGCCTTGACCAGCCCCCGTACGAACAGTTCCTCGACGACCTCCTTGAACGTCGGCAGCATGCCCGCGTGGTGGGCCGCGATACCGCGCTCCAGGCCCTCCAGCCATTCGTAGTACCCGAGGACGTGCAGGTCCTCGGTGGGGATGGCGGCGGTGCGCTCCTCAACGAGGTCGCGGACCTTCGCGCGCGCCTCGTCGTCGTTGAGCCGCAGCCCGGCGTACAGACACTGCTGCACGGCGGCCTCGCAGGCGGCGCGGCTGAAGATGAAGGTGATGGCGGGCAGCAGGCCCTCGGCGTCGAGCCGCTCGATGACCTCGGGGCGGCCCGGGGTCCACACCCGCGAGCGCTGTCTGCGCTCCCGCTCGCGGTCGGCCTCACGCATCGCCCGGCCCCGTCTGCGGTCCTGGTACGAGGGCCGCTGGGCCTCCATCCGGGCCAGCCGCGTGAGGTCGGGGTTGACGGCCTTCTTGTGGCCCTCGCCCTCCTCGAACAGGTCGTACATCCGTCGCCCGGCGAGCACGTGCTGGAACAGCGGCACGGGCCGGTGCTCGGAGACGATCACCTCGGTGTCGCCACGGACGGTGTCGAGCCAGTCACCGAACTCCTCGGCGTTGGACACGGTCGCCGACAGGGACACCAGGGTCACCGACTCCGGCAGGTGGATGATCACCTCTTCCCATACGGCGCCGCGGAAGCGGTCGGAGAGGTAGTGCACCTCGTCCATGACCACGTAGCCGAGGCCGAGGAGGGTCTGCGAGCCCGCGTACAGCATGTTCCGCAGCACCTCGGTGGTCATCACGACCACCGGGGCGTCGGGGTTGATGCTGTTGTCGCCGGTGAGCAGTCCGACCATGCCGTCCCCGTAACGACGGCACAGGTCGGCGTACTTCTGGTTCGACAGCGCCTTGATGGGTGTCGTGTAGAAGCACTTCTTGCCCTGCATCATCGCGAGGTGGACGGCGAACTCGCCCACGATCGTCTTGCCGGAGCCGGTGGGCGCGGCGACCAGCACGCCCTTGCCCGCTTCCAGCGCCTGGCAGGCCTCTATCTGGAAGGGGTCGAGGCCGAAGTCGTACATCTCGCGGAAGGAGGCGAGCGCGGTGGCCTGCTCGGCAGCGCGCCTGCGGGCAGCCGCGTACCGTTCAGCCGGGGAGAGGTCCTCTGTCATCGTGCTTTCGAGCGTACCGGTCCGCACTGACAACAGGACGATCATTATCCGTTCCGGGACCCTCCCCGCACGCAGCACAAGGGCCGGACGGTTCTTCCGTCCGGCCCTTGGTCATGCCGTTGTCCCGTGGTGGTGCTCAGGTGACGTCGTCGTACCCGTTGACGCTCCCGTTGGCCTGCTCGGGCACAGTCGGCCCCGCCGAGACGCGCTCGACCTCGCCGATGGGTTCCGGCGTCAGGTCGAGGTCGGAGGCCTCGTCGTCGTCCAGTTCGGCGTCGGGATTCGCCCGCCTGCGGCGCCGGTCGTTCAGCATGGCGACGCCGACCGCGATGAAGTAGAGGACCACGATGGGCCCGGCCAGGGCGATCATGCCGAAGGGGTCGGTGGTGGGGGTGGCCACCGCTCCGAAGACGAAGACGCCCATGACGACGCCGCGCCACCAGCTGACCATCCTGCGGCCGCTCACGATGCCCGCGAAGTTGAGCATGACCAGGATCAGAGGCAGCTCGAAGGCGCCTCCGAAGATGAGGATCATCCGGACGATGAAGTCCAGGATCTTGTCCATCGGCAGGATGTTCGCCGAGCCCTGGGGCGTGATCCCGAGGAGCACGCGCATGCTGATCGGCAGGATCGTGTAGGCGAGCCAGGCGCCCGCCAGAAAGAGCGGTACGGCGGCCGACACGAACCAGTAGGTGTACTTGCGCTCGTGCTTGTGCAGGCCCGGTGCCACGAACGCCCAGAGCTGGTAGAGCCAGACCGGGCTGGAGAGCACGACGCCCGCCATGAAGACCACCTTCACCGTGGTGGTGAAGGGCGACAACAGGTCGGTGTACGCGATGACCGCACAGTGGCCGCCGGTGGACTCCCCCAGACCCTTCGTGCAGCGGGGCACCGGGTCCATGAGGAAGCTCATCAGCTGATTGCTGTAAAAGGCAGCCACCACGGATACGACCGTGATGGCCAGCATGCCCTTCGCGAGCCGGTTGCGGAGCTCACGAAGGTGATCCACGAGCGGCATCCGCCCCTCGGGATCCTTCTCCTTCTTGCGGGCAGACTTGAGCAACCCACATCCTCATCTCGTGCGGCGGGCCGGAGGTGTCCGGCCCTGCGTCAGCGCTTGGTGGTGTCCGTCGGCTCGCTGACCGGGCGCGAGCTGGTCACGTCACCGGGGGCGGCCTGGATGGTGCGCTGAGCCGGGGGCTGCTCGTCGTTGGGCGGGCCGGCCGGGGTGGCCGTGCTGCTGCCCTCTTCCTTCATCGCCTTGGCCTCGCTCTTGAGGATGCGAGCGGACTTGCCGAGCGAGCGCGCCATGTCGGGAAGCTTCTTGGCGCCGAAAAGGAGAACGACGACGATAAGGATGAGAATGATCTCGGGGGCGCCGAGCCTTCCGAACATAAGTCTTTACCTTCTCACCGAGGCGGCTGGGGTGGGGTGCTGTCCGACCAGTCGGACAAGTGTCCGATCAGCCGTGCTGCCAGCGATCGTAACGCTCAGGGGTAAACGTGAGGCAATCCCCGTGCGTACTCCCGGTCCGCGGTCCGGGCCTCGTTCTCCGGGCCGCGACCAGCAGCGTACCCGCCAGGGTGGCCCCGATGACAGGTCGAAGTGACCCAAACCGCCTGGGCAGCACGACTCACACGCCTCGCAGAGCAGCACTCAGAGGGAGTCCGCGGCGCGGGCGGTGCTCACGGCCGCCCGCTCGAGGTCCTCGGCGGCCTGGTTGATACGGCGCGCGGAGTCCGTGACCTGCCGGCCGAGGCGCTGCGCCTCGACGAACACCCGCACGGCGAACACCCCGAGGACGGCAAGGCCCAGGAAACCCACAGCTACCGCGAACATCGGCCAGAACATGACGTCGAGCCTAGACCGTCCGCAAGGTCCTGACCCCGCCGCCGGTCAGCAGCTCGACGATGCGCTCGCCGGCCGGCTTGCGGACCGAGGCGCCGCAGTCGGGGCAGGTGAAGGAGTAGAAAGTCGTGCGGCTGCTGGCGCCGATCGCCAGGCGCAGGGCCGCGGCGGCGAGCTCGAAGCTGCCACGGCAGTCCGGGCAGCCCGCCCTGAACGTCACCGGGGACACGCTTCTCATCCCGGCGAAGGCGGCCGCCACCGACATGCCCCCCGCACCAGCAACCGACGACTCGCTCAAAGCCCCTGCTCCTCTTCCCTAGGCCGATCGCCTCCGGGGCCCCGCAGCCGACGCCCCTTCCAGCTCACTCCCGCCTGCCGGACTACCCGTCGTGCACCGCGGGCCCGCCACGCGGGACCTGCGCCTCGACGCCGTCGTACGCCGCCAGCGCCGCACGGGCCGCCTGGCGGGCACTCTCGGCGAGCTCGGGCGGCGAGACGATCCGGCCGTCCCGTCCGAGCCGCAGCGCCAGCCGCCGCAGCGACGCCGGATCCGGGGTCCGCAGGGTGATACGCAGTCCGCCGTCCGCAAGCTCATCCGCGCTGTCGTGCGGGTAGTACTCGGCGACCCAGCGGCCGCCCGGGCCCACCTCGACGACGACCTCCGGGTCCTCGGCGGCGGGCTGCACCAGCGCCTCCGACAGGTCCCTGAGTTCGATCTCGGGCGGCGCGGACGGCTCGTCCAGGATCCTGATCTCGGCGACCCGGTCGAGCCGGAAGGTCCGGCGCGCCTCGGAGCGCCGGCACCAGGCCTCCACATAGGTGTGCCCGACGCTGACGAGCCGGATGGGGTCGATCTCGCGCTCGGTGAGCTCGTCACGCGCGGGCGAGTAGTAGCGGATCCACAGGCGGCGGCGCTCCGAGATCGCACGGTCGACGTCGGCGAAGACACCGCCCTCCGACTCGAAGGTCACCGACAGCCGGGAGCTGGCGCCCGCCGCCTCACCGGCCGCGGCCTCCAGCTTGGCGTTGGCCCGCAGCAGCGCCTGCCGGTCGCTCTCCCGCAGCCCGGGCAGGGTGGACACCGCGCGGGCGGCCACCAGCAGCGCCGTCGCCTCGTCGGCGGCCAGCCGCAGGGGCTCCGCTGTCTCTTCGCCGAGGGCAGCAGGGTTGTGCCACCAGATGCGCTCGCCGTCGGTGTCGATGTCGAGCAGGTCGCCGCCGCGGAAGCTGGTGCCGCACATGGGCAGCACATCCAGGTCGGAGACCAGCTCCTCCTCACTGATGCCGAAGGCGCGCGCGACGTCCTCCACCCGGGCCCCGGGACGCTCCTTCAGATACGTCACCAGGGAGAGCATCCGCCGGGTCTGGTCGATGGCGTTCACGGGCCTGACCGGTTTGCCTGCCACTGTCCTGCTCCGCTCCCCCTCAGCCCTTGGCCACGGCACGCAGCCGGTCCACCACGTCCGCACGCAGCTCGGCCGGTTCGAGGACCACCACGTCCGGCCCGAACTCCACCAGCCAGGCATCCAGCCCGTGCCCGTACGGAATCTCCAACTCGTCCCAGCCGTCGCCGAGTTCCCGCACCGCGGTGGCCTTCGCCCGAAGGGGGTATCCCGCGCCCGAACGCAGCCGGATCAGGGCGGAACGGTCGGCGGTCTCCCCCGCCCAGCTCGCCACGGTCTCCCGGACCGTGACGACATCGGGGATCTCCGCCGTGAACCGGCCGCTGCGGCTGCGCACCTTGCCGGTGATCCGCGACAGCCTGAAGACCCGCTCGGCGCCCCGGTCGCGGTCCCAGCCGGCCAGATACCAGTGGCCGCGCCAGCACTCCAGCGCCCACGGCTCCACATGCCGGGTCTCGGGGTGGGCGGCGGTGGCCTTGCGGTAGTCGAAGACGACCGGCCGGCGATCGCGGCAGGCCAGCATCAGCGGCTCGAACGCGACCTCGTGCACGGGGATACGGGGCTCCAGGGCGCCGTGCGCCTCATACGGGTCGACGTCCTCGGGCAGCCCCGCCGCGCGCAGCTTCTGCAGGGCGCCGCTGGCCGCACCGGCCAGCCGGGCCTGCTGCCACACCTTGGCGGCGAGACCGAGAGCGGCGGCCTCCTCGGCGTCGAGCGTGATGGGCGGCAGACGGTTGCTGTCACGGCGGGCCAGATAGCCCACCTCGCCGTCGAGGTTCTCCACCGTCTCGATGACCAGGCCGAGTTCGCGCAGATCGTCCTTGTCCCGCTCGAACATCCGGCTGAAGGAGTCGTCACTGCCCGCTTCGAGGTAGGCCTCGATGGACTCACGAAGCTCGCGCTTGCTGAGCGGCCGCCGCGTCCCGAGCAGACACAGCGCCAGGTTCATCAGCCGCTCGGCCTTGGCAATGGCCATCGACGCCCTTCGCCTCCCTATGGTGCTTTACGACGATGACCGTACCGCCCCCGGGTGGCGTGGCAAAAGCCGAGGGCCCATGCCCGGACAGGCATGGGCCCCAGGTGATCGGGTCCGGTCGCGGCGGCGATCAGACCGCGACGAGGTCGACCACGAAGATCAGCGTCTCGCCCGGCTTGATCGCCGGAGTCGGGCTCTGGTTGCCGTAGGCGAGGTGGGCCGGGATCGTCAGCTGACGACGCCCGCCGACCTTCATGCCCTGCACGCCCAGGTCCCAGCCCTTGATGACGCGGCCGCCACCGAGCGGGAAGCGGAACGGCGTCCCGCGGTTCCAGCTCGCGTCGAACTCCTCGCCGGTGCTGAAGGCGACGCCCACGTAGTGGACGGTGACGGTCTGGCCCGCCTGCGCCACCGCGCCGTCGCCCTCCCAGATGTCCTTGATCTCGAGGTCCGCCGGGGGCTCGCCGCCCGGGAAGTCGATCTCGGGCTTCTCGATGCTCACGTCTCTAGCTCCTGCTTGTCTGCGGAAAGGCAACACGCACAGTCTTACATCACCGGGCCGTTACATCTTGGCCAGGATGTCGACCGAGAAGACCAGCACGGAGTCCTTCTTGATGCCGCTGCCGGCCGGCGGCTTGTCCCCGTATCCCAGCTTCGGCGGGACGACGATGAGGACCCGGCTGCCGACCTTCTTGCCGGTCAGGCCCTGCCCCCAGCCCTTGACGACTTGCTGCAGCCCGAACGACGTCAGCGCCTTGCGGCTGTAGGAGGAGTCGAACTCCTTGCCCGAGTCCCAGAACACGCCCTTGTACTGCACCAGCACCGTGTCCTGCGCGCCGACCACGGGGCCGTCGCCCTCGATGATGTAGGTCGCCACCAGCTTGGTGGGCGCGGCCTTCTTGGGCACCTCGATGGAGGGCGCCGCACCGTCGGTGTTGGTGCCGACCTTGGGCAGCGCCGCGTCCTTCTGCGCCACCTCCGAGCCCTTGGCGGAGCTCTTGGCGTTGAACGTGGCCTGCACGTCCACCACGAACACCAGCGTGTCGGTGCCCTTGATACCCGCCTGCGAGTTGCCCGAGGTGCCGTACCCCCAGGTGGGCGGGACGGCCATTTCGACGCGGCTGCCGGTCTTCCTGCCCGTCAGGCCGTACCGCCAGCCGTCGATGATGCTGCCCTCGGCGAGCTGGATGATCAGGGGCGTCTTGCGGTCGTAGGAGTTGTCGAAGACCTTCGCCGTGTTCCAGATCTGGCCGAGGTAGTGGGCCTGCACATAGTCGTTCTCCGCGATCGTCTGCCCGCCGCCCGCGATGAGCGTCTTGACCGCGAGGTTCTTCGACGGCTCGCCGGTGCCCTTGGCGACGGTCGGCTTCTCACCGAACTTCGTGCCCGCCGTGATCGCCGGCAGCGGCCCGTCGACGATCTTGGGCGGCGGCGCGGCGGACGTGGCCGGTGCGGAGGGCGCCGGACTCGCTTCGGCCTTGCTCGAGGCGGACTTTTCGTCACCGCATCCGGCGAGTGTGACCAGTCCTGCGGGAACGGCGATGAGAAGGGAGCGTCGGCGCACGGTTAAGGCCTCGTATCGGTCGATCTTGTGGATGGCGTGCGCGCAACTCTACGGCGTGAGAAGGGCGCCGTACGTGAAACGTACGGCGCCCGTGTTGCGTTCCGGGCTTTCACCGGAACGCCTTGTTCACATAGCTCACATTCCTGCGATCAGCTTCTCCACCCGGTCGTCCACGGAACGGAACGGGTCCTTGCACAACACCGTGCGCTGCGCCTGGTCGTTGAGCTTCAGATGGACCCAGTCGACCGTGAAGTCCCGGCGCTGTTCCTGGGCCCTGCGGATGAAGTCGCCGCGCAGCCGGGCCCGAGTGGTCTGCGGCGGAACGGACTTGCCCTCGAAGATCTTCAAGTCGTTGCAGATCCGGGCCGCTTGGCCCTTCCTCTCGAGCAGGTAGTACAGGCCACGACGACGGTGGATGTCGTGGTAGGCGAGGTCTATCTGCGCGACCCTCGGATGCGACATGGTCATGTTGTGCTTGGCCCGGTACCGCTCGATGAGCTTGTACTTCATCACCCAGTCGATCTCGGTGCCGATCCGGTCGAGGTCCTCCGCCTCGATCGCGTCCAGCGTGCGGCCCCACAGCTCCAGGACCTGCTCGACGGTGCCCGTGCGGATACCGCGGCGCTCGCAGAAGTCCACGGCCTTCTCGTAGTACTCGCGCTGCACCTCGAGGGCGGACGCCTCGCGGCCGCTGGCCAGACGCACCTTGCGCCGGCCCGTGATGTCGTGGCTGACCTCGCGGATCGCCCGGATCGGGTTCTCCAGGGTCAGGTCCCGCATCACCGTGCCCGCCTCGATCATGCGCAGCACCAGGTCGGTCGCTCCGACCTTGAGCAGCATGGTCGTCTCGGACATGTTCGAGTCGCCCACGATGACGTGCAGGCGGCGGTAGCGCTCGGCGTCCGCGTGCGGTTCGTCGCGGGTGTTGATGATGGGCCTCGAACGGGTCGTCGCCGAGGAGACGCCCTCCCAGATGTGCTCGGCCCGCTGGCTGACGCAGTACACCGCGCCCCGCGGAGTCTGCAGCACCTTGCCGGCACCGCACAGAAGCTGCCTCGTGACGAGGAACGGAATGAGAATGTCCGCGAGCCGGGAGAACTCCCCATGACGTGCGACGAGATAGTTCTCGTGACAGCCGTAGGAGTTGCCCGCCGAGTCGGTGTTGTTCTTGAAGAGGTAGACGTCGCCCGCGATTCCCTCCTCGTGCAGGCGTCGTTCGGCGTCCACCAGGAGTCCTTCGAGAATGCGCTCGCCCGCTTTGTCGTGGGTGACCAGTTCGGTCACGTTGTCACATTCCGGTGTCGCGTATTCCGGATGTGAGCCCACGTCGAGATAGAGGCGGGCGCCGTTTCGCAGAAAGACATTGCTGCTGCGGCCCCATGACACGACACGGCGGAAGAGGTACCGCGCCACCTCGTCGGGAGACAGGCGGCGCTGTCCCCTGAACGTACACGTGACGCCGTACTCGTTCTCCAGCCCGAAAATGCGGCGGTCCATGACTGAACATTACGCCCGATCCCCTGAGCTGAAACGGGGTTCGACGGCACGGTTTGGATCATTTTCCGATGAAGCCGCAACCACCGCGCTCCCCGCGGGAGCTGCAAGGACCTTCCCGGTGGCCAGCAGAACCAGCAGCGCCACGGCCCCCGCGACACCCGGCACGGCGAACCCCCACACCGCCCCGCCCCGCTCGACGACCGGGCCCGCCAGGCCCGTTCCCACGGAGGAACCCACTGTGAACGTCGTCACAATCCACGAGAACGCCTCGGTGACCGTGCCACGCGGCGCATGCCGGTCGACGAGGACGAACGCACACGCGAGACACGGCGCGAGGAAGAGCCCCGCAACCGCCGCGAGCACCGTCATCGCCACCGGACCCGGCATCAGAGTGAGCGGCAGATAACACACCGCCAGAAGCGCCACCAGCACCCGCAGTCGCCGCTCCGGCGCACCACTCCACTGCCGCGCCCCGTACGCCGTACCGCCCACGAGAGCCCCGAGGCCGATCGCCGCCATCAGCCAGCCGTACACCGCATCCCCACCGTGTCCGTCCGCATACGCCACGGCCGCGACCGCAATGGACCCGAGCGCGATCCCCACCGCCAGGAACGCCCCCAGCAGCACCAGCAGACCAGGCGAGCGCAGCGCACCCAGCCAGTGCGCCTCACGGGGCGCGGAACGCCACACACGCGAAGGCGGCGACACGACCACCGACAGCGCACCCAGCACACCGAGGACATTGACGAGCACCAGCGCCACCTGCGCCGACCACAGCGACACGCACAGCGTCACCAGCAACGGCCCGACGGTGAACATGACTTCCTGGGCGACGGCGTCCAAGGCGTACGCCGTCTGCACCTGACCCTCGTCGCGCAGCACCGAGGACCACAGCGCCCGCAGGCCACCCTCCAGGGGAGGGGTGAACAGCCCGGCGAGCGCCACGCACACATACGCGAGCGCCGGCGGATCGATGCCGACGACAGCGAACCCGGACATGGCGAGCGCCGAAGCGAGCGCGGCGGGCAGCTGGACACGCGGCTGCCCGTACAGATCCACCAGCCGTCCCAGCAGCGGCTGCCCCACGGCATTGGCGACCCCGTACACCGCCGCGAGCCCACCGGCCAGGCTGTAGGTTCCGCCCTCCGCCCGCACGAACAGCACGACGGCGATCGCCGCGACCGCACACGGCAGCCGGCCCACCAGCGTGCCGGCGAGCAGACGCGCGGCGTGCCGCGTCCTGAAGATCTCCACGTATCCCGCAGCCATGCCCGCTTCCCCTCACCCGGACCGACGCCGGAAGTGTTACGTATAACGTCCCTTCTCATACGTACCATGTGCGCTGTTCACGCGTCCAGACGACGGAAGTGAGCCGAAGGGCAGCCGGAGCGCCCGGAGGCGCACGACCAGCAGACAAGGAGCAGGCCCACGGTGGCACCCGGCAGCACCCGCCCCACCAGCCGCGACGTCGCCCAGGCCGCCGGCGTCTCCCAGGCCGCGGTCTCCCTCGTCCTCGGCGACAAATGGCGCGGCCGCGTCTCCGCAACGACCGCCGAACGCGTACGCCAAGCCGCCCGCGACCTCGGCTACCGGCCCAACCTCGCCGCCCGCAACCTGCGCCTCGGCCGCACCCGCACCGTCCTGCTCGTGGTCCCGGCACTGACGACGGAGTTCTTCGCGGGCGTCTACACGGGCGCCGCCCGCGTCGCCGCCGACCACGGCTTCGGCGTCGTCCTGTACCCCTCCCCCGAAGGCATCGGCCCCGCCCGCGACCCCTTCGCCTCCGCCCAGGCCGCCCTAGACGGCGTCATCGCCTCCTCCATGGCCGCCGACGCCCTCACCGCCATCCGCGGCGACCAACTCCCCCTCGTCATGCTCGACAGCGACCCCAGGGGCAGCCTCGGCGCGGCCACCGTGAACCTCGACATCACGGACGGCGTCAGACAGGTCGCCGAACACCTGCTGGGCCTGGGCCACCGCCACTTCCTGCACCTCGCGGCAGACGTGGCCTCCTGGACCTTCGAGGTACGCGCGCGCGAACTGGCCGCACGCGTCGGAGCCGTCCCCGGCACCTCGGTACGGACGGTTCGGGCACCGATCTCCATCGAGGGCGCCCTGACCGCCGCCGAAGCCGCCCTCTCCGCCCCCGGCCCCCGGCCCACCGCCGTGGTCTGCGACGACGACAAACTCGCCGCCGGCGCCTACAAAGCAGCCCGCCGCCTCGGCCTGCACATCCCCGACGACCTCTCCGTCACCGGCCTCGACGACCTCGCCCTCGCCACCGCCCTCGACCCCGAACTCACGACCGTCCGCCTCGACGCCGAACTCTTCGGCGAGCGCGGCATGGAGGCCCTGCTCGCAGTCCTGGAGGGACGTGTGCCCGACGGGGGCGACATCCCCGTCCACCTGGTCGCACGAGGCTCGACAGCGCCGCCCAGCGCCCCCTGAACGCCCTGTGCCCCGGCCGCATAGACGACCGGGGCACACAGGAGCGGGACGGGGGCAAGGCGGCCTGTCGGCCTACTCCTCGTCCGAACCCTCCTCCGCACTGCTCTCGGCCTCGGTCGCCGCTCCGTCCGCCTCCAGGAGCCGAGACAGCTGGCGACCCACGATCCGCTTGAACTTCCGCGCCTGCGGACGCGTACGGTCCAGCACCGCGACCTCCAGACGCTCAGCGGGAATCTCCCGCTGCGTGCCGTTCGTATCACGCGACAGCGCCTGCACGGCCAGCTTCAGCCCCTCGGCGAGAGACATGCCCTCACGGTGCTGCTGATCGAGATAGGTGCCGATCTGCTCAGAATTGCCACCGACCGCGACCGAACCATGCTCGTCCACGATCGACCCGTCATGCGGCAACCGATAGATCTGATCACCCTCGGGCGTCTCACCCACCTCGGCGACGACCAGCTCCACCTCGTACGGCTTCTCGGCCGCACTGGAGAAGATCGTGCCCAGCGTCTGGGCATACACGTTGGCAAGACCGCGGGCCGTCACATCATCACGGTCATAGGTGTAACCACGAAGATCGGCGTACCGCACACCACCGATCCGCAGATTCTCGTACTCGTTGTACTTGCCGGCGGCCGCAAAACCGATCCGGTCATAGATCTCGCTGAACTTGTGCAGCGCACGGGACGGGTTCTCGCCGACGAAGACGATGCCGTCGGCATACTGCAACACGACCAGGCTGCGACCACGGGCGATGCCCTTACGGGCGTACTCCGCCCGGTCGGCCATGGCCTGCTGGGGTGAGACATAGAACGGCGTCGACACCGGTTATCCGTCCCTTTCTGTCGAAGTCACGCGATCACCTTCGTAAGAGCCGGTCACCCGGCTACAGCAGCGCGGCCCGCGGACCGTCGGGCTGCTCCAGCCGCCGCGCCAGGATCGAGCGAGCGATCTCGGAGGACTCGTCCTCCGTCAGCCGGCGGAAACCGTCCTCGGTGATCACGGTCACGATCGGATAGATCCGGCGGGCGACATCGGGACCACCCGTCGCCGAGTCGTCGTCAGCCGCGTCGTACAGGGCCTGCACCACGAGCGTCGTGGCGTCGGCCTCGCTCAAGTCATCACGGAAGAGCTTCTTCATGGCACCGCGCGCAAAGATCGAACCGGAGCCCGTGGCCGCGTACCCGTGCTCCTCGGAGCGGCCGCCCGTCACGTCATAGGAGAAGATGCGCCCCTTCCCGCGGTCCACGTCGTAACCGGCGAAGAGGGGAACCACGGCCAGACCCTGCATGGCCATGCCCAGGTTGGAACGGATCATGGTCGACAGCCGGTTCGCCTTGCCCTCCAACGAGAGCTGCGCCCCCTCGACCTTCTCGAAGTGCTCCAGCTCCAGCTGGAACAACTTGACCATCTCCACGGCCAGGCCCGCCGTACCGGCGATACCCACCGCCGAGTACTCATCGGCCGGGAACACCTTCTCGATGTCCCGCTGCGCGATGACGTTGCCCATGGTGGCGCGACGGTCACCGGCCAGCACGACACCGCCCGGGAACGTCACGGCCACGATGGTCGTGCCGTGCGGCGCCTCGATGACGCCCTGCGTCGGGGGCAGCTGCCGGTTGCCCGGCAGCATCTCCGGCTGGTGCTCGGACAGAAAGTCCATGAAGGACGACGAGCCAGGCGTCAGGAAGGCAGCTGGTAGACGCCCGGTGCTACGAGTGTTGGCTTCCACGCGATTCCTTCCACGTAAGCAGCAGCCCGCCTTATGGCATCGGGCCGATCCTTGAACTGCCCCAGTGCGGCATTGCAGCTGAAGCACAGTACGCCTCGGACCCTACCCGTCTTGTGGCAGTGATCCACATGCTCGGGCACAGCCGCCAAACATATGCAGCAGACGCCTCCTTGAGAGGCGATCAACTCGTCACGCTCGGCTTCGGTGATGCCGTACTGACGCTTCAGATGGTCCTGCCGGCTCTGGACCGCCCTGCAGGCCTTGCAGCGCGTCGACAGGCCGTCGGACGCAGTGGCGTTGCCATGCCACTCGCTGTGTGGCTTGACCTCGCCGCATGTCCTGCAGAGTTTGTGCCCGGTCGGGACATCCACCCTCTCCCGGACCGGCTTGCCCAGTGCCTCTCGGCGCCGCCGGTAGTGCGCGGCGCTGTACTCCGCCACGCACTCCCGGCAGTGCACCTGGAGGCCGTCACGCCGATTCTTGTCGCGCGCGAATGCAGCAAGAGGCAGGTCTCGCCCGCATTTCCTGCATTGCTTCGCGTCTGATTCGCCAGCCACCCTCATCCCCCGCCGCCTTCAATTCGAAGACAGAAGTGATCTCGCGGCCTTTACTCTCCACCTTTTTGCACGAATGAACGCACGAAATCCTCGGCATTTTCCTCGAGTACGTCATCGATTTCGTCGAGGACGGAGTCCACGTCATCGCTCAGCTTTTCCTGGCGCTCCTTGAGGTCCTCGGATGCCTGCGCATCCTGTGCCTGCTCCTCGACCTCCTCCGTGGAGCGCGTCGCCTTCTGCTGGCCGCCGCCGGTGTCCTTGGTCGCCATAACCCCTCACCCCGCTCGGTTCGACGTTCTTGATCAGACCCTACAAGCAGGGTCTGACATCGGCCCCGCAGTTGCTACAACGTACGGGGGCCACCTCGATGATTCCCTGACGTTGGACTTTCCACCCTGTCGGGCCGGTTCGGCCCTCGCGTCCGCTCAGCCGCCGGACAGCACCCTGACCAGGTCTTCCGCCGTGCGGCAGCGGTCCAGGAGTTCCTTGACGTGATTTCGCGTTCCGCGAAGCGGTTCCAGGGTTGGGACGCGCTGGAGCGAGTCCCGTCCCGGGAGGTCGAAGATCACGGAGTCCCAGGAGGCCGCCGCGACGTCGTCCGCGTACTGCTCCAGGCAGCGGCCGCGGAAGTAGGCGCGGGTGTCCTCCGGCGGCTTCGTACGGGCCCTCTCGACCTCGTTCTCGTCCAGGAGGCGCTTCATGCGGCCGCGGGCCGCGAGACGGTTGTAGAGGCCCTTTTCGGGGCGTACGTCGGCGTACTGGAGGTCGAGGAGGTGGAGCTTTGCGGCGTCCCAGTCGAGGCCGTCGCGGCGCCGGTAGCCCTCCATGAGTTCCCGCTTGGCGACCCAGTCCAGTTCGCCGGCGAGGCTCATGGGGTCGTTCTCCAGGCGGTTGAGGGTGTCCTCCCAGCGGGCCAGGACGTCCTTGGTCTGGTCGTCGGCGTCCGCGCCGAAGCGTTCCTCGACGTATTTGCGGGAGAGCTCGAAGTACTCCATCTGGAGCTGGACGGCGGTGAGTGTGCGGCCGCTGCGGAGGGTGACCAGGCGCTTGAGGGTGGGGTCGTGGGAGACCTGGTGGAGGGTGCGGACGGGCTGGTCCACGGCGAGGTCCACGGCGATGAAGCCGTCTTCGATCATCGACAGCACGAGGGCTGTGGTGCCCAGTTTCAGGTAGGTCGAGATCTCCGAGAGGTTCGCGTCGCCGATGATCACGTGCAGGCGGCGGTACTTCTCGGCGTCGGAGTGGGGCTCGTCGCGCGTGTTGATGATCGGGCGCTTGAGGGTGGTCTCCAGGCCTACTTCGACCTCGAAGTAGTCGGCGCGCTGGCTGAGCTGGAAGCCGTGTTCGTGGCCGTCCTGGCCGATGCCGACGCGGCCGGCGCCGGTGACGACCTGGCGGGAGACGAAGAAGGGCGTGAGGTGGCGCACGATGTCCGAGAAGGGGGTTTCCCGCTTCATCAGGTAGTTCTCGTGCGTGCCGTAGGAGGCGCCCTTGTTGTCGGTGTTGTTCTTGTAGAGGTGGATCGGCTGGGCGCCGGGGAGTGCGGCGGCCCGTTCGGCGGCTTCGGCCATGATGCGTTCGCCGGCCTTGTCCCAGAGGACGGCGTCGCGGGGGTTGGTGACCTCGGGGGAGCTGTATTCGGGGTGGGCGTGGTCGACGTAGAGTCGTGCGCCGTTGGTGAGGATCACGTTGGCGAGGCCGATGTCCTCGTCGGTGAGCTGGCTGGCGTCGGCGGCCTCGCGGGCGAGGTCGAAGCCTCGCGCGTCGCGCAGCGGGTTCTCCTCCTCGAAGTCCCAGCGGGCCCGGCGGGCCCGGTGCATCGCCGCCGCGTAGGCGTTGACGATCTGGGACGAGGTGAGCATGGCATTGGCGTTGGGGTGGCCGGGGACGGAGATGCCGTACTCCGTCTCGATGCCCATTACTCGCCGTACGGTCATGCGGCCCTCCTTGCCCGGCGGCGCCCTCGGTCGGGGACGCTGCTCAAGTACCGCTGGCGCTCCGGTGCGTGTGCGGTGCCCGTCCCCGCACTGCGCGACTCGGCGGTACCGAAGAGCCTAGAACGGCTTTGCGCTGGTGGGGAGATCATTTGCGTCATTGCCTTGCGCGCCTCTTGTTGCGGTCTTGGCCTGAAAAACAGTCGACTGCGGGTACCCGGTGAGGGCACCCGCAGCCGCCCTGTTTTTTACAGGTACTGACCGGTGTTCGCCACCGTGTCGATGGAGCGTCCGGTGTCGGCGCCCTGCTTTCCGGTGATGAGGGTGCGGATGTAGACGATCCGTTCGCCCTTCTTTCCGGAGATTCGGGCCCAGTCGTCCGGGTTGGTGGTGTTGGGGAGGTCTTCGTTCTCCTTGAACTCGTCCACGCAAGCCTGGAGGAGGTGGGAGACGCGGAGGCCCTTCTGGTTGTGGTCGAGGAAGTCCTTGATCGCCATCTTCTTGGCGCGTCCGACGATGTTTTCGATCATGGCGCCGGAGTTGAAGTCCTTGAAGTAGAGGACTTCCTTGTCACCGTTGGCGTAGGTGACCTCCAGGAAGCGGTTCTCCTCGGATTCCGCGTACATGTGTTCGACGGCCGTCTGGATCATGCTTTCGACGGTGGTCGTCTTGCTGCCGCCGTGCTCGCCGAGGTCGTCGGCGTGCAGGGGGAGGCGTTCGGTGAGGTACTTGCCGAAGATGTCCTTGGCGGCTTCGGCGTCGGGGCGCTCGATCTTGATCTTCACATCGAGGCGACCGGGGCGCAGGATGGCGGGGTCGATCATGTCCTCGCGGTTGGAGGCGCCGATCACGACCACGTTCTGCAGGCCCTCCACACCGTCGATCTCGGCGAGCAGCTGGGGGACGATGGTGTTCTCCACGTCCGAGCTGACACCGGAGCCTCGGGTGCGGAAGAGGGACTCCATCTCGTCGAAGAAGACGATGACCGGGGTGCCCTCGCTGGCCTTCTCCCTCGCACGCTGGAAGACGAGGCGGATCTGCCGCTCGGTCTCACCGACGTACTTGTTGAGGAGCTCGGGGCCCTTGATGTTGAGGAAGAAGCTCTTGCCGGCGGCCTGGCCGGTGACTTCGGCGACCTTCTTGGCCAGCGAGTTGGCGACGGCCTTGGCGATGAGCGTCTTTCCGCATCCGGGGGGCCCGTACAGCAGGACGCCCTTGGGCGGCCGCAGTTCGTGCTCCTTGAAGAGGTCCGGGTAGAGGTACGGCAGCTCGACCGCGTCGCGGATGGCCTCGATCTGGCCGCCGAGTCCGCCGATCTGCTCGTAACCGATGTCGGGAACCTCTTCGAGGACGAGTTCCTCGACCTCGCTCTTCGGAACGATCTCGTAGACATAGCCGGAACGGGGTTCGAGCAGCAGGGCGTCACCGGGGCGGATGTTCACGTCCAGCAGTGGCTCGGCGAGCCGTACCACCCGCTCCTCATCGGTGTGCCCGAGCACCAGGGCTCGTTCGCCGTCCTCGAGGATCTCCTTGAGGGTGACGATGTCCCCGACGCGCTCGAACTCCATGGCCTCGACCACGTTGAGCGCTTCGTTGAGCATTACTTCCTGGCCGCGCCTCAGTTCTTCGAGGTCGACGCTGGGGCTGACGTTCACGCGGAGTTTGCGGCCTCCGGTGAAGATGTCGGCCGTGCCGTCCTCGTTCGCCGTGAGGAAGACTCCGAAGCCGGCCGGTGGCTGTGCGAGCCGGTCGACCTCTTCCTTGAGGGCCACGATCTGGTCGCGGGCCTCACGGAGCGTGTTGGCGAGTCGCTCGTTCTGGGCGGACACGCCGGCCAGGTTGGTCTGCAGCTCGACGATCCGCTCTTCGAGAATCCTCGTGTGTCGCGGAGAGTCGGCGAGCTTGCGTCGCAGGACGGCGATCTCCTGCTCAAGGTAGGCAATCTGCCCGGCCGGGTCGTCGGACCCTCGTCCCGGGCGGATGCCGCGGTTCATGTCGTCGTCGTGGGCTGCCACGGTCCTCACCTCCTCCAAGGGGAGCTGGACGCTTCCAGACCCTACCTGGGTGGGTGTCGATTGAAACCCCTAGATCACAAAGACGGTAGGGGCGTGTCCGATCTTGCCCCTTGCGCCGTTCCTCACGCCAGGGGAATACCCATTCATCAACCTTCGAAAGCAGGCAGTAGTCGGTGATGGAGTGTTCAACACCCATCGGTGTCGAGCCTAGTTGTCAACGCCGCGCACCTGCGAACAGGAGCGCGGCGGCTCGGTGGGTGGCGTGCGGCGGGGCCTGGGGCTACGCCGTGCGCCGGTGACGTGACGCGGTCCACAGGGCAGACTCGTACGGCGATTTTCGGCCATACAGGAGGTTCTCTTCGGTCGATGTCGGGAGGATCACCCCAGGCGAAGAAGTGTTCGAGGCTTGCGGTCCGGGCAGTACCTGCAGGGGCCGGTTGAAACCCGGAGTACCGCCGAAACGGACGGGGAGGTGGCCGGAGGTAGGGTCGAGTCGGTCAGCACCCGTCAGAGCCGGCCCGATTTTTCGCCGGCTCGACAGCCGAAACGGCAGGAGACATGAGCGTGCAGCAGGAGGTCGCGACCGGCGGCGAGGAGCTGGAGGTCTGGATCGACCAGGACCTGTGTACCGGCGACGGAATCTGCGCCCAGTACGCGCCGGAGGTGTTCGAGCTGGACATCGACGGTCTGGCCTATGTGAAGGGCGCGGACGACGAGCTGCTGCAGGCCCCGGGCGCCACGACCCCCGTCCCGCTGCCGCTTCTGACGGATGTGGTGGACTCCGCCAAGGAGTGTCCCGGCGACTGCATCCATGTGCGTCGGGTTTCGGACAAGATCGAGGTCTACGGCCCGGACGCGGAGTGACCGGGCGGACACGGGCCGTCACATCTGTCTGTTTTCTCACACGGCGGGCGCTCCGGCTCAGACGCTGTGCGCCCCGGCGGGCGTGGAGCGCGTGAACGCGCCGTTCTTCCACTGCCACTTGGCGCTCTGCGTCACGTCCGGGCAGCAGCGGGGCACGTCGTCGGACGAGTAGCCGAGCAGCGTCGCCGTGACGGCTCCGTCGTGTACGGCGAAGGCGCCGACGGTGTCACCTGTCTTGGGGTCGAGCAGGGTCGCCACCACGCGCGGCTTTCCGTCCGTGCCGCGGGTGAGGACGTACACGCCGTCGGGCGGGGTGCCCATGGGGGCGTCGCAGTGCACGACGGCCACGGTTTCGGGGTTTCCGTCGCCGTCGAGGTCCCCGGTGCCCTTCTTCTCTACGACGGCTTTGACCGGGCCGCAGGTGAGGGGGAAGTCGATGCCCGCGGTACTGGGTGCGGTCGCCGTGCGGGCGGTCCCGGCCCGGGGGCCGGCCGGCTGGGCCGCCGTCGCGGAGTTGGGCTGCAGCAGCGAGGAGAGGGCCATGACGCCCGAGACGGCCGCGGCGGTGGCGACCCAGTGGATGGGGCGGGTGTGCGTGTGTGCCAGTTCCGGGACGGCGGATTGCTGCACTAGGAGTGTCTCCTGTGAGGGCTGTGCCGGTGGGGGTGGCCTGCATCGTGCCACACGTCACAGTGCGGGGGAACGGCGGGGTGTTCGGTTCCTCGAATGAGTGGTGCCGGGTTTGTTCGGTTTGTAAGGTTGTGTCAACAGAAGGGCGCTGCGGCCGAGTTGCGGATGATGTCCGGGAACTCGGCGGCAGCGCCCTTTCGTTGGGTGCGGTGTGCGGCCGCGTCAGCGGCCGCCTCCGTCGGCGTTGGGGCCGGCGTAGTCCTCGCCGTAGGCGCCCTTGGCGGGGCGGCGGCGGCGCATGGGCGGCTCGACGCCGTCGGCGAGGCGGCGGGCGGTGAGCAGGAAGCCGGTGTGGCCGATCATCCGGTGGTCCGGGCGGACGGCGAGGCCCTCGATGTGCCAGTTGCGGATCATCGTCTCCCAGGCGGTCGGCTCGTTGAAGGAGCCGATCTCGCGGATGGACTCGACGGTCCGGGCGAGCTGGGTGGTGGTGGCGACGTAGCAGCAGAGGATGCCGCCGGGGACGAGCGCCTTGGAGACGGCCTCCAGGCACTCCCAGGGGGCGAGCATGTCGAGGATGACGCGGTCGACGTCGGTGTCGGAGAGGTTGTCCTGGAGGTCGCCGACGGTGAGCTGCCAGGCGGGGTGCGGGCCGCCGAAGTAGCGCTCGACGTTCTGCTGGGCGATCTCGGCGAAGTCCTCGCGGCGCTCGTAGCTGTGCAGCATGCCCTGGTCGCCGATGGCGCGCAGCAGGAAGCTGCTGAGCGAGCCCGAGCCGACGCCGGCCTCGACGACGCGCGCGCCGGGGAAGATGTCGGCGAAGGCGAGGATCTGCCCGGCGTCCTTGGGGTAGACGACGGCGGCCCCGCGGGGCATGGACAGGACGTAGTCGGGGAGCAGGGGGCGCAGCGCGAGGTAGGCGACGTTCCCGGTGGTGCGGACAACGCTGCCCTCGGGAGCACCGATCAGCTCGTCGTGCGGGAAGGAACCCTTGTGGGTGTGGAAGTTCTTCCCGTCCTCGAGCGTGAACGTGTAGTGGCGGCCCTTGGGGTCGGTCAGCTGAACCTGGTCCCCGACCTTGAAGGGCCCGCGCCTGCGGGCGGCACCGGTCGGTTCGGACATGTGAACAGACTACCGGGGTTTGCGGGGGCCGCCGACCACTAGGACGAGGGCCTGGCCATGGCTTTCACGAAGGCGCGCTCGACGTCGGCGGCGGACAGGACGCCGTAGATCTCGCCGGTCTCCTCGACCACGAGGTATTCGGTGGCGGGGGTGGCCCGCAGGACGTCGAGGAGGTCTTCGCCGGCGAGTTCCGCGGAGACGCGCATGCCGTCGGTGAGGTCCTGGGCGAGGCCGCTGACGGCGACCCAGGGGCGGCGGTGTTCGGGTACGCCGACGATGGCGGCCTCGCGGACGAGGGAGAGCGGGTTGCCTTCGGGGTCGACGACGACCAGGGCGCGGGCGCCGGCGGCGTTCGCGCGGCGCAGTGCCTCGGACAGGGGGGTGTCGGTCTCGACGGGGACGGCGCGGCGGGTGAGGTTGCGGGCGCGCAGTTCCGGCAGGTGTTCCCTGAGGCGGGCCATGCGGAGGCTGTTGCCGGCGCCGGTCCAGATGATGGCGGCGAGGATGGCGGCGAGCAGGGCGTCGGTGACGGTGTCCATGCCGACGCTGTCCTCGGCGGTGGTGCCGAGGGCGCCGGAATGGGTGAGCAGCGGGAGGCCGATGAGGACCGAGACGGCGAGGGCGCGGCCGACCCAGGCAGCGGCGATGGTGCCGCTCATGGGCCTGCCGGTGATCTTCCAGACGACGGCGCGGAGCATCCGGCCGCCGTCGAGGGGCAGGCCGGGCAGGAGGTTGAAGGCGGCCACGATGAGGTTGGAGATCATCAGGCCGGCCAGCAGGACGCCGGGGACGGTGCCGGGCTCGACGGGTTGCAGGGCGACGTAGAAGAGGCCGGCGAGGACGAGCGACAGCAGCGGGCCGACGAAGGCGAGGACGAATTCGCGGCCGGGTGTCTCGGCCTCTTTCTCGATCTCGGAGACGCCGCCGAAGAACTGGAGCTGGATGCGGCGGACGGGGAGTTTGAAGCGCAGGGCCGCGACGGTGTGGGCCAGTTCGTGGACGAGGACGGAGGCGTAGAACGCGACGGCGAAGAAGAGGGACACGAGGTAGCGGGCGGCGCCGAGTTCGGGCAGGACGCGGTCGAGCTGGCCGCCGAAGACCCAGGTGATCAGGGCGGCGACGAGGAACCAGCTGGGCGCTACGTACACGGGCACGCCGAAGGGGCGGCCCATGAGGAGGCCGCCGCCGGGTTCCCGGGGGCGCTTGGGCGGGCGGTTCTTGGCGGTGGCGGAGTGGGCGAAGGTGCGCTCGTCCACCGGGCCGTTCGCCTCGGGGCCCTCCGCGGGGCTCTTCTCCGGGGCGGGCGTGTCATCTGGCGCGGGCCGGTTCTCGTGCTCGCCGGTGGTCGCGGGTTTGGTGCCGTTGTCCGGCGCGGGGTTGTCCTCGGCGGCCGTCGGGGGCTGTTGGTCGGCCGGGGCGGGCTCGGGGGCGGCCGGGGCCGCCGACCCTGCGTGGTGCTCGGCCGGCTCGTCGGTGCCGGGCCGCGGCTGCCCGCTCCCGCCGCTCTCGTCCACGATGTCCCCTCGTTCGAAGCGTCTCCCGCGCCTGCCGGGCGGAAGGGTCTCGGGTCGATGGTATGCGGCCGCCGGGAGGCGTTCCGCTCCGGCACCCCTTCTCTTTCCCCAGGCGTCGCAGGTGTCACGGCCGCGGGCGGGTCACTGTCAGTGGCGGGCCGTATGGTCTGGGGCATGGAGACGAGTACGGAGGGCGCGGCGGAGGCCCCCAGCAGCGAGGTGGCGCAGGCGGATGCGCCGGTGGCGGTGGAGCAGGCGGAAGCGGCGCCGCCGGTCGAGACGGCGGGCACCAGCCCGCGCGTCGCCATAGCGCCGGCCAGTCTGTCGCCCTCGCGGGCCAGTGACTTCATGCAGTGCCCCCTGCTCTACCGGTTCCGTGTCATCGACCGGCTGCCCGAGAAGCCGAGCGAGGCGGCGACCCGGGGCACGCTGGTGCATGCGGTGCTGGAGCGGCTCTTCGACGCCCCGGCCGCGGAGCGGACCGCGCCGCGCGCCAAGTCCCTGATCCCCGGGCAGTGGGACCGGCTGCGGGAGAGCCGGCCGGAAGTGGTGGAGCTGTTCGAGGACGATCCGCAGGGCGAGCGGCTGGCCCGCTGGCTGGGCGAGGCGGAGCAGCTCGTCGAGCGCTGGTTCACGCTGGAGGATCCGACCCGGCTGGAGCCGGCCGAGCGGGAGCTGTTCGTGCAGGCCGAGCTGGACTCGGGACTGATGCTGCGCGGGATCATCGACCGGGTGGACGTGGCGCCCACGGGCGAGGTGCGGATCGTCGACTACAAGACGGGCAAGGCGCCGCGTCCGGAGTACGCCGAGGGCGCGCTGTTCCAGATGAAGTTCTACGCCCTGGTGGTGTGGCGGCTGAAGAACGTGGTGCCGAGGCGGCTGCAGCTCGTGTATCTGGGCAGCGGGGACGTGTTGACCTACGACCCCGTCCTCGCCGACCTGGAGCGGGTCGAGCGCAAGCTGCTCGCGCTGTGGGAGGCGATCCGCCAGGCCACGGAGTCGGGAGACTGGCGTCCGCGCCCCACCAAGCTGTGCGGCTGGTGCGACCACCAGGCGCACTGCCCGGAATTCGGCGGCACTCCCCCGCCGTACCCACTGCCGCTCAGAACCGGCGAATAAACCCCCCTGCGCCCGAGGGGCGGTCCGGCAACACACCGGGCGAGCCTGCCGCGCTCCGCCGCGCAGGCACCGGCTTGCTCTGCCGTGCCGGGCCGCCTGGGCCCACCGCCAGGGCGGCACGGGAGGGCACCCCCGCAGGCGCGGGCAACCGAAGCCGACAAGGCAGGCAGCCACTCCGGCGAGGCAGCGACGCACCGCGCGTGCATGGCGCACGCCGCCGCGCAGGCACCGGCTTGCTCTGCCGTGCCGGGCCGCCTGGGCCCACCGCCAGGGCGGCACGGGAGGGCGCAGACGGCACCCCCCGCAGGCGCGCGCAACCGAAGCCGACAAGGCAGGCAGCCACTCCGGCGAGGCAGCGACGCACCGCCTGTGCATGCCGTGCGATGCCGTGCAGGCTTGGGTTTGTTCGCCGGTCTGAGGGCGGCCGAGTCCGCGGGCGTCCCGCAGGGCAGAATGGGGCCGGACTAGCGAAGGAGACTTACGTGGCCATCCGCGTCCTACTGGTCGACGACCAGCCGCTGCTGCGTACCGGCTTCCGGATGATCCTGGAGGCCGAGCAGGACATCGCGGTCGTCGGCGAGGCCGGAGACGGCCTCCAGGCCCTCGACCAGGTGCGGGCGCTGCAGCCCGATGTGGTCCTGATGGACATCCGTATGCCCCGTATGGACGGGGTGGAGGCGACCCGGCAGATCACCGGGCCCGGGCGGGACGGCCCGGCGAAGGTGCTGGTGCTGACCACGTTCGACCTCGACGAGTACGTGGTGGAGGCGCTGCGGGCGGGTGCAAGCGGCTTTCTGCTGAAGGACGCGCCGGCCAACGAGCTGGTGCAGGCGATCCGGGTGGTGGCGGGCGGTGAGGCCATGCTGGCGCCGAGCATCACCCGGCGGCTGCTGGACAAGTACGCCACGCATCTGCCCTCCGGGGACGAGCCCGTGCCGGACACGCTGCACACGCTGACCGAGCGCGAGGTGGAGGTGCTGAAGCTGGTGGCCCGCGGCCTGTCCAACGCGGAGATCGCCGCCGATCTGTTCGTCAGCGAGACCACCGTCAAGACGCACGTGGGTCATGTGCTGACGAAGCTGGGGCTGCGTGACCGGGTGCAGGCCGCGGTGTATGCGTACGAGAGCGGGCTGGTGCGTCCCGGCGCGCAGTAGCGGCAGCCGGTACGACACGAAGGGCGCCCTCTCGCGCTGAGGGCGCCCTTCGTCTGCGTACGGCCGTCGCTCAGCCCTTGCTGAGTTCCCAGAACCGGAAGACCGTCGACGCGTCGAGGCAGTACTCGAGGCCGTAGACGTTCTCGCGGGTGACCGCGTACTGCTTGGCCTGCCAGACCGGGAGGACGGGCAGCTGGTCGGCGACGATGTCCTGCAGTCTGCCGTAGTCGTTGTCGGTCGCGGCGCGGTCGCTCTCGGCGGCGGTACGCGGGATGAGGGTGCCGGTGATCATGCGGTTGTTGTAGTTGTTGCTCAGCACGTTGCCCCGGCCGAAGAAGGGCGCCGTGAAGTTGTCGGCGTCCGGGTAGTCGGGCACCCAGCCCTTCACGTACACGCCGTACTTGCCCTTGGCGATGTCCTTCTCGTACTGGTCGAAGGCCACGGACTTGACGTCGGCCCGGAAGAGGCCGCTGGCGTTGAGCTGGCCCGCGATCGCCTTCAGCTCCTGGTCGGTGGCCGGGCCGTAGCGCGACGGGGTGGACCAGAGAGTCAGCTTCACCTTGCCGGTGATGCCCTCGTTCCTCAGGGCGGCGGCGGCCTTGGCCGGTGAGGGGCTGGCGCCGTAGGTGTCGAAGAAGGCCGTGTTGTGGCCGGCGATGCCCGCCGGGATGATCGAGTACAGCGGGGTGGCCGTGCCCTGGTAGACGTCCTTGATGAGGGCGTCGCGGTCGAGCAGGTAGGCGATGGCCTTGCGCACGCCCAGCTTCCCGGTGACCGGGTCCTTCATGTTGAAGACCAGGTGCTGGACCTCGGCGCTGCTGCCCTCGACGACCTCGGCCTTGGAGTTGTTGTCGGCGTTCTGGATGTCGGCGATGTCGCGCGCGCTGAGACCCCGGTAGGCGATGTCGACGGTGCCGTCGAGCAGCGCCTTCTTCAGGGCGGACGGGTCACCGTGGAAGAACTTCAGCGTCACGCCGGAGTTCTTCGCCTTCGCGTTGCCCCGATAGTTGCCGTTGACCGAGAAGACGGCCTTGTCGCCGCCGAACGAGTCCAGCTTGTACGGGCCGGAGCCGACCGCCTGGCCGTCCTTGCGCAGCTTGTTCCCGTCGTACTGGGTGTGGTCGACGATGGAGCCCGCACCGGAGGCGATCTTGCTCGGGAAGGTGGCGTCGGGCACCTTCAGCCGGAAGACGACGGTCGTGGCGTCCGGCGTGTCGACCTTGTCCAGCATGGGGAACATGATGGCCGGACCGGCAGCGTCGTTGATCTTGAGCATGCGGTCGAAGGAGAACTTGACGTCCTTCGAGGTGAGCGGGTCACCGTTGCTGAACTTGAGGCCGTCCTTGAGGGTGCACCGGTAGACCTTGGTGGACGTGTCGGTGAAGGTGCACGACTTGGCGGCCTCCGGCTCGGGCTCCGTGCCTCCGTCGGGGAAGCTGAGCAGCGACTGGAAGACGTTGTTGAACAACAGCCAGGAACCCGGGTCGTAACCGGAGGCGGGGTCGGTGGCCAGGACGTCGTCCGACATTCCCATGACGACGGATGAGCCGGTCCCCCCGGAGTCCGAGCCGCTCGTTCCGCATCCGGTCAGCAGGCCGGAGGCCAGCCCCGCCACTACGGGCAGGACTGGCCACTGGTTACGCATGTTCACTGCTTGTGCCTTCTCGTCGGGTTCGGAACCCCGGGGCCACACTCCCCGGGCCCCGGGGACGAGAGAGATCAGCCGCTCACGCCACGGCCGAGCTCCCACAGCTGCAGGGTCGAGGAGGAGTTGAGCGCGTACGCGGTCCCCGTGACGTCACCACGGGCGGCGACGTACTGCTTACCCTGCCACAGCGGCAGGATCGGGACGTCGTCGGCCACGATGTCCTGGATCTCGGTCAGGTTGGAGGAGGCCGCGAGGCGGTCGGCCTCGCGACGGGACGCCGGGATCAGCGTGTTGATGATCTTGCTGTTGCGGTAGGGCGACTTGAGGAAGTTGTCCTTGTCGAGGAAGGGCGCGAGGTAGTTGTCGGCGTCCGGGAAGTCCGGGAACCAGCCCATGCCCCAGACGTCGTACTTGCCCTTGCGCTCGGCCGGGACGAACTTCGTCCAGGGCGAGCCCTGGATGTCGACGTCGAACAGTCCGCTGTCGTTGAGCTGCTTCTGAAGGACCTCGAACTCCTTCTTGGTGGCCGAGCCGTAGTGGTCGGTCGTGTAGTGCAGCGTCAGCTTCACCGGGGTGGTGATGTTGGCGGCGGTCAGCAGGGCCTTGGCCTTGGCGGTGCTGGGGTCGCCGTACTTGTTGAAGAACGAGTTGGAGTGGCCGGTGATGCTCGCCGGGACCAGCGAGTACAGCGGCTCGGCCTGGGTGCCGTAGACCTTGGCGACGATCTCGCCGCGGTTGATCAGCTGGGCCATCGCCTGGCGGACGGCCTTGTTCTTCACGGTCGGCGCGTCGGTGTTGAAGGCGAGGTAGCGGATCTCCAGACCTGCCATCTCGACCAGGTCCTCGTTGGTGTCCGTGCCGGCGGACAGCTTCTGGATCTGCTCCGGCGCCATGGTGCGGGTCATGACGTCGATGTCACCCTTGTCGAGGGCCTTGCCCATCGCGTCGCCGTCCGCGTAGGAGATCATGTCGACCTTGGAGTTGTTCACCTTCAGCGTCCCCTTGTAGTTGGGGTTCTTGGTGAACGAGGCCTTGACGATCTCGTCGTTCTTGACGTCGGCGGAAAGGGTGTACGGGCCGGATCCGTCGACGTCGAAGCCGTCGCGCAACTTGTTCTTCTCGTAGTCGGCGGGATTGACGATGCCCGCGACCGGAGTCGACAGCTTGTACGGGAAGGTGGCGTCCGCGGTCCTCAGGTGGAAGATGACCTGGTTGTCGCCCTGCGTCTCGACGGTGTCGATGGTGTTGAGCAGGGCGGAGACACCGGAGTCGGCCTTGATGGCGCGAGCGCGGTCGATGGAGTACTTCACATCGGCCGCGGTGATCTTGTCACCGTTGGAGAACTTCAGGCCGTCGCGCAGCGTGCAGGCGTAGCGCTCGTTGCCCGAGTCGGTGAAGCCGCAGCTCTGCGCGGCCTCGGGCACGGGGTCGCCCTCGCCCTTCGGCTGGATCATCAGGGTCTGCACGGTCTGGCGCAGGATGTTCCAGGTGCCGACGTCGTACGCGTACGCCGGATCGAGCGGCGCGGGTGCGTCCTTCGTGGCGGTGAACCGGTCCGTGGTGCCGACGACGATCGCGTCCCCGCCGCTGCCGCTGCTGTCGGAACTGCCACAGGCGGCGAGCACGGGTGCGAGCAGGCCGACCACGGCCGGCAGCACCAAAGTCTTGCGGTTCATGCTCGTGTTTCTCCAGAGCTGTTCAGGTCCGTGTATCCGGCATGCAGGGGTGTCGCGGCGGATCACGGGGGTACAGGCGATGGTTCTCGCGACGAGATTAGTCCGCACCAGCACAGCGGTTCGCAGTCACCGGAGTTGAGGCCCCATCACGCAGCGAAACCGGTTGCGGACAGACCGAAAACCCGACCGGGGAAGGATTCGTGCAGCGTTCCATCAATCAGGACACAAGGGCACGTCCTCGCACCCCGAAACGGGGCGAAGAGCACAGCCTGCACGACCTGTCGAGGCCCGGGTGAGTGGGGAACCTCACATGCCCAATGGTCGGGATGGGCGCCGGAATTGGACCGCCCACCGCGCTTCGAATTCCCTCGTACACCAGCCCCGGGAATTCATGTCCTATCAGCTCTGCACGCTGGGTGAACGCTCAGCGCATTTCCGTCATCAAGTATCGATCAGTGGATGATCAGAGCGTGATCAATCCGCGCAGAAATGCCAGGTCGACGTCTTCGAGAGAGGGGACGACGGTGCGCCGGGCGGCGGGGGCGATGGGGGCCACCGAGGGCACCGCGACCACATGGCAGCCGGCCGCCTCGGCCGACGCGACACCGGTCGCGGTGTCCTCGACGACCGCGCATCTGCCCGGATCCACTCCCAGTCCGGCGGCCGCGGTCAGATACGGGTCGGGGTGCGGCTTGGTGCGCGGCACCTCGTCGCCGGCCACCGACAGGGCGAAGTGCTGCGGGCCGAGGGAGGTGAGCACGCGGTCGATGATGCGCCGGTGGGAGGCGGAGACCAGGGCGGTGGGGATCTCGTACTCGGAGAGTTCGGCGAGCAGCCGGGCGGCGCCCGGCATCAGCGGCAGGGCGCGGTCGATGCGGTCCTCGAAGCCCTGGTTGAGCAGCATCGAGAGTTCGGCGAGGGTGATGTCGGCGCCGGTGGCCTCGATCAGGAACCCCGCGCTGCGGGTCATGGGGCCGCCGACCACGACATGGCGCCAGGTGTCGTCCAGGGTGTGGCCGAGGCCGGCGAAGACCTCCACCTCGACGTCCCACCAGAAGCCCTCGGTGTCCACGAGGGTTCCGTCCATGTCGAGAAGTACGGCCTGCAGGGCTGAGCCTTCGGCCGTACGGGTTCCGAGCGCGGGGACCGTACTGGTCATCCGGGCGCACCTCCTTGAGGGGCGAGCAGGCCGGTTCCCGCGCGGGGAACCGGCCTGCAGTGGACCGACCAGTGTACGACTGTTGCGGCCGAAGCGCCTCGTTTATCCGGCGTGGTCCGGGGCACATCGTGTATACCGCCGGGGGCCGCCTTGACGTGCGCCGATGTGCCGTCGGGGGACCTTTCCGCCGGGCTTTTTCAGCGGGCGTTGAAGTACTTCGCCTCGGGGTGGTGGATCACGATCGCGTCGGTGGACTGCTCCGGGTGCAGCTGGAACTCCTCGGAGAGGTGGACCCCGATGCGCTCCGGCTGCAGCAGGTCGGCGATCTTGGCGCGGTCCTCCAGGTCGGGGCAGGCGCCGTAGCCGAGGGAGAAACGGGCACCGCGGTACTTCAGGGCGAACATGTCCTCGATCTCGCTCGGGTCCTCGCCGGCGAAGCCCAGCTCGGAACGCACGCGCGCGTGCCAGTACTCGGCGAGCGCCTCAGCCAACTGGACGGACAGGCCGTGCAGTTCGAGGTAGTCGCGGTACGCGTTGGCCTCGAACATACGGGCCGTCTCCTCGCCGATCCGCGAGCCGACGGTGACGACCTGCAGGCCGACCACGTCAGTCTCCCCCGCCTCCTCGGGGCGGAAGAAGTCCGCCAGGCACAGCCGGCGGCCGCGGCGCTGGCGCGGGAAGGTGAAGCGGGTGCGCTCGTTGCCCTGTTCGTCCAGGATGATCAGGTCGTCGTCCTTGGAGACGCACGGGAAGTAGCCGTAGACCACGGCGGCTTCCAGCAGGTTGTCGGTCTGCAGCCGGTCCAGCAGACCGCGCAGCCGCGGCCGGCCTTCGGTCTCGACGAGCTCCTCGTACGTCGGTCCCTCGCCGGTGCGGGCCTGCTTGAGGCCCCACTGGCCCTTGAACAGGGCGCCTTCGTCGAGCCAGCTCGCGTACTCCTTGAGCTGGATGCCCTTGATGACGCGGGTACCCCAGAAGGGCGGGGTGGGAATCGGATTGTCGGTGGCGACGTCGGAGCGGACGTGCCCCTCCTCGGGGTGCTCCTCCACCTCGACGGCCGAAGTCGCCCGCACCCGGCGCTGCTTGAGCTCCGGCAGCGTCACGCCGGGCACGCCGCGCTTGACGCCGATCAGCGCGTCCATCAGGCGCAGGCCCTCGAACGCGTCGCGGGCGTAGCGGACTTCGCCCTCGTAGATCTCGTGGAGGTCCTGCTCGACGTAGGCGCGGGTGAGGGCCGCGCCGCCGAGGATGACCGGGTAGTCGGCCGCGAGGCCGCGCTGGTTGAGCTCCTCCAGGTTCTCCTTCATGATCACCGTGGACTTGACCAGGAGCCCGGACATGCCGATGACGTCGGCCTTGTGCTCGGCGGCGGCGTCCAGGATCGCGGAGACCGGCTGCTTGATGCCGAGGTTGACGACGTTGTAGCCGTTGTTGGACAGGATGATGTCGACGAGGTTCTTGCCGATGTCGTGCACGTCGCCGCGGACGGTGGCGAGCACGATGGTGCCCTTGCCGGCCTCGTCACCCTCGACCTTCTCCATGTGCGGTTCGAGGTGGGCGACGGCGGTCTTCATGACCTCGGCGGACTGGAGCACGAACGGCAGCTGCATCTGGCCGGAGCCGAACAGCTCTCCGACGACCTTCATGCCGTCCAGGAGCGTCTCGTTGACGATGTCGAGGGCCTTGCGGGTCTGGAGGGCCTCGTCGAGGTCGGCCTCCAGGCCGTTGCGCTCGCCGTCGATGATGCGGCGCTTGAGGCGCTCCTCCAGCGGGAGGGCGGCCAGCTCCTCGGCCTTGCCGGCCTTCAGCGACTTCGCGGTGGCGCCCTCGAAGAGGGCCATCAGCTTCTGCAGCGGGTCATAACCCTCGGCGCGGCGGTCGTAGATGAGGTCGAGGGCCGTCTGGACCTCTTCCTCGCTGAACCGGGCGATCGGCAGGATCTTCGAGGCGTGCACGATCGCCGAGTCCAGGCCCGCCTTGACGCACTCGTCGAGGAAGACGGAGTTGAGCAGGATGCGCGCGGCCGGGTTGAGGCCGAAGGAGATGTTCGACAGGCCCAGCGTGGTCTGTACGTCCGGGTGGCGGCGCTTGAGCTCGCGGATCGCCTCGATGGTGGCGATGCCGTCCCCCCGGGACTCCTCCTGACCGGTGCAGATGGTGAAGGTCAGGGTGTCGATGAGGATGTCCGACTCGTGGATGCCCCAGTTGCCGGTGAGGTCGTCGATGAGCCGCTCGGCGATCTCGACCTTCTTCTCCGGAGTGCGGGCCTGGCCCTCCTCGTCGATGGTCAGCGCGATCAGTGCGGCGCCGTGCTCCTGCGCCAGCTTGGTGACCTTCGCGAAGCGGGACTCGGGGCCGTCTCCGTCCTCGTAGTTGACGGAGTTGATGACCGCGCGGCCGCCGAGCTTCTCCAGGCCCGCCTTGATGACGTCGACCTCGGTGGAGTCCAGCACGATCGGCAGGGTGGAGGCGGTGGCGAAGCGGCCGGCCAGCTCCTCCATGTCGGCGACGCCGTCCCGGCCGACGTAGTCCACACACAGGTCCAGCATGTGGGCGCCCTCGCGGATCTGGTCGCGGGCCATCTCCACACAGTCGTCCCAGCGGCCGGCCAGCATGGCCTCGCGGAACTTCTTGGAGCCGTTGGCGTTGGTGCGCTCGCCGATCGCCAGGTACGAGGTGTCCTGGCGGAACGGCACGGTCTGGTAGAGGGAGGCGGCACCCGACTCGGGCTGGGGGTTGCGCTCGGTGGGGGCCAGGTCACGGACCCGCTCGACGACCTGGCGCAGGTGCTCGGGGGTGGTGCCGCAGCAGCCGCCGACGAGGGAGAGACCGTACTCGCGGACGAAGGTCTCCTGGGCGTCGGCGAGCTCCGGCGCCGTGAGGGGGTAGTGGGCGCCGTCCTTGCCGAGGACCGGAAGGCCCGCGTTGGGCATGCAGGACAGCTGGATGCGCGAGTGGCGGGCCAGGTAGCGCAGGTGCTCGCTCATCTCGGCCGGGCCGGTCGCGCAGTTCAGGCCGATCATGTCGATGCCGAGCGGCTCCAGGGCCGTCAGTGCGGCGCCGATCTCCGAGCCGAGCAGCATGGTGCCGGTCGTCTCCACCGTCACCGACACGATCAGCGGGACCTGGTACCCGGCGGTCTCCATGGCCCGGCGGGCGGCCAGGACGGAGGCCTTGGTCTGCAGCAGGTCCTGGGTGGTCTCGACGAGCAGCGCGTCCGCGCCGCCGGCGAGCAGGCCCTCGGCGTTCTGCTGGTAGGCGTCACGGATGGCCGTGAAGGTGGTGTGGCCGAGGGTGGGCAGCTTGGTGCCGGGGCCCATCGATCCGAGCACCCAGCGCTGTCGGCCGTCGCGGGCGGCGAACTCGTCCGCCGTCTCACGGGCGATGCGGGCGCCGGCCTCGGACAGCTCGGCGACACGCTCGGGGATGTCGTACTCGCCGAGAGCGGTGAGGTTCGCACCGAAGGTGTTGGTCTCCACGCAGTCCACGCCCGCGTCGAAGTACGCGGAGTGCACCGAGCGGACGATGTCGGGGCGGGTGACGTTGAGGACCTCGTTGCAGCCCTCCAGCTGCTGGAAGTCGTCCAGCGTGGGGTCCTGCGCCTGCAGCATGGTGCCCATGGCTCCGTCGGCGACCACCACTCGGGTGGCGAGCGCCTCACGAAGCTCGGACACACGGGTCCGGCTGTCGGCGGAAGGGGTCTGTGGCGACGAGGCCATGAAGGGGCTCCCTTAGATGCGACGGCTGTCGGCTTTGCGTCTGTCCGGGATCTGCCCCCGGCAGGCGCACCTCGCCAGGGTAACCGTGGTCGGCCTGGGATGGTCAGGGGCGTCCACGGGACGGACGAGGATGACGGGCAGGTCACTGCCGGGATACCAGTGACACAACAGAACCCGACGGAAACGGACCGACCATTAGCGGGAGGTCGACATCGACCGGTAGTGTTCGACATTGCCGAACAGCGGCAGCGACGTCGCTACGTCGACGGTCGAAGGGGACGGAGGCAGTACGGCGATGGCACGGAACATCCAGTCGCTCGAACGGGCGGCCGCGATGCTGCGGCTGCTCGCGGGCGGCGAGCGACGGCTCGGCCTCTCGGACATCGCCTCGTCACTGGGCCTCGCCAAGGGCACCGCCCACGGGATTCTGCGCACCCTCCAGCAGGAGGGTTTCGTCGAGCAGGACGACGCCTCCGGGCGCTATCAGCTGGGCGCCGAACTGCTGCGTCTCGGCACCACCTATCTCGACGTGCACGAGCTGCGGGCGCGCGCCCTGGTGTGGACGGACGACCTGGCCCGGTCCAGTGGGGAGAGCGTGTATCTCGGCGTCCTGCACCAGCAGGGCGTACTGATCGTGCACCACGTCTTCCGGCCCGACGACAGCCGTCAAGTGCTGGAGATAGGGGCCATGCAGCCCCTGCACTCCACGGCCCTGGGCAAGGTCCTGTCGGCCTACGACCCGGTCGCGCACAGCGAGGCCATCGAGGCCGACCGCAAGCCCTTCACCGACCGCACCGTGTGCGAGCAGGAGGACTTCGAGCACATCCTCGACCTCTCGCGTGCGCGGGGCTACGCGGCCGACGTCGAGGAGACCTGGGAGGGCGTCGCGTCCGTCGCCGCGCCCATCCACGACCGGCGGCGGATGCCCGTGGGCGCGGTGGGGATCACCGGCGCCGTGGAGCGGCTGTGCCGGGACGGCGAGCTGCGCCCGGAGCTGATCGCCGCGGTGCGCGACTGCGCCCGTGCGGTCTCGCGGGACCTGGGCGCCGGGCGGTTCTGAGCGGCACAGCGAGACGCGGGAGAGGGCCGGGGCGTCGGGCGACGTCCCGGCCTCTGCCGTGCCCGGAGACGGCCGGGCGAACCGCCCGGTCGGTACGCGCGGTGCTTGTTACCCGGCCGTACGCAGTCATACGCATCTGACCTGCAAGATCGACTGTTCACAGGCGATCGATAACGATCGCATTTTCGCGAACAGAGCCCTTGACGCACCCCTGACGCCGGAGCAAGACTCCCGTCCATCGGTCGGCATTGTCGAACACCTACCGGCAATACGCGCTAGAGTGTGACAACGCCAAGGGCCGGTATTCGCTCTCACCCCCGAGGGCAGCTCGAACTCCCGGAGGGACCCGGGGTTCGGTCCCCTGGACGAAGGACAAAGGAGTCGCGGGTGTCCAGCTCCGACATCTTCATCGGCGAGACCATCGGTACCGCCATACTCATCCTGCTCGGCGGCGGCGTCTGCGCCGCCGTGACGCTGAAGGCCTCCAAGGCCCGTAACGCCGGCTGGCTGGCCATCACCTTCGGGTGGGGCTTCGCGGTACTCACGGCGGTCTACACCTCGGCGCCGCTCTCCGGCGCCCACCTCAACCCGGCCGTCACGCTCGCACTCGCGCTCAAGAAGGACGGCATCGCCTGGAGCGACGTCCCGGTCTACTGGGGCGGGCAGCTGCTCGGCGCCGCGATCGGCGCGGCCCTGGTCTGGGTCGCCTACTACGGTCAGTTCCACGCGCACCTCACCGACAAGGAGATCGTCGGCGGTCCGGGTGCGCAGGCCACGGCGGCCAAGGCCGTCGAGGCCCAGGAGAAGGGCGCCGGCCCGGTCCTGGGCATCTTCTCCACCGGCCCCGAGGTCCGGGTCGCCTGGCAGAACATCGCCACGGAGGTCATCGGCACCATCGTGCTGGTGCTCGCCGTCCTCACGCAGGGCCTCAACGACAGCGGCAAGGGCCTGGGTGTCCTGGGTGCCCTGATCACCTCGCTCGTCGTCGTCTCCATC
Source organism: Streptomyces sp. NPDC001492 (assembly GCF_053597275.1). Classification (NCBI taxonomy): domain Bacteria; kingdom Bacillati; phylum Actinomycetota; class Actinomycetes; order Kitasatosporales; family Streptomycetaceae; genus Streptomyces; species Streptomyces sp. NPDC001492. Next base: position 125,427 of record NZ_JBSFHW010000016.1, on the reverse strand, counting down.
GGTCTGTCCCTGGGCGGTCCGACCGGCTACGCGATCAACCCGGCCCGTGACCTCGGTCCGCGCATCGTGCACGCCCTCCTGCCCCTGCCCAACAAGGGCGGCTCCGACTGGGGTTACGCCTGGGTCCCGGTCGTCGGTCCCCTGATCGGCGCCGCGATCGCTGCAGGCATCTACAACGTCGCTTTTGCTTAAGAGCACCAGCCTTCACCGCACTTAAACAGCACCGCGCCGTACAGACAGCCCCTATCCACGGAACTTCAGGAGCACACCGTGACCGACGCCCACACCGCCGGCCCCTTCATCGCCGCGATCGACCAGGGCACCACCTCTTCCCGCTGCATCGTCTTCGACCGCGACGGACGTATCGTCTCCGTGGACCAGAAGGAGCACGAGCAGATCTTCCCGAAGCCGGGCTGGGTCGAGCACAACGCCAACGAGATCTGGACCAACGTCCAGGAAGTCGTCGCCGGAGCCATCCAGAAGGCCGGCATCACCCGTGACGACATCAAGGCCATCGGCATCACCAACCAGCGCGAGACCACGCTGCTCTGGGACAAGAACACCGGTGAGCCCGTCCACAACGCCATCGTCTGGCAGGACACCCGCACCGACGCCCTGTGCAAGGAGCTCGGGCGCAACGTCGGCCAGGACCGCTTCCGCCGCGAGACGGGCCTTCCGCTGGCCTCCTACTTCGCCGGCCCCAAGGCCCGCTGGCTGCTCGACAACGTCGAGGGCCTGCGCGAGCGCGCCGAGGCGGGCGACATCCTCTTCGGCACCATGGACACCTGGGTCATCTGGAACCTGACCGGTGGTGTCGACGGCGGCAAGCACTACACCGACGTCACCAACGCCTCCCGCACCATGCTGATGAACCTGCACACGCTGGAGTGGGACGAGAAGATCGCCGAGTCCATCGGCGTCCCGCTGGCGATGCTGCCGGAGATCCGCTCCTCCGCCGAGGTCTACGGCGAGATCAAGGGCGGCAAGCTGGGCGAGCTGCTCGGCGGCATCCCGGTCGCCTCCGCGCTCGGCGACCAGCAGGCGGCCCTGTTCGGCCAGACCTGTTTCGCGGAGGGCGAGGCCAAGTCGACCTACGGCACCGGCACCTTCATGCTGCTGAACACCGGCGAGAAGATCATCAACTCGTACAGCGGCCTGCTGACCACCGTCGGCTACCGCATCGGCGACGACAAGCCGGTCTACGCCCTGGAGGGCTCGATCGCCGTCACCGGTTCGCTGGTGCAGTGGATGCGCGACCAGATGGGTCTGATCTCCACCGCAGCCGAGATCGAGACGCTCGCGCTCTCGGTCGAGGACAACGGCGGCGCCTACTTCGTGCCGGCCTTCTCCGGTCTGTTCGCCCCGCACTGGCGCTCCGACGCCCGCGGTGTGATCGCCGGCCTCACCCGGTACGTCACCAAGGCGCACCTCGCGCGCGCCGTCCTGGAGGCCACCGCCTGGCAGACCCGTGAGATCACGGACGCCATGACCAAGGACTCGGGCGTCGAGCTCGCGGCCCTCAAGGTCGACGGCGGCATGACCTCCAACAACCTGCTGATGCAGACCCTCTCGGACTTCCTGGACGCCCCCGTGGTGCGCCCCATGGTCGCCGAGACGACCTGCCTCGGTGCCGCCTACGCCGCCGGTCTCGCCGTCGGCTTCTGGACCAGCACCGACGACCTGCGTGCCAACTGGCGCCGGGCCGCCGAGTGGACCCCCCGCATGGACGCGGAGACCCGCGACCGTGAGTACAAGACCTGGCTCAAGGCCGTCGAGCGGACCATGGGCTGGATCGAGGACGAAGAGAGCTGACGAGGGCTCTGCCAAGTCCCTCGAAAGCTCTGATGAGGAGTAAGAACCCGAAATGACCAGTCAGTCCACCCTGCAGTCCGTGCCTGCCCTGGGGACGCGCCCGGCCTCCGGCTCCAACCCGAGCCGCGCCGAGACCCGGGAACAGCTCGCCAAGGCGTCGTACGACCTCCTCGTGATCGGCGGCGGCATCCTGGGCATCTCCACCGCCTGGCACGCCGCGCAGTCCGGCCTCAGGGTGGCGCTGGTCGACGCCGGCGACTTCGCCGGCGCCACCTCTTCCGCCTCCTCCAAGCTGCTCCACGGCGGTCTGCGCTATCTGCAGACCGGCGCGGTGAAGCTGGTGGCGGAGAACCACTTCGAGCGCCGTGCGGTGTCTCGTCAGGTGGCCCCCCACCTGGCGAACCCGCTCACGTTCTACCTCCCCGTGTACAAGGGCGGGCCGCACGGCGCTGCGAAGCTGGGGGCGGGCGTCTTCGCCTACTCCGCGCTCTCCGCGTTCGGTGACGGCGTCGGCCACCTCCTGTCCCCCGCCAAGGCGGCGCAGGACGTGCCCGAGCTGCGCACCGAGAACCTCAAGGCCGTCGCCGTCTACGGCGACGACCAGATGAACGACGCGCGCATGGCGCTGATGACGGTCCGCGCGGCCGTCGAGGCGGGCGCCGTCGTCCTCAACCACGCCGAGGTGACCGGTCTCCGGTTCACCAAGGGCCGGGTGACGGGTGCGGACCTCAAGGACCGTACGACGGGTGACGAGTTCGGCGTCAACGCCCGTCTGGTGCTGAACGCGACCGGCCCGTGGGTCGACCACCTGCGCCGTATGGAGGACCCGAATGCCGCGCCGTCGATCCGGCTCTCGAAGGGCGCGCATCTGGTCCTGAAGCGCACCTCCCCCTGGAAGGCCGCGCTCGCCACCCCCATCGACAAGTACCGCATCACCTTCGCCCTCCCCTGGGAGGACATGCTGCTTCTCGGCACGACCGACGAGGAGTTCGAGGGCGACCCGGCGGATGTCTCGGTCACCGAGAAGGACATATCCCAGATCCTGGACGAGGCGGCGTTCTCCGTCCGGGACCAGCAGCTCAGCCGAGACCTGATCACGTACTCCTTCGCGGGTCTGCGCGTGCTGCCGGGCGGCCCCGGCGACACGGCGAAGGCCAAGCGCGAGACCGTCGTGACGGAAGGCCGGGGCGGGATGCTGTCCGTCGCCGGCGGCAAGTGGACGACCTTCCGGCACATCGGCCGTACGGTGATGCAGAAGCTGGAGGCGCTGCCGGGCGCTCCCCTGGGTGACGACTTCGAGCCCATCTCCTCGCTGCCGAAGAAGCTGCCGCTGCCGGGTGTCGCCAACCCGCGCGCGGTCGCCCACCGACTGCTGGTGGACAACCCGGCGCCCGGTCCGCGCATGGCTGCCGACACGGCCAAGCACCTGGCCACGCACTACGGTTCGCTGTCCTTCGACATCGCCCGCCTCGCCAACGAGAACCCGGAGCTGGGCGAGCGTGTCCACCCCGACGCTCCGGAGATCTGGGCGCAGGTGGTGTACGCCCGGGACCACGAGTGGGCCGAGACGGCGGACGACGTACTGCGGCGTCGTACGACGCTGACGATCCGGGGCCTGGCCACGGACGAGGTCCGCGCCAAGGTCCAGGACCTGCTCGACAAGAAGTGACCTCGCGCCGGCCTTTTCCCTGACCAGGGCCGGCACGATCGGGGATCGGCCTCTCTCCCCTAGGGGGCCGGATCCGCGAGAAGGGCGACTCCGCGCCGACGGAGCCGCCCTTTTCGCGTACGCCCGTCGTTGTCAGTGGCGGGTGTTTTCATGGGCGCATGAACAGTGATCAGGCCGGTGCCGAGGATCTCGCCGCGCTCCGCGCGGCGTTCGGCGTGGACGACGGCGGGGAGTCGGCACTCGGCTGGGACGCGGTGCGCGCCTTCGAGGCGGAGCACGGGGTGGTGCTGCCCGAGCCGTATCGGACGTTCGTGGCGGAGCTGTCGGACGGGTCGCGCCAGGGGCCGCCGGAGTACGGGCTCGTGGGGCTGGCCGACCTGCCCGACGACTGGGCGGACGACGGGACGGGGCGCAGGCCGGGCGAGCCGTTCCCGCTCACGGCGGCCTGGCTCTGGGAGGAGGACGACGGGCCGTACGAGGATCCCGAGGCGGTCATCGGGCAGGTCCTCAACCACGGGTCGATCGTGCTGGGTACGGACGGGTGCGCGATGAACTGGCATCTCGTCGTCAGCGGCCCTCACCGCGGGCACATATGGCACATCACCGACGTGGGCGCGATGCCGTTCGGCTCGGAGTTCGGCTTCACGACCTCCGAGCCCGGCTTTGCCGGCTGGGTGAAGCACTGGGCGGCCGGCAAGGAGTGGTTCGACGCCCCGTCAGCCCAGTGAGGTGGCGAGCTCGCGCACGGCTGCCACGTCCGCCAACTCACCGCGGCGCACGATCAGTTCGCGTCCCAGCAGCAGGGCACGCCGGGACGCCGGTACCGGGTCCTCCAGGTCCGTCAGATCCGTCGGGTGGGCGAAAGCCGATGATGCGGCGGATGATTTCCGTGCCCGCGTAGCCGAGGGACTCCGGCCAGACCCGGCGCAGGAAGCGGTCCAGGTAGGCGTCGCCGAAGAAGGTGTCCACCCGGGTCGGCCACAGGTGGCGGAACTCCGTCTCGAACGCCTGCCAGGACAGGCGGAGTTGGTCCGTGTGGTCGGAGAGTGCGCCCAGGGCTCGTGCCCGCTCCTCCGACACCAGCGCGTTCGCCCAGTACAGGCCGAGGTCGAAGCCGATCGGGCCGACGAAGGAGAACTCGGGGTCGAAGACCCGCACCACCGGGGCGCCTTCGCGGGTGCCGACCATGATGCTGCCGGTGTGCAGGTCGCCGTGGAGAAGGGCCTGGGCGCTGGTCATGAAGGCGTGGCGGAGGTCGGCGACCTCCGTGCGCAGGCGGGTGTCGGCGCGGAAGGCCGTCGCCAGGTCGTCCAGGCCCTCGTGCCAGTGGTTGTGCTCGTGCTCGATGTACGGCTCGGACGCACCGCCCTCGGCGTCATCCGTGAACTGCACGCACGTGGACGCCTCGAGGTCGTCTACGCCGACGAGACGCGCCCCCTCCTGCAGGGCTCCCGCCTGACGGCCTGGGAACTGGCCCAGGAGGGCATCCCGCACTACGTCCAGGCCGACGGCGCCGCGGCCGGCACGCTCCTGCGCGGCGGGGTGGACGCGGCGGTCGTCGGCGCGGACCGCATCGCCGCCAACGGCGACACCGCCACCAAGGTCGGCACCGTCGGCGTCGCCCTGGCCTGCGCCGACGCCGGCATCCCGTTCCTGGTGGCGGCCCCCACGACCACGGTCGACCTGGCCACCAAGACCGGCGACGACATCCACATCGAACTCCGCGGCGCGGCCGAGGTGTTGGAGTGGGGCGGCATACGGATGGCGCCTGCCGGGTCGCGGGGCCACAACCCTGCGTTCGACGTGACGCCGGGCCGCCTGGTGACGGGGCTGGTGACAGAGCGGGGGGTTCTGGAGGTCGCCTCCGGCCGGCTGCCGGATGACCACCTGCATGGACGGGCGGGTGCTGATGCGGGACCGTGACCTGAGGACCCCGACGAGGGCGCCGTCCTCGCCGACCTGGAGATTCTCGCCCCGAGCTGAGCATTCGGCACCACGTTCAGCCCACTGAACCCGCATAATGACCTGATACATCGGATGTCTGAACGACAGGTCTGAACGACAGGGAGGCCGCCCATGGCAGTCACCGACGAGGCGATCGAGAAGATCAAGGGAATGATCGTCTCCGGCGCGCTGCGCCCCGGCGACCGGCTGCCCAAGGAGAGCGAACTGGCCGCCGAGCTGGGGCTGTCCCGCAACTCGCTGCGGGAGGCCGTGCGGGCTCTGTCGCTGATCCGGATCCTGGACGTGCGGCAGGGCGACGGCACGTATGTGACCAGCCTCGATCCGCAGCTGCTGCTGGAGGCGCTGAGCTTCGTCGTCGACTTCCACCGCGACGACACGGTGCTGGAGTTCCTGGCGGTGCGCCGCATCCTGGAACCGGCCGCCACGGCGATGGCCGCCTCCAGGATCAGCGAGCAGCAACTGGACGCGCTCTCCGCCCAGTTGGAGAAACTCGGGGACACTCCGTCGGTGGAGGAGCTGGTCGCCTGTGACCTCGACTTCCACCGGGGCATCGTGCAGAGCTCCGGCAACTCGGTGCTCTGCTCGCTGCTGGACGGTCTGTCGGGGCCGACCACCCGAGCGCGCATCTGGCGCGGTCTGACCCAGGAGGACGCGGTCAGCCGCACCCTGCACGAGCACCGCGCGATCCTGGCCGCGCTGCGCGACCGGGACGCGGAGGCCGCGCGGTCCTGGGCGACGGTGCACATCGCGAGCGTGGAGCAGTGGCTGCGCTCGACGCTCTGAGCGCTTCCCGCACGGGGGCCCGCGACGGCGATCATGGGTGTTCGAGGGCCCCGGACGGGGCAGTGATCCGTTCACTCCCCCGTGCAAGGGGGCTGCGAGCGCCCCCGCCGCACGCCGTAAGGTTGGGTGGTCAAGCGAGGGCACGTCGGAAGGAGGCCTGGGTGATCGAGCTCGAGGGGGTTCCCGAGCTGATCGACCCGGTCATGGTGGCCGCGTTCGAGGGCTGGAACGATGCCGGCGACGCCGCCTCCACCGCGGTCGCGCATCTGGACAGGGAGTGGAAGGGCGAGGTGTTCGCGGCGCTGGACGCCGAGGACTACTACGACTTCCAGGTGAACCGCCCCACGGTGTGGATGGACGGCGGGGTGCGCAAGATCACGTGGCCGACGACAAGGTTGTCGGTGGTCCGGGTCGGCGGCGAGAAGCCGCGCGATCTCGTACTCGTCCGGGGTATCGAACCGTCGATGCGGTGGCGCTCGTTCTGCAACGAGCTGCTGGGCTTCGCGCACGAACTGGGTGTGGAGCTGGTGGTGGTGCTGGGCGCCCTGCTGGGCGACACCCCGCACACCCGGCCGGTCCCGATCAGCGGCACCACGTCCGATGCGGACCTGGCGCAGCGCATGGACCTGGAGGAGACCAAGTACGAGGGCCCGACGGGCATCGTCGGCGTCCTCCAGGAGGCCTGTACGCACGCGGGCGTGCCGGCGGTTTCGCTGTGGGCGGCGGTGCCGCACTACGTGTCGCAGCCGCCGAACCCGAAGGCGACGCTGGCCCTGCTCAACCGCCTGGAGGACCTGATCGACGTGCGCATCCCGCTGGGCGAGCTGCCCGAGGACGCGCGCGCCTGGCAGGTCGGCGTGGACCAGCTGGCCGCCGAGGACAGCGAGGTCGCGGAGTATGTGCAGACGCTGGAGGAGGCCCGGGACACCGCGGAGCTGCCGGAGGCCTCGGGCGAGGCGATCGCCCGCGAGTTCGAGCGGTATCTGCGGCGCCGGGACGGCGGAGGCCCGTCGAGCGGCGGACACGCGACCGCGGACGGCAGCGACAGCACGTCGTACCTGCGGGACAACCCCGGCGGTCGCAACAAGCCGCCGAAGCCACCGAAGCCGGGTCCGGACGACGAGGAGTCCTCGGAGGACTAGCGGGATCGACCGGTGAGGGCGGTGCGCAGCTTGCGCACCGCCCTCTCTGCGTTCCCTCGCCCCGTCCCATGACGGACGACACCGCAGACTTTGGCCGGTTTGCTACGTGACCTCTGTTTCAAGACGGATTGCACACGCTACCCAATTCAACTTGTTTTCAAACCGAGTTGGTGAAGACGGTCTGGACGCCTCGCCGAGACCGTGCTTGGTTGTGCACCGATGGCGCACCCGCACGGACCGAAGGGAGCGGTACCGATGAGCGACCAGGTACAGCCGGCGCAAGGGCCGGGAACGTCCGGGCCGGGGCCAGACGGAGCGGGATTCACCTATCGAGGAGCCGAGCGGGAACTGATCGTCGTCGCCCGTCCCGAGGCCCGGCTGCGCGCCCAGGCCGAGGGCGTCCGCTCGGCCGCGGGAGCCGACGTCTCCGCTCTCAACATGTTCCTCAGCGATGAACAGCTGGCGCTGGAGCCGCTGTTCGGCAGCGAGGAGCGGCTCCAGCAGTCCGCCGCCCCGAGCGACGGCGGCGTGCCCGATCTCGCGATGTTCTACCGGGTGCGCGGCGGCGAGAGCCGCCGGGAGGAACTGCGCTCGCGGATCGCCGCGCTGCCGGGCATCGAGACGGCGTACATCAAGCCCGGTGCCGTACCGGCCTCCCTGGCGGAGGAGAGCGGCCGGCTGAAGGAAGGGGCGCCCGTCACCCCCGACTTCAGCAGCCGGCAGGGCTATCTGCGCCCCGCACCCGAGGGGATAGACGCCCACTGGGCCTGGCAGCGCCCCGGTGGCTCGGGTCAGGGGGTGACGGTCATCGACGTCGAGGGCGCCTGGCAGTTGGGCCATGAGGACCTGGCCGCCAAGCTGGCCGGCGTCGTGGTCGGCACCCCGCTGACCGACCTCGCCTGGCGCAACCACGGCACCGCCGTGATCGGCGTGATCGGCGGCGACCGCAATGAGTACGGCGTCAACGGCATCGTGCCCGAGGCGGTGACCGCGGCGGCGTCCTTCCAGGGCATCGGCACGGCGGCCGCGATCCATGCGGCGGCCGACCGGCTCGGCCCCGGCGACATCGTGCTGATCGAACTGCACCGCCCCGGACCGCGGTTCGAGTACGCCGAGCGCGACGACCAGCGCGGTTATGTCGCCGTCGAGTGGTGGCCGGACGACTTCGCGGCGATCCGGTACGCCACCGCCAAGGGCGTCCTGGTCGTCGAGGCGGCCGGCAACGGCGCCGAGTCGCTGGACGACGCCGTCTACGAGCGCCGGCCGGACGACTTCCCCGAGTGGTGGCGCAACCCCTTCAATCCCTCCAACCAGTCCTCCGGTGCCGTCCTGGTCGGCGCGGGCGCTCCGCCGCCCGGCACGCACGGCCGCGACCACGGCCCGGACCGCTCCAGGCTCGCGTTCTCCAACTACGGCGCCCGGCTGGACGCCCAGGGCTGGGGGCGCGAGGTCACGACCACCGGCGGCTTCTGGGACAAGCCCGGCGATCTGCAGGGCGGGCCCGAGGAGATCGCCTGGTACACGGACACGTTCTCCGGGACCTCCTCCGCCTCCCCGGTGGTGGTCGGCGCGCTGGCGGCGCTGCAAGGGATGCTCAAGGCGGCCGCCCAGGAGCCGATGTCCCCGGAGCGTGCGCGCGCCGTACTGCGGGCCACGGGCTCCCCGCAGCAGGACGCGCCGGGCCGGCCCGCCTCGCAGCGGATCGGCAACCGGCCCGACATCAAGGCGGCGGTCACCCATCTGCTGCCGGAGGCGGTCGGCTCGGGCCAGGCCGAACGGTACTGGGACGAGCTGCTGCCGTACCCCCGTGAACTCCCGCCCAGGCTCAGGCTGTTCGTGGCCGGTGCCTGGCGGAACCTGAACCACCCGTCCCCGGAGATCCGCCAGGCGGTGCACTCCGCCTTCGCGGGGGGACGGCCCGACGTCCGAGTGTGGTTCTCGGACGACGAGATCGTCGGCCTGGTCGTCACGGGCTGACGAATCCCAACCATCAAGGGAAGGTGACACCCGCATGAGCACCACCCCGCAGATGAGCCAACTGGGACAACAGCAGGGCCAGCAGTTCCCGAGCACGTCGCCCTACCAGCAGTACCAGCAGCAGCCGTTCGGACAGCAGCAGGGCTACGGCCAGCAGCAGCCGTTCGGGCAGCAGCAGCCCATGGGTACGGGCATGGGCATGGGCTCGCTGGAGCAGCTCCAGCAGCTCGGCCAGCAGCAGCCCTTCCAGCAGCTGCTTCAGCAGCTCGGCCAGCACCAGGGCTACGGTCAGCAGCAGCAACAACAGCACGAGCAGCAGGTGCAGCAGCAGCTCCACCAGATCGCCCAGCTCGCCGTGCAGCACGCTCAGCAGCAGGTCCAGCAGCAGGTGCTGCAGGCCGGGATCGCGGACGGCTACATCGACGTCGTGCAGCCGCTTCCGGGGCAGCCCAGCCTGATCGCGCTGCGCATCAACGGCCAGCTGAGGATCTTCGCCAACCCGAACCCCCAGACCCACGACCAGGTCCAGGAGGCCTTCGCGTTCGGCCACCAGGTCGTCGGCATCTGGGACTCCGGCTCACCGCAGGTCCTGCGCAGCATCCAGATCCGCAGGATCTGATCCACACGTCTGATCCAGGCGGTCCGACCCACACGAAGTGACACAAGGGGCGCTTCCTCCACCGAGGAAGCGCCCCTTGCCCGTGCCCAGCCGGCTGCGGCTACAGGGCCACGCCCAGCAGAGCGTCCACGGCCCGCGACACCACACCGGGTGCGCCGATGTCCGTACCGCCCTCGGCGTCCTGCAGCGCGGCCCAGCGGTCGACCGCGGCGAGCGCGGCCGGGGCGTCCAGGTCGTGCGCGAGCGCCTCGCGCAGCTCCTCGACCAGGGCCTCGGCGGGCGGCCCGTCGGGGCGGGAGACGGCGGCGCGCCAGCGCCCGAGTCGCGCCACGGCGTCTTCCAGCACCTGGTCGGTCCACTCCCAGTCGGAGCGGTAGTGGTGGGCGAGCAGCGCCAGCCGGATCGCGGCCGGGTCCACGCCGTCGCGCCGCAGCTTGGACACGAAGACCAGGTTGCCCTTGGACTTGGACATCTTCTCGCCGTCCAGGGCGACCATGCCGGCGTGGACGTACGCCTTGGCCATGGGGAACTCGCCGGTCAGCACCTGGGCGTGCGAGGCGCCCATCTCGTGGTGCGGGAAGGCGAGGTCGGAGCCGCCGCCCTGCACGTCGAAGCCCATGCCGAGGTGGTCCAGGGCGATGGCGACGCACTCGATGTGCCAGCCGGGGCGACCGCGGCCGAGCGAAGCCCCGTCCCAGCTGGGCTCGCCCTCGCGGGCGGCCATCCACAGCATCGGGTCGAGGGGGTTCTTCTTGCCGGGACGGTCAGGGTCGCCGCCGCGCTCGGCGGACAGCAGCCGCATGGCCGCCGCGTCGAGACCCGAGACCTTGCCGAAGTTCGGGTCGGACTCCACGGAGAAGTAGATGTCGCCTTCGAGTTCATAGGCGGCGCCCGCGTCCCGCAGCCGCTCGACGAGCGGCACGATGCCGGGTATCGCCTCGACCGCGCCTATGTAGTGCTGCGGCGGCAGCATCCGCAGGGCGGTCATGTCCTCGCGGAAGAGGGCGGTCTCCTTCTCGGCGAGGGCGACCCAGTCGATGCCGTCGCGCTGCGCCCGCTCCAGCAGCGGATCGTCCACGTCGGTGACGTTCTGGACGTACTGAACCTGGCGCTTGGTGTCGAGCCACACGCGCTGAACGAGGTCGAACGCGTTGTAGGTCGCCGCGTGACCCATGTGGGTCGCGTCGTACGGCGTGATGCCGCAGACGTAGATACGGGCGACGGGACCGGGGGCGAGGGTGACGAGGCCGCCGGTCGCGGTGTCGTGGATCCTCAGGTCGCGGCCCTGACCAGGCAGGGCGGGGACCTCGGAAGCGGGCCAGGCATGCATGTCATGAGCCTAACCGGACGGAACTTCCGTATACGAACCGGACCGGGCCGGATGGCTGGTAAGGCCCTCTTGCGAGATGCCCGCCAGTCTGCTTCTACACCGGTGGCCAGGGAATCGCAGGCCACTCGCCGCTCGGCTCGGGATGCCTGCCCGACTCCAGGAGTACGGCGACACGCGCGCGCGTGGCGTCGAGTTCGGCCTCCGTGATCAGGCCCGCCAGCCGCCTGGCCAGCGCTCCTTGGGCGCCGAGGGCCTCCTGGAGGGTCTTGAGGACGTCGACCGCCGCCGGGTCCAGCGGCTCCCCCGCCCACCCCCACAGCAGCGTCCTGAGCTTGTTCTCGGTGTTGAAGGTCACGCCGTGGTCGATCGCGTACAACCGGCCGTCGGCCGTGGGCAGCAGATGGCCGCCCTTGCGGTCCGCGTTGTTGATCACTGCGTCGAGCACGGCGAGCCGGCGCAGCCTCTCGTCGTCGGCGTGCACCAGCAGCGCCGTCTTCCCCTCGCCGACCTCGGCGAAGCCGATCGCCTTCCAGCCCGGCTCCGGCTCCTCACCGTCGACCAGGGCGAGCAGCTCGGCCTCGGGGCTCACCTCGATCCACAGCTGGACCATCCCCTCGCCGTACGGCCCCTCCCGCAGCACGGTGGGCGGGACGAGCCCCCAGCCGGTCGCCTCGGAGACCTCGTAGGCGGCCACCTCGCGACGGGCGAGGTTGCCGTCGGGGAAGTCCCACAGGGGCCGCTCACCGGCGACGGGCTTGTAGATGCAGGCCGCTTCCCGGCCCTCGTGGGAGAGCGTGCAGTACAGCGCCGCGTTGGACGCCTCGCGGATACGGCCGCGCACGGTGAGCTCGCCGTGGGTGAGCAGATCGGCGAGCGGCTCGTCGGTCGTCACGCTCCGCGGCGGTATCCGTTCTGGCGCGGACATACGTGTCCTTCCGGGTCGAGCGGGAGGCTGCACAGCGGGCACGGCGGCCGCCCGGCGTTGACGACGTCGAGGGCGCGCTTGGCGAAGGCCCGTGCCTGCGCGCCGGTCAGCCGGACCCGCAGCATCGGGGGTCCGTTCTCCTCGTCCTGGAGCAGGCGCTCCTCCGCCTCGGCCAGGTCCTCCTCGGAGTCGGCGTCGAGCTCCACGAGGGCCTGCGCCTCGACGATCATGCGCTGTTCCTCGCCGTCCCAGGCAAGGGCCATGGTGCCGACCCGGAACTCCTCCTCGACGGGGGTGTCCAGCGGATCGGTGTCGGAGATCTCCGCGGAGGCCACGGCCGGGACGGCGGCGCTGCCGCCACTGCGGCGTACGACCTCGTCGAGCAGTTCGTCCATGCGCTCGGCAAGGGCGGCGACCTGGGTCTTCTCCAGGGCCACGCTGGTCACACGGGGGCCCGCGGTGGCCTGGAGGAAGAACGTACGGCGTCCGGGCATACCGACCGTACCGGCCACGAAGCGGTCCGGGGGGTCGTAGAGGAACACCTGACGGGACACGTCCTGTCTCCTGGAATCGTGGATCGACATCGGACCGGATGACCGCACGGCCTGCTGGTGCGGACGGGGGCGGCGCTACTGCGACCGCTTCACCCTACTGCGCCCGACGATCACGGTGCGCCCGCACCGCCCCCGACCGGGGCGTCCCCGGCCGGGGGTTCCTCGCGCGGCGCCAGCGACGCGAAATCGCCGGTGTCACCGAGCCGTACAAGAAACGGCCTCAGACGTGTGTAACGGATCGCGGTGATGGAACACGGTTCAACGGAAATCCTCTGGAACAGGTCGAGATGAAGCCCAAGTGCCTCAGCGACGAGCGACTTGATGATGTCGCCGTGCGAACACATCAGATAGACGGCGTCGGCGCCGTGGTCGCGCTCCACGCGCGCGTTCCATTCTCGTACGGCTTCGGCGGCGCGGGTCTGCATCGCGCGCATCGATTCGCCGCCGGGGAACGCGGCGGCCGACGGATGCGCCTGCACGACCTCCATCAGCGGCTCGTCCTTGAGCTCGGCCAGCTTGCGGCCGGACCAGTCGCCGTAGTGGGCCTCCCCGATCCGCTCGTCGGTGTGCGCGGTCAGCTCGGGGCGGGCGTCGAGCAGCGGCCGGATCGTCTCCTGGCAGCGCTGCAGCGGGCTGCTGACGACCTCGGAGATCGGCAGCCCGGCGAGCCGCCCGGGCAGGGCGGCGGCCTGCGCGGCGCCGCGCTCGTCGAGGGCGACACCGGGCGTCCAGCCGGCGAGCACCCCCTCGGTGTTGGCGGTGGAACGTCCGTGCCGGACCAGGATCAGCGTGGGCATGCGGCCAAGGGTAGGCATACGCCGGGGTGCGTCGGGGGGCCTGGGGCGGGAGAATACGCTCCGTGATCGTCGACTGCGCCATCTACCGGGACGGGCGCCGGACGGAGGGGCCCGCGGACTTCTCGCACGCCCTGGCGCAGTGCCGTCGCGGGCACGACGCCTTCGTCTGGATCGGTCTGTACGAGCCGACGGAGAAGGAGTTCGAGCGGGTCTCCGAGGAGTTCGGGCTGCATCCGCTGGCCGTCGAGGACGCCCTGAACGCGCATCAGCGGCCCAAGCTGGAGGTGTACGACGACTCGCTGTTCATGGTCCTCAAGCCGGTCGGATACGAAGCGAAGAGCGACATCGTCACCTCCGGGGAGGTCATGGTCTTCATCGGCGACTCGTTCGTGGTGACGGTGCGGCACGGCGAGGAGGCGCCGCTCGCGGCCGTGCGGCACCGGCTGGAGGAGGAGCCCGACATGCTCCGGCACGGGCCCACGGCGGTGCTGTACTCGATCGCCGACGCCGTGGTCGACCACTACCTGGAGGTGGCGGCCGAGCTCGGCACCGACCTGGAGGAGCTGGAGGCCGAGGTGTTCTCGCCGATCGCCGGGGGCTCGCGGCACACGGCATCCCGCATCTACGCCTTCAAGCGGCAGGTCCTGGAGTTCCGCCGGGCCACGGGCCCGCTGGCGCAGCCGCTGGCCCGGCTCGCGGGCGGCGGCGTCTTCGGCGTCCGGGTGCCCTTCGTGCACGAGAAGGCACAGCCCTTCTTCCGGGACGTCAGCGATCACCTCACGCGCGTGAACGAGTCGGTGGAGGGCCTGGACCGGCTGGTCTCGGACGTCCTGTCGGCGCATCTCGCGCAGATGAGCGTGCGGCAGAACGACGACATGCGGAAGATCTCCGCGTGGGCGGCCATGGCGGCGATCCCCACCATGATCGCGGGGATCTACGGCATGAACTTCGACCACATGCCGGAGCTGCACTGGCGTGTGTCGTACCCGGCGGTGATCCTGGCGATGGCCGCCCTGGAGGTGCTGCTGTACCGCCTCTTCAAGCACCGGGGCTGGCTGTAGCTCAGGCGAACTCGGGTGCCGTCGTGGCGGGTCCGCCCAGCGCGTCGCGCCGCTCGGGCATCCGCAGGCTCACCATGCGCCGCCAGCCCGCGCACCGCTCGTACGCGTAGACGGCGTGGATACCGGCCGCGAGCAGCGCCGACTTGGCCCTCGGCCAGCCGAGGATGCGTCCCATGTGGTCCATGACGGCGAGGCTGACGTCCCGGTAGATGCGGATCTCCGCGAGCGCGCACTCCCGCAGCGTGCGCTGGATGGCACGGCCGTGTCCGGCGTATGCGAAGCGCAGCAACTCCTCGTGGCAGTAGGCCAGGTGGTTGTCCTCGTCGTCGGAGATCATCCGCACCGCGCGGCCGATGTCGGGGTGGTCGGCGAAGTGCCGGCGCAGCAGGTCCATCTGCTCGGAGGCGCGCTGCTCGGTGACCCGGCTGTGGGAGAGGTAGGTGACGATGTCCTGCACGGTGAGCGGCTCGTCGTTCCTGAGCTTCTCGTGGGGGAGCCCGATGCCGTTCTTCTCCAGGAGCATCGTGTAGTCGGTCTCGGGCGGTACGGGGACGGGGTCGAGCCCGCGCTTCTTCATCAGGGCGTTGAAGATCCGCCCGTGCTTGTCCTCGTCGGCGCCGTGCCGGGTGATCCTGGGGGCGAGTGCGCGGTGGCTGTCGGGGACCAGCGCGGCGATCCGCCCGTTCTCCCAGCCGCCCTGGGACTCACCGCTGGCCGCGATGGAGCAGAACAGGGCGAACGACTCGTCGTCGTCGAGGATCTCCTGGAAAAGACTCCTGGCCGAAAGCATCGCGGGCACCTCTCTGCCGGTCTCGGTTCTGCCAGTCCCTGCCGGATTCCGGCGGGTTCCGCAAAGAACGAGTCAAATGCGCTGTCAGAGGTGCTGCAACAGCTGTGTCGGACAACTCGGCCAAAAGGAGGACCCAAGGGGTCGGTTCGGAAGCGTAACCGCGCGCGCCCGGGCGCGTTGTTCCCCGTGACGGCCGTGGCGGGGAAGACCCCCGAGCCCCCACCACGGCCGCAGAAACCTCTCCCCCGCAGCCCGGCTCGTGCGTTACGCCAGTCCGGCGCGCTCCAGGGCCTCGGTGCCGGCGCGGAGCGAGGCGATCCGCTCCTGAAGCGTGAAGCCGGCCGGGTTGAGGCTCAGGGTGGTGACTCCGGCCTCCGCGTACTGCTTCATCCGGTCGGCGATGCGGTCCACGGAACCGAGCAGCGCCGTCTTGTCGATCAGGTCGTGCGGGATCGCGGCCGCGGCGCCCTGCTTGTCGCCGGACAGGTACTTCTCCTGGACCTCGGCGGCCGCCGCCTCGAACCCCATGCGCTGGGCGAGCTGGTTGTAGAAGTTCTGCTTTGCGCTGCCCATGCCGCCGACGTACAGCGCGGTGTAGGGCCGGAACGCGTCGGCGAGGGTGGCCACGTCCTTGTCCTCGCCGACGGAGAGCGGGAGCGTCGGGCAGACGTCGAAGCCGTCGAGGGTCTTGCCGGCCTTCTCCCGCCCGGCGCGCAGGTATTTGATCGTGGTCTCCTCGAGGTGCTCGGCCGAGGGGAAGATCAGCAGGGCGCCGTCGGCGATCTCACCCGTCTGCTCGAGGTTCTTCGGGCCGATCGCGGCGATGTACAGCGGGATGTGCTCGCGCTCGGGGTGCACGGTCAGCTTGAGCGGCTTGCCCGGGCCGCCGGGCAGCGGCAGCGTCCAGTGCTCGCCCTCGTACGACAGCCGCTCGCGGGTCATCGCCTTGCGCACGATCTCGACGTACTCACGGGTGCGTGCCAGCGGCTTGTCGAACTTGACGCCGTACCAGCCCTCGGAGACCTGCGGGCCGGAGACGCCGATGCCGAGGCGGAAGCGGCCGCCGGAGAGCGAGTCGAGGGTGGCTGCGGTCATCGCGGTCATCGCGGGCTGGCGGGCCGGGATCTGGAAGATGGCCGAGCCGACGTCGATGCGCTCGGTCTGGGCGGCGACCCAGCTGAGCACGGTGGCCGCGTCCGATCCGTAGGCCTCGGCGGCCCAGCACACGGCGTACCCGAGCCGGTCGGCCTCCTTCGCGACCTCCAGGTTGTCCGCGTCCATTCCGGCACCCCAGTAGCCGAGGTTGATCCCGAGCTGCATGCCGATACCCCTTACCGATCAGTAACGTCCCTGTTCGCCAGACCCTAGCGTGCGGAAACTGGTTGTCCACAGGCCCCCACGCCGAAGGGTCGGGCCAGTAATCTCGGCGTTCATGGAGCAGAGGTATCTCGGCCGGACCGGCCTTCGCGTGTCCCGCATCGGACTCGGCACGCTCACCTGGGGCAGGGACACCGACGAGCACGACGCCGCGGACCTCTTGAAGACGTTCTGGGAGGCGGGCGGGAGCCTCGTCGACACGGCGGACGTGTACGGCGACGGGGAGGCCGAGTACCTGCTCGGACGCCTCATAGAAGGCCTGGTTCCGCGCCGGGACCTGGTGATCTCGACCAAGGCGGGCAGCGTGCCGGACCCGGACCGCCGGGTGGACGGCTCGCGCGGGCACCTGCTCTCCGCGCTGGACGCCTCGCTGACCCGGCTCGGCACGGACTACGTCGACGTCTGGCACATCCACGCCTTCGACCCGTACACCCCGCTCGAGGAGACCCTCCAGGCCCTCGACCTGGCGGTCAGCAGCGGCCGGGCGCGCTATGCCGGCGTCTCCAACTTCTGCGGCTGGCAGCTCGCCAAGGCGGCCACCTGGCAGCTGGCGGCCACGGGGCCGCGGACCCGGCTGGCCAGCACGCAGATGGAGTACTCGCTGCTGCAGCGCGGCGTGGAGCGCGAGGTGCTGCCGGCCGCGCTGGACCTGGGCATCGGCCTGCTGCCGTCCTCGCCGCTGGGCCGCGGGGTCCTGACGGGCAAGTACCGGGGCGAGGTCGTGCCGTCCGACTCGCGCGGCGGCTCCGAGCACCTTGCGCCCTTCGTCGCGCCGTACCTCGACGACACCGCGAGCCGCATCGTGGACGCCGTGCAGACCGCGGCGGACGGCCTCGCGGTGACGCCCCTCCAGATCGCCCTCGCGTGGATCCGCGACCGGCCCGGGGTGGCCGCGCCGATCGTCGGCGCACGCAACTCTTCCCAGCTCACGGCGGCATTGTCAGTGGAGGCCCTTAGTCTTCCTGACGAGATCTGCCGGGCGCTCGACGACGTGTCGGCGCCCGTGCACCGCTATCCCGATCACGACTGGAGCACGCTGTGAGCACGGAGCCCGAACCCACCGAGGACGCAGAGAACGCCGAGCCGGGGACGCCGGGCGCCGCGGAGCAGAGCGGCGAGGGCGAGACCACGGCGGACGGCGGCGGCGAGGCCGCCGCTCAACTGTCCGAAGCCGAGGCCGAGCTGGCGGCTCAGCGGCTGGAGCGGGAGCGGATCGAGCGGCGCAAGGCGGAGAAGGCGGGGCCCATCGAGGCCGGAGCGAGGCTCAGCGGGAAGGCCGCCGATCTGCTGGCCGCCGTCCGTGCCGTGGAGAGCGGCGCGAAGCCCGTGGCCACGGTGTTCAGCGAGTCCGCCCCGCGCCGCCCCGCCCCCGAGCCGGTACGGCGTCCACAGCCGACGCCCTCGGCCGTGCCCGCTGCTCCCGCGCCGGAGGCCGTCGACGCGGTACGGCGGGTGCTGACCGACGGCGGCGCGCCGGACGCGCTCGCACCGCAGGTCGCCGCGGTCCTCGGCGAGGGCGCGGAGGACGTTCTGCGGGAGGATCCCTGGCTGCTGTTGCGCGTCGGCGGTGTGCGGCCCGAGCAGGCCGACGGCTTCGCGCGGGCGCTGCTCGGCGCGGAGTGCGGTCCGGACGACGAGCGTCGGGGCCGGGCGCTGACGGGCTGGCTGCTGGAGCAGGCGGCACTCGCCGGGCACACGGCGCTGGAGATGCCTGCGCTCACCGCCGCGCTGGCCCAGCGGGGCGTGCCCGACACCGACGCGGCCGTGCAGAGCGCTGTCACGGAGGGCGAGGCCCTGGTCTTCCAGGACGCCCTCGACCCGACCGCTCCGGCACCGGAGACGGCCGAGGAGGCCGAGGAGCGTCCGGTACGGATCCTGGTCGGCCTGGAGCGGTACGCGCTCGCGGAGGAGAGCCTCGCCGACGGACTCACCCGCCTGATCAACTCGGTGCCGAAGGAGGACGGTTCGGCCGAGGCCTGGGAAAACGCCGCCGCCTCCGCACCGGACTCCACCGCCGAACTGGTCCGCGCGGTCGCGGGCCACGGCCTGGTGCTGCACACCGGCGGCGAGGCATCCCTCGCCGAACCGGCGGCACTGCTCCAGACGGCCACCGCCCTCGGCCTGCGTGCCTGGGCCGCCACCCACAGCCCTGCCGGCCGCGACCGCTTCGCAACGCTGTGGGCGGCGGCCGGGCGCCGGGGTGGCAACGCGGCGAGCGGCGCCCTGCCCGACCGCACCACGGCAAGCGCCCTGCGCGACAGCGATATGCCGGAAGGCTGCGTCGCCACCGTCGCCGGGCTTCTCTCCGGTGACGAGGGGCCCGGGCGGGACGCGGACGGGGCGTTGGATCTGGATCTTCTCGTCGTGCTCGACGCGCCCCAACTGGACGTCGAGACGGGGGCCCTGCTCGTCGAGTCCTTGCCCGACGGTGCCCGGCTGGTGCTGGCCGGGGACCCGGGGGTGCTGTGGTCGGCCGGGCCGGGCCGGGTGTTCGCCGATCTGCTGGCGGCGCGGGTCTGCCCCCGGATCGCGTCCCGGCGGCCCGACCTCGGCCCGCTGGGGGAGCTGGTTTCCGGCATCGGCATCGGTGAGCTGGGCCAGGTCGAGGCTCCCGGCAAGGAGGTCGTGATCGTCCCGGTGCGGGACGCGGGCGAGGCGGTCCACCGCACCGTGCAGCTCGTCGCCGACTCGGTGCCACGGGCGATCGGTGTGCCGCCCGAGGAGACCGTGGTGATCACCCCCGGCCATGGCGGCGCGGCCGGCACCCGCGCGCTCAACGCGGCCCTGAAGGAGCGCCTCAACCCCGGCCCCGGCCGCTTCGGAGGCTTCGACCCCGGCGACCGGATCGCCTACTCCCCCGCACCGGGCCGTACGACAACGGGCAAGGTCGTGACGGCCGACGCCGAGGGGCTGCACCTGACGTGCGCGGGCACCCCCGTCGTCGTACCGAAGGAGCGGGTGGAGCAGTCCGTGCGGCACGGGTGGGCGCTGACCGCGCACCAGGCGGTGGGCAACCGGTGGCCCGCGGTGGTCGTGGTGCTGCCCGGGGACGCGGCGCAGTCCCTGAGCCGCCCGTGGGTCTACACGGCCTTCGGCAGGGCGGACCGCCATCTCTCCGTGGTCCACGGCGTGGACCAGGCACTCCCCCGTGCCGTGGCCGAGGTCCCGGCAAAGCCCCGCACGACCCGTCTGCCGGCACTGCTCAGCACACAGGCACCGGCCACCGACTGACCAGGGGGCCCGGCACCCACCTCAGGGGCACGGGGCTGTCTCGATGTGCGGCTCCGCCGCGTGGGCGCGACCAGCCACAGACGGCCCGCAGCCAAACACTCACCACGTACCCGAACAGCGGCGGCGTTCACGGAGATCATCCGTGAACGCCGCCGCCGTAACGGTTCAGCCCTGCGCCAGCGGCCCGCGCTAGCGGTCCGCGTCCAGTGGCTCCAGGTCCTCGTCGCCGTCCAGATCCGTGTCCAGTTCGTCCTCGATGTCGTCGTCGACGCCGGCCAGGCGGCCGTCCTCGATCTCGTCGTCGAAGACCGCGCTGACGTCGAAACGGCAGACCACCCGCTGCGGATCGATCTGCTCGAACGGCGCCTCCAGCCAGTCGCCCGGCTCGGCCGGTTCGTCCGTGGCCGTCACCCAGAGCGTGGAGTCGCCCTCCTCCAGGCCGAACTCCTTGTGCCGCGAGGCGATCTCGTCCGGTTCGAACTCGCCGAACAGAACGCCCAGCGCCCCGTGCACGGTCGCGGAGGCCGCCGCCCCCCGACCGTCGTCGTCCGCCGCCTCCACCCGCTGCGCCTGCGCCAGCAGCCGATGCTGGTCCGCGACGGCGTAGTCGCGGCGGATCAGCACACTCAGCGCGTTCGGCTCCTCGGGACCCGTGTACGGCGGCAGCGTGTCCTCCGCACCGGGGATCTCGAA
This sequence comes from Streptomyces sp. NPDC001492, assembly GCF_053597275.1. Taxonomy (NCBI): domain Bacteria; kingdom Bacillati; phylum Actinomycetota; class Actinomycetes; order Kitasatosporales; family Streptomycetaceae; genus Streptomyces; species Streptomyces sp. NPDC001492. Next base: position 104,702 of record NZ_JBSFHW010000016.1, on the reverse strand, counting down.
GGGCGTGACCTCGTCGTAGCGGTCGTAGAGCAGCTCGTCGTACGTCTCGGCGGCCGCGGCCAGCTCGTTGAACGCCTCGTAGACCGCCTGGTCATCCTCCCCGGACCTGCGTTCGACCGCGGCCAGGTGGCGGTCGAGCGCGGTCTTGACCGCCTCGGCGGCGGCTCGTACCTCGGCAGCGGTGGGCTGCGCAGCATCAGACATAGTGCAGACGCTATCCGTACCGGGCCCCAGCCCGCACAATAGATGCGATGCCGGAATACGAATTTGTCGACGTGTACGTGCCGCGCGGGGTGTCCCGCAAGGACGCCACACGTCTGCTGACGGACCATGCCGAGTACGGACACTGGGAGTTGGACCGTCTGAGCCTGCTGCGCGACGGCAGCCGCAGGGTGCGGTTGCGCCGGCGGATCATCCGCCAGGTGCGCGCCACGTGGTGAGCTGAGGCGAGGACGGAGACGACGGAAACGGAGCGGGCCCCGCCAGCACGGGGCCCGCTCCGTTCTGCGCACCTCAGGGGAAGTTTGCGGTGCTTGGCGTGGAGATGCGCCGGTTCAGACCGAGGCGCGTGCCTTGCGGTACATGACCGCACCCGCCAGCAGCGCTCCGGCGCCCACCGGGAGCACGACGCCGATCGGCAGGTCACTGCCGGTGTGCGCGAGCTGTGCGCCGCCCTGCGGCTGGGTCACCGTCTGGGTGCCCGGGTGGTTGGTGTGCGAGGAGCCGCCCGGCGTGCTCGGGTTGCCGGGGTGGTTCGGGTTGCCGGGGTGGTTCGGGTTGCCGGGATGTCCGGGGTGTCCCGGGTGTCCGGGGTGTCCCGGAGTACCGGGGTTCCCCGGGTTTCCGGGCGGCGGCGTCTGGTGGCCGCCTCCAGGAGGCGTCGTGTGCCCACCCGAACCGCCGTTGGAGCACTCGTTGTCCTCGGCGGCGTTGCCGATGCCGACGATGTTGACGGTGTTGCCGCAGGCATTGACCGGCACATCGACCGGCACCTGGACGGTGTTGCCCGAGCCGATGCCGGGCGAGTCACTGGAGTGTCCGCCGGCATGGGCCCCACCGCCGGAACCGCCGTGACCGCCCTCGTTGCTGCACTCGTTGCCCCGCGCCGGGTTGTGCAGTCCGACGACGTTGACCGTGTTGCCGCAGGCATTGACCGGCACATCGACCGGCACCTGGACGGTGTTGCCCGAGCCGATGCCGGGCGAGTCACTGGAGTGTCCGCCGGCGTGGGCCCCGCCGGAACCGCCGTGACCGCCCTCGTTGCTGCACTCGTTGCCCCGCGCCGGGTTGTGCAGTCCGACGACGTTGACCGTGTTGCCGCAGGCATTGACCGGCACGTCGACCGGCGCCTGGACGGTGTTGCCCGAGCCGATGCCGGGCGAGTGACTGGAGTGTCCGCCGGCGTGGGCCCCGCCGGAACCGCCGTGACCGCCCTCGTTGCTGCACTCGTTGCCCCGCGCCGGGTTGAGGAGTCCGACGACGTTGACCGTGTTGCCGCAGACGTTCACCGGCACATGCACCGGCGCCTGCACCGTGTTGCCGGACAGTACGCCGGGCGAGTCCGAGGTGGAGCCGTTCGCGGCCGAGTCGGCGTGGGCGTAACCGCCCGCCGCGGCGAGCACACCGGTCGCCGCCATCACGGTCATCAGGCCCTTGCGGGTGACCTGTCGCATTGCTGAATTCTCCCTGCCTTCATTCCTGACCTGGAATCCCGCGAAATTCCGTGCGGAAATTCGCGAAACTGCCGGTCGGCTCCGGAGCGCATGGCCGCGCTCCGGAGCCGACGGGCGTGCACGACCCTCAGCGGGTCGACGTCACTTGTTGATGCAGGTGTTGCCGAAGGCGGGGTTCAGCAGCCCGATCACGGAGATCGTGTTGCCGCAGACGTTCACGGGGACGTGCACGGGCACCTGAACGACGTTGCCGGAAGCGATACCCGGGGAGTGCACCGCGGCACCCTGGGCACCGGCGTCGGCGACGGCCAGGCCCGCACCCGCGAGAACCAGACCACCAGTGGCAGCCGCAGCAGCGACGACCTTCTTGAGCATTATTCCTCCTTGTTGGCAAAAGCGATCTCGTGTTGCTGATCGCATTACCTGTAACGAGGAGGAAGTAATGGAGCTACGAGCTGATGGTCGCATTCACCCTTCTCGGGCCCGTTCCGTACGCGCGGCCGATTACGAAGGTCACGAGGCGTCGATGAAGCGGTCCAGCACGCGCACGCCGAACTTCAGGCCGTCGACCGGCACCCGCTCGTCGACACCGTGGAACATGCCGGCGAAGTCCAGCTCCGGGGGCAGCTTGAGCGGTGCGAAGCCGAAGCCGCGGATGCCCAGCTCGTCGAAGGACTTGGCGTCCGTGCCGCCGGAGAGCATGTACGGGATCGCCTTGGCGGCCGGGTCCTCGGCCACCAGCGCGGACTGCATGGCGTCCACCAGGGCCCCGTCGAAGGTGGTCTCGACGGCCTTGTCGGCGTGTACGTCCTCGCGCCTCACCTTCGGCCCGAGGATCTTGTCCAGGTCGGCGAGGAACTCCTCCTCGAACCCGGGCAGGAAGCGCCCGTCGACATGCGCCGTGGCCTCGCCCGGGATGACGTTGACCTTGTAACCGGCGCCCAGCTGCGTGGGGTTGGCGGTATTGCTCAGGGTGGCGCCGATGAGCTTGGCGATGCCGCCGAGCCTGGCCAGGGTGCCCTCCATGTCCTCCGGGTCCAGCTCGGTGCCGAGCGCGTCGCCGAGTTCGTCGAGGAAGGCCCGGGTGGTCTTCGTCACCCGCACCGGGAACTTGTGCCGGCCGAGCCGCGCGACGGCCTCCGACAGCTCGGTGATGGCGTTGTCCCGGTGGATCATCGACCCGTGCCCGGCGGTGCCGGCCACGGTCAGCTTCATCCAGTGCATGCCCTTCTCGGCCGTCTGGATCAGATAGAGCCTCCGCTGCTCGTTGACCGTGAAGGAGAAGCCGCCGACCTCGCTGATCGCCTCGGTGACGCCCTCGAAGAGGTCGGGGTGCTTGTCGACCAGGTGCCGGGCGCCGAACGTGCCGCCCGCCTCCTCGTCGGCGAGGAAGGCGAGCACGATGTCGCGCGGGGGCCTGCGCCCGCTGCGCAGCCGGTCGCGCACGACCGCCAGGGTCATCGCGTCCATGTCCTTCATGTCGACGGCCCCGCGGCCCCAGACGCAGCCGTCGGTGACCTCGCCGGAGAAGGGGTGGTGGGTCCAGTCGTCGGCGTTGGCCGGTACGACGTCGAGGTGGCCGTGGATGAGGAGCGCGGGCCGTGACGGGTCCTCGCCCTCGATCCGGGCGACCGTGGACGCCCGGCCCGGGTGCGACTCGAAGATCTTCGAGTCGAGGCCCACCTCGGCGAGCTTCTCCGCGACGTACTCGGCCGCCTTCCGCTCACCCGGACCCGAGTGGTCGCCGTAGTTGCTGGTGTCGATCTGGATCAGCTCGCGGCAGAGGTCCACGACCTCGTCCTCGCCGGTGACGCCCCTGGCCGTGTCCGTCTCGCTCACGCTGCTTCCTCCCGCTGTCACTGCTGGTGGTTCCCCTCATCCTCCCCCTGAGCCCGGCGCTCCCCAAGACCGGGCTCCGCCCGTCACACGCCGTTCACGCGGGACGGGGGGTGACCGGGGACCTCGCGAAAGCCTGGTAATGTTTCCTTCGTCGCCGCGGGGGAAAACCCGCACGACAGACACCTTGTCCGGGTGGCGGAATGGCAGACGCGCTAGCTTGAGGTGCTAGTGCCCTTTATCGGGCGTGGGGGTTCAAGTCCCCCCTCGGACACCAGCCGAAGCCCCCGGCCGCTCAGCGGCCGGGGGCTTCGTCGTTCGTTGAGGCCGTTGTGGCCGCAACCCGCCCTCCGGCGCCGTGCCCGCGCTGATTCCGCAAGATTCCCCGAGGTCCGGCGAAGCCCCAGCTCCCCTGGTGCGCTCCGGCGCGCGCCGGGCTCCGCGACGCCCTCCGGATTTACAATTTACTTGACTCGACCTTACAGGGCTTGTTGACTGGTTCGGAGCCAGTGACTCCCAGGTGACAAGAGGTGAAGCTCTGTGAAGACCCAGGGAAGCCTGACGATCGAGCGTCTGCCGGAGGCCGTCCCGAGAGTCACAAGGGGGCGCCCACAGCCCCTGGGCGCCACCGTCGACGCCGACGGCGTGAACTTCTCGCTCTTCTCCGAGCACGCGACACGCGTCGACCTGCTGCTGTTCGACCGCTGTGACGCGCCCCTGCCGTCCCGCGTCGTACGCCTGAGCCCCGAGCGGCACCGCAGCTTTCACTTCTGGCACTGCCATGTGGCAGGGATCGGTCCGGGGCAGGTGTACGCGTACCGGATCGACGGCCCCCGCAACACCCACCACTCGGGGGCCCGCTTCAACCACCGCAAGGTGCTCCTCGACCCCTATGCGCGGGCCAACATCAACAGCTGCTGGGACCGCGCCCACGCCATCGGCGGCGGGGACAACGTGGAGCACTGCATGCGCAGCCTGGTCGTCGACCTCGACGCCTACGACTGGGAGGGCGACCGCCCGTTACGGACGCCGATGGCGGACACGGTCATCTACGAGATGCACGTACGCGGCCTGACCGCCTCGCCCACCTCGCGCGCCGCCCATCCCGGCACCTTCTCCGCGGTCGTGGAGAAGATCCCGGAGCTGAAGCGGCTCGGCATCACCGCCGTGGAACTGCTGCCCGTCTTCGACTTCGACGAGACGCAGATCCTGCGCACCGGCCCCGACGGCACACCGCTGCGCAACTACTGGGGCTACGACCCGTACGGCTTCTTCGCCCCGCACACCGGCTACTGCGCCGAGCCCCACCTCGCCGGGCACATCACCGAGTTCCGCGACATGGTCAAGGCGCTGCACCGGGCGGGCATCGAGGTCATCCTCGACGTGGTGTTCAACCACACCAGCGAGGGCAACGAGTACGGGCCGACGATCAGCTTCCGGGGCCTCGCCAACGAGGCGTACTACCACCTGTGGCCGCAGGACCGCAGCCGCTACATGGACTTCACGGGCTGCGGGAACGCGGTCAACGCCAACCACCCCATGGTCACCAAGTTCATCCTGGAGTGCCTGGAGTACTGGGTGACCGAGCACCATGTCGACGGCTTCCGCTTCGACCTGGCCTCGGAGATGTCCCGCGGTCCCATGGGCTACGAGATGGCCGTACCGCCGGCCCTCTGGGCGATCGAGCTGTCGCAGGTGCTCGCCGAGACGAAGATCATCGCGGAGCCGTGGGACGGCGGCGGGCTGTACCAGGTCGGCCGGTTCCCGGGGAAGCGCTGGGCGCAGTGGAACGGGCCGTTCCGCGACGATGTACGCCGTTTCGTGCGCGGGGACGCCGGCCTGGTCGGGGAGATCGCCTCCCGGCTCGGAGGTTCGGCCGACCTGTTCTTCCCGCAGCAGGTGCTGCCCACCAACAGCATCAACTTCGTGACCTGTCACGACGGCTTCACCCTCAACGACCTGGTGTCGTACCAGCACAAGCACAACCACGCCAACGGCGAGTCCGACGCCGACGGCGCGCACGAGAACTTCAGCTGGAACTGCGGGGTGGAGGGCCCGACGGACTCCGAGGAGGTGGAGCGGCTGCGGGTGCGGCAGATCAAGAACTTCCTGTCGATCCTGATGCTCAGCCGGGGCGTGCCGATGCTGCTCGCCGGGGACGAGTTCCGCAACACCCAGCACGGCAACAACAACGCCTACTGCCAGGACAACGAGACCTCCTGGCTGGACTGGGACCAGGCGGAGAAGGAAACGGAGATACGTTCCTTCACCGAACGGGTCATCGGGCTTCGCAAGCGTTTCGGGACCTTCCGTGAGGCCCGCTTCTTCACCGAACGCCGCAATGAACGGGGTCAGGCCGACGTCACCTGGCACGGCACCAAGCTGCTGTGCCCCGGCTGGGACCACGCGGACGCGCGGGTGCTGGCGGCCACGCTCGGCGGCTTCGACGGCGACCCCGACCTGCATCTGATCCTGAACATGTACCACCTGGGCCTGGACTTCGAGCTGCCGCCCGTCGAGGGCCACCGCTGGTTCCGGGTCCTGGACACGGCCTGCTCCGGGCCGCACGACCTGCCGCCCGCCGGCGCGGAGGAACCGGTCGACGGGGCCGTCTTCCACGCCCACGGCCGCAGTGTCGTCCTCCTTGTGGCGCTACCCGACGAGAAGGGCACGTGACGAGATGAGTGCCACCACCGACCGCCGTATCTTCTCCGACACCCTCGCGGGATACGTGACGTACCACAGCCCCACCCAGCACCGGTTCGGGCTGCGCACCTCCGACGGCCGCGAGTTCACCGTGCACCTGGCCCGCAACGTCGTCTCCCGCATCGTCCGCAACCTGGGCGACCCCTACCACGACACCACCTCGCGCACCCGGGACATGCTGGGCACCGGGCGCTTCCTGTTCGCCTACGGGATCTTCTACGAGTGGGAGGGCGGCGCGCGCTTCGAGGCGAAGGAGATCACCTTCCCCGAGGAGAGCCGTGGCCACTACGTCTTCGAGCACCCCAACTGGTGGGTGCAGCAGGCCGCCGCGATCGCCGACTTCTATCTGCGCGGCCAGTTCCCCGACGGCAAGTTCGACTGGCGCAACTACCGCACCCACCTCACGCTCGACGGGGCGCACCTGCCCGAGCACGCAGGGGAGAACGTGCGGCAGGAGACCGACACCATCTCCCGGCTGGTGTACGGCCTTTCGACCGCGTATCTGCTGACCGGCGAGGACCGGTTCCTGGACGCGGCCGAGAGCGGGACCGAGTACTTACGGCAGTACATGCGCGTCGACGACAAGCAGGACGGGATCGTCTACTGGTACCACGGCATGGACATCACGCCGACCGGGCGGCGCAAGGTGTACGCCTCGGAGTTCGGGGACGACTTCGACGCCATCCCGATGTACGAGCAGATCTACGCGCTGGCCGGGCCGACCCAGACGTACCGGGTGACCGGCGATCCGCGGATCCTTCAGGACATCGACCGGACGGTCGCCCTGTTCCAGCGGTACTTCCGTGATGAGGAGCGCGGGGGCTTCTTCTCGCACATCGACCCGATCAACCTCTCCCCCTGTGACGACGCGCTGGGCCGCAACCGCTCCCGCAAGAACTGGAACTCGGTGGGCGACCACGCCCCGGCGTATCTGATCAACGCCTATCTGGCCACCGGCCGCGAGGACTTCGCCGCGCTCCTGGAGGAGACCGCGGACACCATCGTGGCGCGCTTCCCGGACGAGCCGGACAGCCCGTTCGTCCAGGAGCGCTTCCACGAGGACTGGAGTCCGGACCGCACCTGGGGCTGGCAGCAGGACCGGGCGGTGGTCGGGCACAACCTGAAGATCGCCTGGAACCTGACCCGGATCCGGGCCCTGCACGACAAGCAGGAGTACGCCGAGACCGCCCGAAGGATCGGCGAGATCATGCCGCCGGTCGGCAGCGACCAGCAGCGCGGCGGCTGGTACGACGTGGTGGAGCGGCGGGCGGACGCGGACAGCGGCATCCACCGCATGGTGTGGCACGACCGCAAGGCCTGGTGGCAGCAGGAGCAGGCGATCCTCGCCTATCTGATCCTGGCGGGGACCGCCGACGACCCGGAGTCGCTCAGGCTCGCGCGGGAGGCCGCCTCCTTCTACAACGCCTTCTTCCTGGACCACCAGGACGGCGGGGTCTACTTCAATGTGCTGGCCGACGGGATCCCGTATCTGGTGGGCACCGAGCGGCTCAAGGGCTCGCACGCCATGGCCGGCTACCACTCGCTGGAGCTGTGCTATCTGGCGGCCGCCTACACCGGTCTGCTGATCAGCCACGAGCCGCTCACCCTGTACTTCCGGCCGCGCCCCGACGACCTGCCGGAGCGCGAACTGCGGGTGGCGCCCGACCTGTTGCCGCCGGGGTCCGTGGAGCTGACCCGGGTGTGGGTCGACGGACGCGAGCACCATCACTTCGACGCCAAGCAGCTGACCGTGAAGCTCCCCGAGAGCGACGGGCCGGTGCGGGTGCGGGTGGAGCTGGAGCCCGTGCAGATGCGTCTGAGGATGCGCAGCGAGTTCGACGGCGGGACCGCGCACGTCCGCTGCGGCGGCGCGGTCGACGCCGGTGAACTGGACAAGTTCCGCCGGGTCCTCGGCGAGGTGATGGCCGCGGGGCCCCGGCGGGTGGAGTTCCATCTGTCCGAGGTCAGCGAGATGTGCCGGCCCGCGGTCAACGAACTGCTCGTGCAGCGCACCAAGGCAGGGCTCGACGTCGACTTCGTCGTCGTCGGCGCGGTCCTGCCCGAGGTCCGCGAAGCCCTGATGGCGACCGACGCCTTCCTGCTAGAGGGCGAGGAGGACTGAACCGTGACCACCACCCTGCCCCCCGGAACCCTCGCCGCGGAGCCCGGCTTCGGCCCGCCCTACGAGGTGCCCGTAGAGCCGGTGGACCTCTCCGCCTACTGCCAGGACCTCTTCGGCACCCTGAGCCGCTCCGACCAGCGGCGCTGGGGCGAGGTCTATGTCCGTGGACTGCTCGGCGTGCCCGGCCGCAAGACCCCGGCCCGCATCTCCGAGCAGGTCCTCGGCCGGCGGGCCGTGCAGCAGATCCAGCAGTTCGTCAACCAGAGCCCGTGGCCGTGCGGTCCGGTGCGCCGGCGGCTCGCCGGGCAGCTGAGCCGGGCCTTCCGCTCGGAGGCCTGGTGCGTCGACGAGGTCGTCTTCGCGAAGAACGGCGACCGCTCGGTGGGTGTGGCCCGGCAGTACGCCCCCTCGCTGGAGCGGACCGTCAACTGCCAGCTGGCGCTGGCCACTTCGCTGGTGGGGCGGCACGGCGGCGTCCCGGTCAGCTGGCGGCTGATGCTGCCGGCCCGCTGGGACCGCGACGAGCGGCTGCGCACCCAGGCGCATCTGCCGCCTCAGGAGCGCTCCCGGCCGCGCTGGCGGTACATCCTGGAGGCCGTCGACGAGATGCTGGAGGAGTGGTACCTGGAACCGCTGCCGGTGTTGGTGGACTGGCGCGGTGAGGCCGATGTGGCGCCCCTGCTGCGCGGGCTCGAGGCGCGCGGGCTGGCCTATCTGGTCGAGGCCTCGCCCAGCACCGCGGTCACCCTCCCCAGGCCGTGCGCCGGATCCCCGTACGGCAGTGGGACGTTGACGGAGCTCGCCGTGCACGCCGTCCAGCACCGCAAGCGGATGCCGATCGCCTGGCAGGACCGGACGACGGCCCGGATGCGGCAGTCCCAGGTCCTGTCGGCTCCGGCCCTGCTGCTGACCGAGGCGCCCCACGGCGGGGGTGCGGGCGCCCGGTCCGCGGGGGCGCAGCCGCCGCAGCGGCCGAGGCATCTGGTCACCGACTGGCCGTACGGCCGGCCCACCCCGCGTACGTACTGGCTGACCAATCTGCCCGGGCGCAGGCTGTCGGACGTGCTGCCGCTGGCCCAGCTGCGGACGGTGTCGGGCGAGAGCCTCGGGCGGCTCCAGCAGGACTTCGGGCTCGCCGACTTCGAGGGCCGCTCCTTCCGCGGCTGGCACCATCACGTCACGCTGGCCTCGGTGGCGATGGGCTACGACACGCTGAGCCGGCCCTACCGCGGCCAGCCGACGGCGGTGAAGTCGATGTCGCCGAGGCCGGGCACGCCGTAGTTGGCGAGGCCCTTCCTGACGGCCAGCACCTGCGGGCGCTGGTAGAGCAGGACGTCGTGGCCCAGCTGCCAGATCAGGCGGTCGGCCTGGTTGTAGAGCTGGTCGCGGCGTCCTGCGTCCAGGGTGTGCACGGCGCGGCCGAGCAGGGAGTCGATCTCGGGGCTGGAAATCCTGCCGTAGTTCTCGTAGAACTGGCCGCCGCTCGGCCGCCGGTAGACGGGGTACAGGGTGCTGGGATAGGTCAGTCCGGTGAATCGGAAGATCGCCAGATCGAAATTCCCGCGGTTCAGATACTTCGACAGGTAGTCGTCGGCCGGGACTTTCTGGATCTCCACCGAAATTCCCGCGCGCTGGAGCATCTGCTGGATCAGCTGGGAGAGGTCGAGACCAAGGCGGTTGGTGGACTGGCTGAGTACGAAACGCAGGCGCAACTCCTGCCCGTTCTTGCTGCGGGTGCCGCTGCCGCCGGTGCGATGCCATCCGCGCTGGTCCAGAATTCGCTCGGCGGCCTTCAGGTCGTAGGTGCCGAGCGCAGCGGAATTGTCCGCGTATCCGGGCTGGTTGGTCATGAAGAAGTGGTTGCCGAGCAGGGGCACCCCGACCGGCAGGCCGGTGCCCGCCACCTCGGCGAGGGCATGGCGGTCGATGGCCCGCAGCACGGCCCGGCGCACCTGGACGTCCGCGAGGGGGCCCGGGGCGCCGTTCAGGGCGACCTGGACGTCGTCCCAGGCGGAGCCGGTGCGGATGTCGGTGTCGTCGGCTTTCCTGAGCCGGTCGTAGAGGTCGGCGGAGGCGGCGTTGACGGCGTCGATCTCGCCGTTGAGGAAGGCCTGGACGGCGGTCGTGGGGTCGAGGGTGCGGAAGACGACCCGGTCGAGGCGGGGGCGGGTCCCCCACCAGGCGGGGTCGGGTACGAGGGTCAGGGTCTGGCCGGTGTCGTCCAGCGAACCGATCCTGAAGGCTCCCGCGGTGATCGGCGCCTTTCCCTGCCAACCGGTGTTGAAGTCCGCCGGGTTGCCGAAGCCGGCGGCCGGGTACAGCGGCGTGAACAGCCGCTGCCAGTCGGCGAACGGCCGCTTGAAGGTGACCTTCACCTCGTGCGCGTCCGCCCCCTGACGTACCGAGGCGATGTCCTCGTAGCCACTCGGATCGGCGATCCGGTAGCGCGCGTCGCCCCTGCCCAGCGCGCGCCACTGGGCCGCGAAGTCCCGCCAGCCGAGCGGCTTTCCGTCGGACCACCTCGCTTCGGGGTTGAGGCGGTAGGTGACCGTCTGGGGAGTGGTGGAGGTGACGGAGGCGGAGCGCAGGTAGGCGGGCGCGGGACGGGGAGCGCCCTCGGCGTCGCGGGTGAACAGGCGCGGCTCCAGCAGGCCGGCGACCGTGAAGACGTCGTCCAGGGTGCCGTCCGCCTGGTAGTAGTTGAACTGCGTCAGCCACTGGTAGATCGGCAGCGTCAGGGTGCCGCCCTGGCGGAGTTCGCCGCGCGGGCGGGGGTTGACGTCGGTGCGGCCGTAGGCCGGAACCGCCGCGCTGGAGCTGCTGTCGCCGGGGGCGGCGCGGCCGTGTGCCCCGGTGCAGCCGCCCAGCACGGCGCAGAGGGTGATCCAGACCAGCGCGGGCCACAACCTTCTGCCGCGTATCAGGAACCCCGTCATTGCGATGCCCTCTCCCCCGTGTGACCGCAACACCTGCCGCTGACGCGGCGGACGCTTCAGCGAGCAGTCTGCCGCAAGAAAGCGCGAACACGTCTTCAAGGGGCGTCCGCGAGCTTAACATTGGCCCATGTCAAGCACATGAAGCCGACGGGTTGCCGAGGAGTCCGACACCCGATGCTCGTATTGTTGGCAAAACGTCTGACAAACTGCCTCGTATTGCTTCTCGCTTCAACTTTTCTCTGCTATTTGATTTCCTCCGCGGCGCTCGATCCGCGGTCCTACTTCGAGGACCGGACACCCCGGCCGCCGGCCGCCGTGGTCGATGCGCGGCTCACCGAAATCGGGCTCGACGGCGGCACTCCGGTGACCGAGCGTTTCGGCCACTGGGCGTGGCGGGCCCTGCACGGGGATCTCGGCCGCACGCTCGACGGCACGCCGGTGGACGCCGAGTTCGGCCGGCGGGTGGGGGTCACCGCGCGGCTGCTGATCGTCGGGACGGTCGTGGGCACGGTGCTGGGGGTGCTCGCGGGGGTGTGGGCGGCGGTGCGGCGGGGCCGGCTGCCCGACCGGGCGCTGACGCTGTTCTCCTTCGCGGTGCTGTCGGTGCCGCCGTTCGTGCTGGGGCTGCTGCTGCAGGCGGGTGCGCTCACGGTCAATGACGCGGCGGGCCGCACGGTGATCCGGTACACCGGCGAGCGCACGCCCGGTCTGGAGGGCGGTCCGATGGCCCAACTCCAGGACACGGCAGTGCACTTGGTCCTGCCGACGATCTCGGTCGCCTTGGGGGCGATCGCCGCGTACAGCCGCTACCAGCGGGGGGCCACGCTGGACGTCCTCGCCTCGGACCATCTGCGCACCGCCCAGGCCAAGGGGCTCACCCCCGGGCGCGCGCTGCTGCGGCACGGCCTGCGGACCTCGCTGATCCCGCTGACGGCGTTCTTCTCCTTCGGATTCCTGACGCTGTTCACGGGCGCCGTGTTCACGGAGAGGATCTACGGCCGGCACGGCATGGGCAGTTGGTTCATCGAGTCCGTGCAGCGGGGCGATGTGAACGCGGCCATGGCGGTGGAGGTGTTCAGCGCCGCGCTCGTCCTGCTGGCCGGTCTGGTCGCGGATCTGCTGCACAGCGCGCTCGATCCACGGGTGCGGTACGCGTGAGATCCGCTCGGGGGGCGCGGGTACGGCGGCGGCTGGTCCGCTCACCGGGCGCGGTGGCGGGCGGTGCTCTGCTGCTCGGTCTGTTCCTGTTCGCCTTCGCCGGACCGCATCTGTCCGGGTGGGGTTACGCCGACATCGACTACTCGGCGCTGCACCGGCCGCCGGACGCCCGGCACTGGCTCGGCACCAACCGGATCGGCCAGGACGTCTACGCACAGTGCGCCCGGGGACTGCAGAAGTCGCTGCTCATCGGGGCGCTGGCGGCGGGCTTCTCGACCGGGCTCGCGGCGGTCGTGGGGGTGTGTGCGGGGTACTTCGGGGGCTGGGCGGACCGGGCGCTGATGCTTCTCGTGGACCTGATGCTGGTGATGCCGGCACTCCTGGTCCTGGTGGTGGTGGCGCCGCGGCTGCGTCCTCTCGGCTGGCTCGCCTACGTCGGGCTGATCGCCGCGTTCGGCTGGATGGTCACGGCACGGGCGGTGCGGGCCATGACCCGCTCTCTGATGGAGCGTCAGTTCGTGCTGGTGGCGCGGTACATGGGGGTCGGCCCGGTCACGGTCGTCCGGCGGCACATCCTTCCCCACATGGCGTCCTTCCTCGTCACGGACGCGACGGTGGCGGTGGCCGGGGCCGTCATCAGCGAGACCGGGCTGTCGTACTTCGGCTTCGGGGTGCAGCCGCCCGACGTGTCCCTCGGCACGCTGATCGCCGATGCCGCGGATGTCCCCACGGCGTATCCGTGGATGTTCTCCTTCCCGGCGGGGCTGCTGGTGCTGCTCGTGCTGGCGTTCCACCTCATCGGGGATGCGTTGCGGGACGCGCTGGATCCGGAGGCGGAGACGGAGGCGGTGCACGGGGAAGCGGGGAGCCGGGTGTGACGGACGAGGTGGTGCTCGACGTGCGGGGGCTGCGGGTCGGGCGGACGGGGGGCCGTCGGGCGGCCGGGGTGCCGCTGGTGCACGGTGTCGATCTCCGGTTGCGCCGGGGGGAAGTCCTCGGACTGGTCGGCGAGTCGGGGGCGGGGAAGAGCCTCACCGCGCTGGCGCTGCTCGGTCTGTGCCCGTCCGGGGTGCAGGTGAGCGGTTCGGTGCGGCTGCTCGGGCGGGAGCTGGTCGGGCTGCCGGTGCGCGAGCTCGCCCGGGTGCGGGGGCGGCACATCGCCATGGTGTTCCAGGACGCGCTGAGCGCGTTCACTCCGGTGCAGCGGGTGGGGGACCAGATCGGTGAGGTGCTGCGCATCCATCAACGCCCGCGTCCGGGGCGGGAGTCGGCGCTGCGGGCGGCGACCGAACTCCTGGACGCGGTCGGGGTGCCGGAGCCGGACCGGGCCGCCCGCTCCTACCCGCACCAGTTGTCGGGCGGGATGCGGCAGCGGGCCATGATCGCCATGGCGATGGCGGGTCACCCCGAGGTGATCGTGGCCGACGAACCCACCAGCGCCCTGGACGTCACCGTGCGGGCCCAGGTGCTCGAGGCGCTGACGACGGCACGGCGGGCCACGGGCGCGGCACTGCTGCTGGTCAGCCACGACCTGGGGGTGGTGGCGGGGACGGCGGACCGGGTCGCGGTGATGTACGCCGGGCGGATCGTCGAGAGCGCCGGCGTCGACGCGCTCTTCGCGCGCCCGCGGATGCCGTACACCAAGGGGCTGATCGGGTCCGTGCCCCGGCTCGACGGGGAGACACCGCCCACCCCCGTGCCGGGCGAGCCGCCGGTCGCGGGTGACGGCGGGCCCGGGTGTGCCTTCGCCCCGCGGTGTCCGCTCGCCGAGCGGAAGTGCCGGGAGCTGATACCCGAACTCATGGGAGACGACGGGCATCTGGCCGCCTGTCATCGGGACGACGAGGCGGTCAAGCGCAGCTCCGTCGAGCTGTTTCCGCCGTCGGTGTTCCGCAGGCCGCCCGCCGGAGGACCGGTGTCCGAGACGGTTCTGAGGATCACCGGGCTCGCCAGGTCCTATCCCGCGCCCGGCGGCTTCGGGCCAAGGAAGCCGCCGAGCCCGTGGCGGCTGCGGCTGGGGCGGCGGACGGCGGACGAACGCGTCGTGCGCGCCGTGGAGTCGGTCGATCTCGAGGTGCGCCGGGGGGAGACCCTGGGGCTCGTGGGAGAGTCCGGGGCCGGGAAGTCCACCACGCTGCTCGAAGTGATCTCCCTGGCGGTCCCGCAGAGCGGGACGATCGAGATCCTCGGGCAGGACACCTCGTCGTTGTCGCGCGAGGCGGCGCGGCGGCTGCGCAGCGCGGTGCAGATCGTGCCCCAGGATCCGATGTCGAGCCTGGATCCGCGGATGCCGGTGGGCGACATCGTCGCCGAGCCGCTGTGGGTGCAGCGGATGCCGGCCGACCGGGTCGCCGCGCGGGTGGCGGAGGTGCTGCGGCTCGTCGGGCTCGGCCCGCAGGACGTGTCCGCCTGCCCCCACCGGTTCTCCGGTGGACAGCGGCAACGGATCGCCCTCGCCCGGGCGTTGGCCGCCCGGCCGGAACTGCTGCTCCTTGACGAGCCGCTCTCGGCGCTCGACGTGTCCGTGGGGGCGGGGATCCTCGATCTGCTGCGCAGGCTGAGGGAGGATCCCGGCCCGTCCTGTCTGTTCGTCTCGCACGACCTGGCCGTGGTGCGTCAGATGGCCGACCGGGTCGCGGTCATGCATGCCGGTCGCGTCGTCGAGACCGGCGAGGTCCAGGAGGTGTTCGCGTGGCCTGCCCACCCGTACACCAGGGCGCTGCTCGACGCGGTGTCGGTGCCTGATCCCGCGCTGCAGCGGACGCGTACGACCGTGGTCCTGCGGGGCGATCCGCCGGCGGTCGGCGCGTACGTGACGGGATGCCGGTTCCGGACACGCTGCCCCGTGTTCGCTTCACTTCGACGGGAGGAACAGCGCAGGTGTGAACGGGAAATCCCGGCGACCCTGGAACAGGCTGTGGGGGGTGGCCGTTCGGTCGCCTGTCATTTTCCGCTCACGGACCCTCGGGGCGTATCCGGGTAGGACTCCCTTTACGGCAGCCGGCCGAGGTGCGCCGGCCGGTTCAGCAGCAGCCGCCGCCCGCCGGGCCGTTCACCTTCGCGGGCTCGACCGTCTGCACGGATGCCCCTCCTTCTGCGAGGAAGGTTCCGCCGCCGACCAGTCCGGCGACGAACAGCACAGCCACAAGTATTGCGGCGAGTTTGTGAATCACTCCTTTTCTCCATTCCCCCTAGAGGTTTTTTATTTACGATGAGAGTTAATCGAACATTACTTCGCCAGTCAAGTGCGTTCCGGGAAAATAAAAGCTGTATGGGGAATTATTGGAATCGGAATTTCCGTCTCCTGTTCACACACGCGGCAACCACAAGTGGAGCAGGGTGTTTTCGGCCGCTCCAGGCCACAGGCCGGTCAAGCCCATTGGCGTGGCCCAGTCATGCTGGTATTGTGATCTATGACATCTCAAGTCATGTGCGCACCCCTGGGAAGCCAAATGGATCAAACGGAAAGCGCATCTCCGGTCGAGGTGGGCAGGCGCATCCGGACCCTCCGCGTCAAACTCGGGCTGAAGCAGCAGGACCTGGCCTCCTCGGATATCTCGGCGAGCTACATCTCGCTCATCGAATCAGGGAAAAGGGCTCCCTCGGATGCGGTGCTGTCCGCTCTCGCCGGGAAACTGGGGTGCTCGCCGGACCATCTGCGCACAGGTCGTGACGACCACGCCCTGGAAGACACCAGGCTGAAGCTCTCTTTCGCCGAAATGGCGCTGCGCAACGGCGACAACGGCGAGGCCCTCCAGGCCTTCGGTGAACTCCTCGCCAAGCCCGCCCTGCTGGACCCGCACATGCGGCTGCGCGCGCGCATCGGCCAGGCGACCTCGCTGGAGAAGCTGGACCGGATCGAGGCCGCCATCCCCGTGCTCGAGGAACTCGGCAAGGACCCGTCTCTGGCGGCCGGCTCCGACGAGTGGTGCCGCGTCCAGGTCGCCCTCAGCCGCTGCTACCGCAACATGGGCGACATCACCCTCGGCATCGAGATCGGCGAGCGGGCCATGGCCAGGCTCGACGCGCTCGGCCTGGACGTCACCGTGGACCACATCCAGGTCGGTGCGACGCTCATCGGGTCGTACCTCATGCGCGGCGACATCACCCGCGCCCACCTGCTCGCGCAGAAGCTGGTTCCGGTGGCGGAGGAGCACGGCGGACGTGCGGGCCGCGGCGCGGTGTACTGGAACGCCGGGCTGGTGGCCCTCTCCCGCCGGCAGCTGCCCGAGGCGCTCGCGCTGACCGAGCGGGCCCTGGCGATGATGGCCGACGACGACAACCTGCGGCATGTGGCGATGCTCAAGATGACGGTCGCCTGGCTGGAACTCCAGTCCGAGGTGCCCGACCCCGCCCGGGCGCTGGAACTGCTTCAGGACGCGGGACAGACGCTCGCGGAGCTCGGCACCGCCGTGGAGCAGGCCAGGTGCGAGATCTGCCTGATCGACGCGAACACCCAGCTCGGCAGGTGGGACGAGGCCGTCTCCCATGCCCGGCGCGCCCTCGGACTGCTCAGTTCGGGTCCGCGCGTCGAGGCGGTCGGGGCACGCGTCAGGATCGCCGAGATCCATCTGCTGCGCGGGGAGACGGAGGAGGGCCTGCAGGGCCTGCACGCGGCGACCCGCCAGCTGAGGCATTTCGCGGCGTCGTACGAGACCGCGCAGGAATGGCGCCACCTCGGTGACGTGTGGAAGCGCCAGGGCCGCGCGAAGGAGGCCCTGGAGGCCTACGACCAGGCGCTGCAGGCCTCCGGGATGCCCACGACCTACGATCCCGCGCAGGCCCTGACCGGCCAGCAGCAGCGCCAGAGCTGACCGGCCCGCTCGGCGCGTTCCCCCGTGAGTGTTCATCAGCTCACCGCGCCCACGAACCGGTGCCGGTGCTTCTCGTCCCGTGTGCGGCGAGCAGGTCGATGATGGTGCGGGCGAAGAGATGGCAGTGCTCGCCGGTGCGGGCGGTGACGAGGTCGTCGTCGACGACGACGTCCTGGTCGACGTAGCTGCCGCCCATGTTGCGCAAATCGCCCAGCAGGTTGTTGTGGACCACGGCGCGCCGTCCGCGGACCAGACCCGGCACCGGTGCCGCGAGCCACATGCCGTGGCAGATGACCCCCTTGAGGATGGCGGGGTCGGCGAACGCCCGGCGCAGGAACGTCGCGGCGGGCGGGAGCCGCGCCGGGTCCTCGGTGTAGCGCAGCCGGTCGGCGACCATGCCGGACGGGACGATGACCGCGCTGAACTCCTTCAGCGCGAACTCGTCGACGTCCTCGAAGGATTCGCCGACCGTGAACGGCATCCGGTGCTCGTGTCCCTGGAAGGTCATCTCCTTCTCGCCCCACAGCCGGGACAGGAAGTGGACCTCGGCGCCCTCCTCGGGGAAGCGGCGCGCGTAGTAGAGGATCTCGGGTTCGTAGAAGTCGCTCTCCATCAGTACGGCGATCTTGTGACCCGTCAGTCGCACCGCTACCGTCCCCTCCCCCGTTCGGTGACCAGGTCGATCAGGAACGGGCCGCGGTGCGACAGCGCCTCGTCGACGGCCGCCGCGACCTGGCCCGGTTTCTCCACCCGCAGCGCGGGCACGCCCAGGGACCTCGACAGGGCGACGAAGTCGATGGCCGGCCGGGAGAGGTCGAAGATCCCCGGGTGTTCGTGCTCCGGGATCCCCTGCTCCCTCCAGTACTGGTCGATGTTGAGTTCCAGCAGCCGGTAGCTGCTGTTGTTGCAGACAACGAACTTGGCGCCGATGTCGTGCCGGGCCGCCGTCCACAGCGCCTGGAAGGTGTACATGCTGCCGCCGTCGCCGGTGAAGCCGACCACCGTGGCGTCGGGGCGGGCGAGTTGGGCGCCGAGCGCGCCGGGGATGCCGACGCCCAGGGAGCCCCCGCGGGTCTGGTGCCAGCGGCCGGGCTCGGCCGCCGGGAGAGGACCGAAGAGGTCCGGGGAGGCGGTGAGGGACTCGTCGAACAGGACGACGTCGTCGGGGAGCCGGGCCGCCAGCTCCTCGGCGAAGGCGATGTGCGGGAGCTCCACCCCGTCGGCCCGCTCACGGGCGCCGCGGGCGGCGGCCGCCCGGGCTTCGGCCCGTGCGGCGGCGCCGCGCCGCAGCCGGTCCTGGGCCGCCGTACGGTCCTCGCGGCTCATCCGGGCCTCGATCGCGTCGGCGAGCAGCGCGAGGGACCGCTTGGGATCGGCCACGAGACCGAGGTCGACGGGGAAGTTCTTGGCGATCGCGTCGGTGTCCAGGTCGATGTGGACCACCGGCACCCCCTCGCCGAAGACGCCCTCCAGGGCCGGGAAGACCTCGGGCAGCGCGTAGGTGCCGCACAGCAGCACGGCGTCCGCGGCTCCCGTGACACGTCGGCTGCTCTCACCGAACATGTGGCCCAACTGGCCCGCGTAGGCCGGGTGTTCGGCGGACAGGTTCACCTCGGCCCAGTCGGCGCCCCACACCTCCGCGCCCCACACCGAGGCCAGGTGCCCCAGCTCTTCCTGTGCGCCGGAGAAGTGGATCCCGTCGCCCGCGATCACGATCGGTTTGCGCGCCCCGGCCAGCAGCTCCGCCGCCCGCGCCAGCGACTGGGGGTCTGGTGCGGAGGCGGTGTCGGGGTACGACACCGGCACCGCCTCCTCGCGCGTGGGCCGGTCCATCACGTCGGCGGGCAGCACGACGAGAACCGGCCCGTACGGCGGGGTGCCGGCCACCTTGAACGCGCGGCGCAGCACCCGCAGCGTGGAGTCGGGGTCCACGACCCGCGTCGCCCACTTGGTCACCGGCTCGGCCATGGCCACCAGGTCGGCGGCCATCTGCGCCTCCATCGCCTCGTAGCGCAGGCCGGCCTCGCCGACCAGGACGACGAGCGGGGCGTGGCCGCGCTTCGCCTGGTAGAGCATGCCGATGCCGTTGCCGAGGCCCACCCCGGAGTGCAGCTGGACCACGGCCGGGCGGCGGGTGGCGCGGGCGTAGCCGTCCGCCATGCCCACGGCCACGGCCTCCTGAAGGGTCAGCACGTACTCGATGCCGGGGAAGTGCCGCAGCTCGTCCAGGAAGCCCTGCTCGACGGTGCCGGGGTTGCCGAACATGTACGGCACCCCGTCGACGGCGAGCTGTTCGAGGAACGCCGCACGGGCCGGCCTGCTGTCCATGGTGGTACCGCCTCTCGTCGGGATCGGTGGCTACGACTGGGCGGCGGCCCGGAAGCCCCACTGGCGCAGGCCCTGGTCGAGCACCTCGACCGTCTTCTGGCCGGTGAGGTAGGAGTCGGGCGTCGAACGCCCGGTGATGAACGGGTAGTCGACGATCACCGAGGTGGTCTTGCCGAAGTTGCCGTGGTAGGCGCCGCCGGGGGCGGTCGCGTCGCGCAGGATGTACTCCAGCGGGTACGGCGGCGGGCCCATGTTGAAGTCGGTGCCGACGAACCCGGTGCCGTCGAGGTAGTCGTACTCGATGCAGTGCCCGGTGACGTGCTTGCCGCGGATGATGCTCTCCCGGTCCTCCTGGTCGCGGGCGAAGGCCAGGCAGGCCACCCCGTAGCACTCGGCGGCGATCGGGCGGTCCAGGTGGTGGAAGGCGAGGATCAGGTCGTGGACGCGCCAGTTGTTGGCGAGGTCGACGATCGGGCCGCTGCCGCCCACGATGA
Organism: Streptomyces sp. NPDC001492; assembly: GCF_053597275.1. Classification (NCBI taxonomy): domain Bacteria; kingdom Bacillati; phylum Actinomycetota; class Actinomycetes; order Kitasatosporales; family Streptomycetaceae; genus Streptomyces; species Streptomyces sp. NPDC001492. Next base: position 84,635 of record NZ_JBSFHW010000016.1, on the reverse strand, counting down.
GGAGGGCGTCGTAGCGGTCGGCGATCTGCTCGCGGACCTTCTCCACGCGGCTGTTGTACGCCTCCCAGTCGCGCAGGAAGTACGGCTTCGAACGGTAGGGCCGGTCGGGCAGCCAGGAGGACAGGTCGAGGGGGTTGTCGAGGCGGTCGGAGGCCTCGACGGCCTTGACCTTCGCCGCCATCTCCGGGGTCGTGACGGAGCGGCCGAGCGGCGGGTCGACGTAGTCGGGGTCCATGCTCGGGGGCAGCGCCACGGGCCGCTTGCCGGTCGGGGTGGCGAAGGTGAGGTGGTATCCCGCCTTGTCGAAGGTTTCCAGGGGGCCGATCAGTTCCTCGCCCCAATAGCCGTACTCGGACAGGACGACGAGGATGCGCCTGCTCATGAGGTTCCTCTCGGTCGGCTCGGTCGGCGTTCGCTTCGGACACGTGAACTGCCGAACTCATGTCTAGTTTTCGGGGTTTGACCCGTACCAGAAGGGAGGGCTCCGGGTGGCGCACATCCCCAAGTGGCAGACCGCACTACGGCAAATCGGGCCGTGGCCGGGGCTGTTGTCCACTGCGCAACGAACGATGCCCCCCGCGCGGGGCGGAGGGCGTCGGTGTCGGTCTGCCGGGTGTCAGAGGCGGAACAGCCCCGGGTCGGCGACCACGACGTCCAGGAGGACGGGTCCGTCGGCCGTCAGGGCGCTGCGGAGGGACTCGCGCAGGTGCTCCGGGGTCTCGATGCGTTCGCCGCGCACGCCGAAGCCGCGGGCCAGCTGGGCCATGTCGACGCCGCTGAGGTCCCATCCCTTCTGCCAGGACTTCTGGTCCTGGAGGTAGTACTTGAGGGACAGGTAGCCGGAGTTGTCGGGGATGACGAAGGTGACCGGCAGCCGGTGCTGGGCCGCGGTCCACAGGGCGTGCAGCGTGTACTGCGCCGAGCCCTCGCCGACGACGACCACCGCTCGCTTCTCGGGGTGCGCGAGGGCGTAGCCGACGGCGCCGGCGAAGGGGAAGCCGAGGGCGCCGCTGGCGGTGGCGAAGTAGCCGTTGTCCGCGCCGAGCGGGATCTGCTCGTGGAAGTCGGCGCGGGCGATGGGCAGTTCCTCGAACAGCTGGGCGTCCTCGGGGAGTTCCTGGGAGAGGACGTGGAAGAGGTACGCCTGGGTGAGGGGCGTCGAGGGCTCGGGCACCGCCACGGGCTCGCGCACCGGGGCGAGTTCGACCCGCTCGCGCTGCTCCACCAGCGGCACCAGGCCCTTCACGACCGCGCCGGGCGGGGCCACGAAGCCGGTGTTCGCCAGGGTGGCCGCGGCGGCCTGCGGGTTGTCCGTGACGTGCAGGAACCGTACGTCGGGGGTGAGTTGAGGCCGAGGCGTCCTGTCCAGGTCCGCGGGCGCGGTCGAGAACAGGTCCCACGCCGTGAAGAGCGTGAACGCGGGGCCGCCGAGGACGACGACCACGTCGTGCTGCTCGCCGAGCCGCTGGTTGACCAGCTCGGGGATGGGCGGCAGGACGCCGGCGAACAGGGGGTGGTTCTCGGGGAAGGCGCCGCGGTTCCACACGGGCGCGCCCCACACGCGCGCGTTCAGCTTCTCGGCGAGCGCGATCAGGTCGCCGCGCGCGCCCTGCGCGTCCACCGGACCGCCGGCCACCAGACCCGGCCGCTCGGCACCGTTGAGTGCCTCGGCTATGCGGGCGAGGACCGCCGGATCGGGGACGACGGCGCTCTCCACCTCGGCGATCCGCACCGGCTCCGGATCGGCCGGGCGGACCCAGTCGTCCTCGGGGACGGCCACGAACACCGGGCCCTGCGGGGCCTGTTTGGCGATCTGGTAGGCCTGGGCGATCAGCGCGGGCACGTCCTGCGGACGCCCGGGCTCACCGGCCCACTTGATGTACGGCTTGGGCAGCTGGGTGGCGTCCTTGGCGACCAGGAAGGGGTCCCCGAGGAGCATCTTGCGGGCCTGCTGCCCACCGAGGATGACCATCGGCGTGTTCGCCGCGGCCGCCGTGTACACGCTGCCCATGGCGTTGCCGAGGCCGGGTCCGCCGTTGATGAGGACGAGGGCGGGCTCGCCGGTGCCCTGGGCGTAGCCGTCGGCCATGCCGACGACGGCGGCCTCCTGCAGGCCCATGACGAAACGGAACTCGTCCTCGGGCCAGTACTCGAACAGCTTCATCTCGGTGTGGCTGGGGTTGCTGAAGACGGTCGTCAGTCCTAGAGCGCGCAGGACGTCCAGGGTCGCGTCCCGCACGGTGCGGGCGGTGCTCGCCGCTTCGGTCATGGTGATCAGGCTCCTGAGTTCCTCGGGTTTGCCTCGCGCTGTCCGCGCCGGTCATCCGGGCCGACCTGCTTTTCTGCTGGGGGTCCGGGGGCCCGCGGCGGAGCCGCTGATGTCACGCCCCGGGAAAATGCAGTGGTATCGGGGGGTTCGAGCGCCGCCACCGCGCTGAAGACGTGGTCCGGGTCGTAGCGTTCCTTGGTCTTCAGCAGCCGGGCGGCGCCCGGGCCGAACGCGGCCGCGGCGCGCCGGCTCTCCTGGGGGCCGAGCAGATTGGGGTAGCCGCCGGGCAGGGCGTGTGCGGCGAACGCGGTGGACACCTCGCGCGCCCAGCGCCGGTGCGGCGCGGCCCGTTCGGCGCCCTCCCAGGCCGCGGCGACCTCGACCAGCAGATGGTCCCGGCGCAGCGCGAAGGCGGTGTCCGCGGCCGGTACGCGGGCGGCGGCGCCGTGGAAGTGGTGGATGTACATGCCGGAGTACGGCGAGGTCGCTCCGGCCGCCGCCTCGACGATCAACTCGATCGTGGGGTCGGTGAGTTCGGGCAGCCACCGGGTGCCGACCTCGTTGTGCCGGCCGTCGACCACGACCTGGTCGAACATGCCGAGGACGCCCGCGTACTCCTGGGGACAGACCTGTCCGGCCAGGGGGGTGCCGAGGGCGGTGAAGCGGTCGATGACCGGGCGGCCGCGGGCGATGTCGCCGCACCACACCGGCAGGACGTAGATCAGGGGCTGGCCGTCGGGTCCGCCGAAGAAGCCGGTCATGACGGTCAGTTCGTCGGCAGCCGAGGCGATGATCTCGCGGTAGCCGCGCAGGACGGAGGCGGCCTGTGCAAGGGGGTGGAGGATCATGCCGGCGAGGACGGTGCTGATGGGGTGCAGGCGCACGCGCAGTTCGGTGACGACGCCGAAGTTGCCGCCTCCGCCGCGCAGCGCCCAGTACAGGTCGGGGTTCTGCTCGGCACTGGCGACGACGGGGCGGCCGTCGGCGAGCACGACCCGGGCGGCGACCAGGTTGTCCAGGGCGAGTCCGCACCGGCCGGCGAGCAGGCCGTAGCCGCCGCCGAGGGTGAGGCCCGCGAAGCCGACCGCCTTGACGGTGCCGGTGACGGGGGCGAGGCCGAGGGCCCGGGTGGCCTCGACGAGGTCGCCGGCCCGGGCGCCGCCCTGTGCCACGGCGGTGCGGGAGGCCCGGTCGACGGTGACCCTGCGCATCGCGGACAGGTCGATCATCAGGCCGTCGTCCGCACTCGCCCGGCCCGCCCAGTCGTGACCGCCGCCGCGGACGGTCAGCGGCAGCCGGTGGGTGCGGGCGATACGGACCGCCCAGGTCACGTCCGTCTCGTCGGCGGGCCGGACGATGACCGCGGGCCGTGCGTCGACCGCGCCGTTCCACACGCGCCGCGCCGCATCGTAGGACGGGTCGCCCGGCGCGAGCACGGTCCCCCGCAGGGTGGTGCGCAGTGCGCGTACGGCGGCCGCCGACGCGGGAGTGGTCGTTGAGGGTGCCATGGCTCCCCCTTCTCTTCTTGTCGACAGGTGGGCCGGGCCGGCTCCGGATCCCTCACAGTCCTGGAGCCGGCCCGGCCGGGGAGGAAGACCGAGGAGCCGGCCTCAGCTCTCGATCAGCTCGTAGCGGCCGGGCTGTACGGTCTCCAGGTCGACGGCGGCGAGGAAGGCCTGGGTCTCGGGGGCGGCGAAGAAGGCCGCGATGGTGGCCTCGGCGTCCTCGGGGGAGGCCCAGTGGACGGTCACCAGGTACTCGCCGTCGGCGCTGCGGGCGGTCGAGCGGGCGAGGAACCCGGCGCGGGTCTCCAGGTACTCCTTCTCCATCGTGTGGTTGAGCTGCTGGAACTCGGCGTCGTCGATGTCGGCGCGCAGCTTGAACCGGATGGTCTCCACAGTGGTCATGTGCTCCACCTCTCTTGGGCGAGACGTGCGTCGAGGGGGCGGTTGAAGACGGGCGTGCCGGGCTGCTGCCGGCGTCCTCCCCGGGCGAGGGAGCCCGTCCCCAGGGGCGCGAACCCGAGCTCGTCGAGGAGTTCGGTGACGAGCCGGTTCGCCTCGGGGTCGTCGCCCGCGACGAACAGCGCGGTCCGTTCCTCGCGCGGGGCGCCCGGCCGGGCGAGGTCGAGCAGGTACTTGTAGTTGAGGGTGTTGACCGCCTTGACCACGCGGGCGCCCGGCAGGTGGGCCGCGATCAGCTCGGACGACGTGGTCCGGCCCGACTCGAGGTCGGGGAACGTGCCGTCCCTGCCGGGCGTGTAGTTGGTGGTGTCGACGACGACCTTCCCGGCGAGGACGTCGGCGGGCAGGCTCTCGTAGGCGCCGAAGGGAATGGCCACCACGACGAGCGGGTCGCCGAAGGCGATCGCCTCCTCGACGCCGGCCGCGCGGGCCCGTCCGCCGAGCTCCGCGACCAGCCCGGCGAGGGAGTCGGGGCCGCGCCGGTTGGCGACGGCGATCTCGTGTCCGGCGGCGGTGAGCAGCCGGGCGAGGGTGCCGCCGATCTCGCCGCTGCCCAGGATGCCGATCCTCATGTGCGGTCCTCTCAGGCGCCCGGACGGTTGTACGCGTACGACTCGTTGGTGTCGGCCTCGTCGGGGACGAATTCGGTGACGACGTCCTTGGCTGCATGGATGTTGACCATGCGGGCCCGGCCGGGGCCGAGGTTGGCGAACTTGTGCGGCATTCCGGCCGGTACGACGCAGATGTCGTCCGGGGTCGCGTCGACGCTCTCGCCGCCGGCCTCCAGCCGTACCGTGCCCTCGACGATCACGAAGATCTCCTCGTAGGGGTGGGTGTGGCGCGGGGGGCCCGCGTCGGTCGCGACGTCGACGATGAACGCCGAGACGCTGAGACCGGGGTGGTCGCTCGCGTTGAGGATGTGGGCGGCCACCTCGCCGTTGATCTGCACGGTGGGCAGGCTGTTCTTCGCGATGATCTGCATGGGTCGGTCCTTGGGGTCCTCAGGTGGGATCGGCGACCGGGTCTGCGACCGGGGACACCGACTGGACGGGCTCGTCGGCAGCCGGGCGCAGCCGCGTCGCGGCCCAGGTCGCGGGCAGCGCCACGACCATGACGATCAGGGCGAGTACGAACACCGAGCCGACGCCGTGGGCCTCCACGGCCCAGCCGCCGGCGGCCGCTCCCCCGGCGATGCCCGCGTTGACGGCGGAGGCACCGAGGGTGGCGGCGAGATCGCCGCCGGGGCCGGCCAGCGTGATCACCCGGAGCTGGAAGGAGGGCACCAGGCCGAATCCGACCAGCCCCCACACGGCGAGGGCGACGGCGGTCAGCCCCGCGTTGTCGCCGACGTAGTGCAGGGCGGTGAGGATCAGGGCGAGCGCGACATTGGCCACCACCAGGGTGGTGGCCGCCCCGCGGTCGGCGAACCGGCCGCCGCCGAACACGCCGACGGCGCTGGCGATTCCGTAGACCAGCAGGAAGGCGCTGACCGCTCCGCCGGAGATGCCGGTGACGTCCTCCAGGTAGGAGGCGAGGTAGGTGAAGGCGGCGAACTGGCCGCCGAGCAGCAGCAGTCCGACGCCCAGCTGGGCCAGCACCCTGGGTGCGAAGGCATGCCGGACCTGGGAGCCGAGCCCCGTCGGCCCGGTGATGCCGACCCGCGGGACGAAGGCGAAGGTGGCGACCAGGGCCAGCGCGCCCAGGGCCACGATGCCGACGAAGGTGGCCTGCCAGCCGATCGCGTTGCCGACGAGGGTGCCGAGCGGCACGCCGATCACGGTGGAGACGGCGATCCCGCCGAACACCATGGCCACGGCCCGGCCCTGCTGCCCGGCCGGGACGAGGTGCGCGGCGAGCGCGGAGGCGACACCGATGAACAGGCCGTGGATGGCGCCGGTGATGACACGCGCCACGATCAGGGCACCGAAGCTGGTGGTGACGGCTGCAAGGAGGTTCCCGACGAGGAACACCGACAGCGCCGACCACAGCAGCAGATGGCGGCCGAGCCGGATGGTCACGGCCGTGAGCAGGGGGCCGCCGATGCAGATGCCGAGGGCGTAGGCGGTGACCAGCAGGCCGGCCGTGCCGACCGAGACGCCGGTGTCCTTGGCGATGAGGTTCAGGATGCCGACGATGACGAGTTCCGCCGTGCCGATGACGAACGCGCCCAATGCCAGTGTTCCCAGGGCGAGTTGGGTGCGACGCGCCTGGTTGTCGTGCGTGTGCTCAGCGGTGGTCACGTGCTTCGCCTTCCGAACCGATGATCCAGTGCTCCTTGACCGCCATGTGGTGCAGATAGCGGGGTTGTACGAAGGTGACGAGGTCGTCCTTGGCCCTCGCGTACTCCTCGGAGGCCGCGGCTTTCTCCAGGTCTTCGAGGCTGTCGAAGGAGAGCAGGTAGGCGGCGTCCAGGAGGGCCTCGCCGATGGCGTACGCGCCGTCCCGGGTGAAGCACTGGAGGTAGCGGCGCAGGCCCGGCACCTGGAGCATCAGCTCGGCGTGCTCGCCGAGGCTGCGCTCCCGGAACTGCTCCACGGTGGTGCCCTCGGTGCGCTTGACCAGGGCGACGATCTTCACACCGTCCTCGGGCGCCGGGTGGTCCCCGGCCCGCAGGACGTGTGCGTCGGTGTCGAGGACGACGGTGCGCCAGAAGGCGGCCCACTTGGGCTCGTCGAGCCGGGCCCCCTCCAGGAACTCCGGGGTCTGCAGGGAGGCGAGCTGGTCCTCCTCGTTCTCCAGCCAGATCTCCGCGATGCCGCTCCACAGCGGGTCGGCGTTCTCTTGGGGGTCCGGGCCGAAGGGAATGCGGGTGTCGATCAAGTACTTCTTGATCTGCGGGATCTTGCTCGCGTACTGCACCGCGTGGACGTCGACCCAGTAGTCCTGGAACTCCTGCTCGGACATTCCGGGTTTGGGATGGGCGAAGATCAGCTGGTGGATCATGGCGGTCTCCAGGGGAGTCGGTCGGTCGGACGGTCGGGTCAGACCTTGTAGGCCTTCTTCACGTCCTCGGCGAAGCCCAGGTAGTCGCGCAACGGCCAGACCTCCTCGAACTCGAGGTACTCGCGCATCGGCAGCCGGCCGAGGGCGGTGCGGTCGAGTTCCTCGGCGCTCGGGGACTCGATGATGCCGATCACCCGCTTCTGCGCGGCGACCTTCCACAGGCCGACGGCGAATCCGGAGTCGAGGGTCTCCTGGGCGTGTTCGGCCTCTTCGCGCTCGAGCTCCCAGAGTTCGTCCAGGGAGATCCGTCCCTCGTGGTTCCAGCGCATCTGGACGTAGAACAACATGGGGGTTCCTTAGGGGAGTTGGGGTCACGCCGCCGCGAGTGCCGCGATCCGCCGGGTGATCGGGTCGTCGTCGCCGAAGACCTCGACGGCCAGGTCGAGCGGGCTCTTGCCGTCGTGGCCGACCAGGTCGGTGCGGGCGCCGGCGTCGAGCAGGACGCTCACGCAGTCGGCGTAGCCGTGCCACAGGGCGTCGTGCAGCGGGGTGTAGCCGTTGGTGGCGCCCTGGAAGTCGAGGTCGATGCCCGGGTGGGCGACCAGGTCGGCGGTGATGTCGGCGTGGCCGTTGTAGACGGCCTTGTGCAGGGGTACGGCGCCGAAGCAGGGTTCGACGGCGTTGATGTCGGCGCCCGCGCCCAGCAGCAGCCGGACGATCTCGCCGTGGCCGTCGCGGGAGGCGACGAGCAGCGGGGTGTGGGCGTCGTTGAAGCCGTTGAGGAAGGGGGCGCGGGCGTCCACTTCGGCGCCGTCGGCGAGGAGCCGGCGTACCGTCTCGGTGTCTCCGGCGGCGGTGGCGGCCATCAGGGGCTGGGCCTCGACGGCGCTCGCGTCGGCCTCCCGGCGCTCCTTCAGGAGCTGCTCGGCACGGAGCAGCTTGTCCTTGCCGAAGGTGTTGACGTTCAGCTCGTAGGCGAAGTGCTCCTCGAGCGAGAAGCCGTAGTGGGTGTGCAGCTTGAGGCCCGCGCCCTGGTCGAGCAGGTACTCCACGAGGTCCGGGTACTTGTACCAGAGGGCGTCCATCAGCGGGGTGTGGCCGGTGGTGGGGGCCACGGCGTCCACGAAGGCGCCGGCCTCGACGAGCTGCCGGGTGACGTCCAGGCTGCCGCCCTGGCAGGCCTTGTGCAGCGCGGTCGCGCCGGCCCTGGTGTCGGCGGTGTGGACGTCGGCGCCGGACGCGATCAGCGTCTCGGTGGTCGCCGGGTCGGCCTGGCCGGCGGCGATCATCAAGACGGTGAGCCCGGAGGAGTGCTCGCGCGTGCTCGGGTCGGCGCCCGCGTCGAGCAGCCGCTGGACCTCCTCGGTGGCGCGGCCGCGTACGGCCGCGATGAGAGCGGCGTTCATGAGGCCACCGCCCGGCCCCGGATCGCCCGGATGATCTGCGAGGGGTCGGTGTGGGACTCCCAGCGGACGATCCGGCCGTCGCGGACGGTCAGCCAGTGCGTGAAGATGATCTCGAAGTCGATGCCGGTCTCCTTGACCCGGGAGATCTCGTGGATGATCCCGGCGGCCTTCTCGCCCTCGACGACGAGGTCGAGCAGCTCCTCGGAGATCACGTCGCACTGGCCGGCGAACACCCCGACGCTGTCGGCCACTTCGGCGCTGCTGTGCAGGGTGCCGATCCACTTCATGTCGTCGTTGTAGCCGGGCACGGGGCGGTAGTTGATCCATTCCACGTCGTCGGCGAGGAGCCCGAGCGCGGTGCCGAAGTCGCCGCTCGTCAGGGCGGCGAACCACCGCTTGGCAACGTCCCGGGTCTGCTCGGTGAGGTCGCTCATGTCGTCTCCTTGTGGCCGTCTCGCGGCCTACTGGCTGTCCGGAGGGGTCATGATCTGCTGGTTGCCGTCCGCCCACACCGCGGTCATCACCACGCCGGCGATGAGCCAGCCGGACCCACCGCGGGTCAGGCTGAAGCGGTAGCGGCCGCCGAGCGTCCAGGTCGGGCCGCCATGGGCATGGGGCAGCAGGTGGGTGGCCTGGAAGTGGGCGGTGAGGACCGCCTCGTCCCCGTGCACCTCGGCGATCTGGTTGCCGATCATGTGCTGGGTGGCCTTGAGGTGGCCGAGTCCGGCCCGCCAGTCGGCGATGACCCGGTCGCGGGCGCTGACCACGGGTTCCCCGCCGAACAGGCTCGTGTAGTCCAGGGTCACCTTCTCCGCGAGCAGGGCCGGCAGGGCCTCCCACTGGCGCAGGTCGACGTGCCACAGCATCCTGGTGCAGGTCTCGATCACGTCGATCCGGTCTTCGGCGGAAGTCATCGGCAACTCCGTGGGGGCGCGCCCGGGTCGGGGCGGGCGTGCTGGACGATCGGTCCCGGCCGAAGCTAGTGACGGGGCCGGACGCGAGGTCCCGGCGCCGGGTCCGCCCGGCACACTCTGCGAGCTCCACCTGGGTACTACGTCAGTTCTTTCGAACTGACCGCTCACTTGACGCAGTGTCATCCGGCGTGTGACAGAGTGCCGGAACCTGCGGCGCGGCGCCGCCCCGGCGAGGAGTCGGCTGGGGACGGTGGGACGACCGGATCAGCCCACGAGGAGGCACTGATGGTGAACAGCAGCGCACTGCGGACCAGGTCCCCAGAGGACGACGGCTGGGGTCTGGTCGGCTGAGCATGCGTATCGGAGCGGTTTTCCCGCAGACGGAGATCGGCGCGGACCCGGGCGCGGTGCGCGCCTGGGCCGAGGCCGTGGAGGAACTGGGCTTCCGGCACGCGGTCGCCTTCGACCACGTGCTCGGCGCGGGCACCGCCGGCCGCCCCGGCTGGTACGGCTACACCAGCGAAGACCCCTTCCACGAGGTCTTCGTGCTGTTCGGCTATCTCGCCGGCATCACCCGCACCCTGGAACTCGTCACCGGGGTCCTGGTGCTGCCGCAGCGGCAGACCGCCCTGGTGGCCAAGCAGGCCGCCGAGGTCGACGTGCTCAGCGGCGGCCGGCTGCGACTGGGCGTGGGCATCGGCTGGAACCGGGTGGAGTACGACACCCTCGGCGCGACGTTCACCGACCGCGGCGCCCGCAGCGCCGAACAGGTCGAGGTGCTGCGTGCGTTGTGGGCGCAGCCCACGGTCACCTACGAGGGGCGCTGGCATCGCGTCGAGGACGCGGGGATCCTGCCGCGGCCGGTGCGGGGGCGTATTCCGGTGTGGTTCGGCGGCAACGCGGAGCCTGTTCTGCGCCGGGCGGGCGAGCTGGGGGACGGCTGGCTGCCGCAGCGTCCTCCGGACGGGACCGCTCGTGCCATGGTGGAGCGTGTGCGGTCTTATGCCGCCGCGGCCGGGCGTGATCCCGGGGGGATCGGGTTCGAGGCGCGCCTCAAACTTGCGGAGGTGCCGCGGGCCGAGTGGGCGGATTTCGTTACCGGTTGGCGGGACTTGGGGGCGACGCATCTTTGTCTGAGCACGATGGGGTTGGGTCTGGCGACCGTGGACGATCACATTCGGATGCTGGGCAGTACGTTGCAGGAATTGGGGCCAATTGCCTGTGTGTGAGACTGCGGGCCGGTGGGGGCTGGTCGCGCAGTTCCTCGCGCCCCTACCGGGGCGCCGGCTCAGCGGCCGTATTCCTCAGCCAGGAACCGGATCGACTGGTCCGTGAAGACCCGCATCTCACGCGTGAGGTTCTTCCCGCGCCGCCAGGCCAATTGCGTGAACACCTCGAACGGGATGTCCCAGTCCAGTTTCACGAGAATGCCGGCGTCCAATGTGTCCTGTACGCAGGCCGTCGGCAGCAGGCTGATGCCGAGGCCCGCCGCAACCCCCCGCTTGATGGATTCAATCGTGCCGAACTCCAGGAACGGCAATGCCTCCCCCGTTCCGTCGTTCAGTTCGGCCTCGAACAGTTCCCGGTAGGCGCAGCCCGCCTCCGCGGAGATGACCTGGGTGCGGCGGAGTTCCTCCGTGGTCACCTTCGGGAGCTGGGTGAGCGGATGGTCGGGGGCGGCCACCACCGTCAGTGGTTCGGAGCCGAGGACTTCGGTCTGGACGCCCGGGTGCTGTGTCTCGGCCTCCATCAGGAAGCCCATGTCGAACATTCCCTGCCGCAGCGCATGGCAGGTCTCCGCGCACAGGCTCGGGCGCAGCACGATGTGCAGGGCCGGGTAGCGGTGGTGGAAGAACTCCAGCAGCGGCGGCATCCGGTAGGACGTGATGCTCTCCATCGAGCCGATGGTCAGGACGCCGGAGGGGTCCCCGGAGCCGACCGTGGCGCCGCGTGCCTCGCCGGCCAGGGCCAGCATCTGCTCGGCGTAGGGCAGCAGCCGCTGGCCCGCCTCGGTGAGCTGGATGCGGCCGCCGAGGCGGTCGAAGAGGTCGACGCCCAGGGACATCTCAAGTCCCTTTATCTGGCTGGTGACACTGGACTGCGCGTACTTCAGTTCCGTCGCCGCCTTCGAGAAACTGAGCAGCGTGGCCACCTTGTGGAACGCCGCCAGCTGCCTGATATCCATGGTTTTCTCCTGCATGGGCCGACAACGGATGGATTTCCTTTTCCAGCGAATCACCGGGCGGGCGCGGACGCCATGTCCCGGCGGTGTCCCCTTGGGGACAGGCGACGTCAGCTAGCGGCCAACATCCCCGTTTTCCCGGTCCTCGCCGTTCTCCCGGTTCTCGCCGTTCTCCCGGTTCTCGCGGCCGATCATCAGACCCGCCTGGAACCGGCTGACCGCGCCCATTTCCTCCATGACGGCGGAGATGTGACGCCGGCAGGTCCGGGTCGCCATGCCGAGCCTGCGCGCAATGACCTCGTCCTTCAGCCCGAGTGCCATCAGGCGAATGATGGAGTGCCGTACTTCTTCCGCGACTTGCGGGTATTCGGCGGTCTGCTGGTCCACCTCGAAGGAGCGGCCGATCTGCCACACGGACTCGAAGGCGCGGGCCAGATAGCCCACGACCGTCGGTTCGGTGATGACGGCGGCGCCGGGCGGCTGCCGGCCGGTGCGCTCCTTGGGGATGAAGGCGATCCTGCGGTCGTAGATGATGAGCCGCTCGGAGAGTTCGTCGACGGTGCGCACCTCGGCGCCGCGTCGGCTGATCTCCTGGACGTAGGTGCGGGTGGCGAGGCTGGTGCGGGCGGTGTGCTGGTAGAGGGTGCGCACGCGGACGCCTCTGCGCAGCAGTTCCAGGGTGTGTTCCCGGTCGGCCTCGAGGAGTTCGGGCGGGCGGCCGCCGCCGGACTGCAGGCTCATGCGCTCCTGGGTGCAGCCGTAGCGGGCCCGGTCGATCTCGCGGCGCACCTCCTCGACGTCGTCGAGGACGGTGATGGGTACGCCGGCCGGCAAACCGCCCGGCTGGGCGCGGTAGTCGGCGGCCAGGGAGCGCAACTCCTCGTGGATACGGCCGATCTCGCGGCGGCGGCGGCCGATCTCCACCTCCAGCGGGGTGACCAGCTCGGCCTCGGCGACCTCGGGGTCGAGGGGGACCACGGGGCGCCCGGGTGCGCTCGGGCTGAGCAGGTGCAGGTCCTGGAGGGACTTGCGAACCTCCTCGGCCGCGGTGATGTCCGCGCCGAGGGCGGTGGCGATCTCCTCGTCGTCGAAGCGGCCCTTCTCCAGAGCCGTTGCGTAGGCCTTCACCGCGAGGTCGCCGAGAAGAGGAATCCCGTCCGTCAATTCCTCACCCCCGAAACCGCCCGAACCCCACGAGGCCGGCGCGTCGCCGCGCACTGCTCCTTGCCGTTCCACCCTAGGACTGCGCTCCCCACCCGAACTCCCGTGCGGCGCACGCCGGCTTGAGAGCGTTAGGTACGGCACCGCATTCAGTAATGAACGCGCCGGTCCTCGGGCGTGGCCCGGTAACGCACGTTCCACAGGTTGCGGCGGATGTAGGTGCGTTGGAGCCAGCGGTCACGGCCGTCGTGGTGGGCCCGGAAGGTGGAGCGTGCGTGGACGCCCTTGCGGTTGTTGATCAACAGGGCCTGGCCCGGTTCCAGCCGTACGGTGTGGGCGACGGACCGGCAGGCGTCCTGCAGCGCGTCGAGGGCGGTCCTGGCGCCGCTGGTGAGCGGTCGGGTGCCGTTGGCGGAGACCGTGATCTCCGGGAAGCGGGCGGCGCCGCTGAGGATGGGCACCGGCTCGGACAGCACCTCCTCCCCGACGCTGCGGGTGTAGCTGCCGGGGGCGTTGAGCCGGTACAGCGGGCTGCGCAGGGTCTCGACCAGGGGGTCCGGCAGGTGCCGGCACAGGTCGCGGGCGTCGGCGTAATAGGTGTAGGCGTCGTTGCCGGCGGCGCCGCGCAGGCAGTTGAGGACGAGGAAGTCCGGGTTGGCGACGTCGTAGCGGCCGGTGGTGTCGTAGGTGATGTCGCTGTGGAAGTTGAGGAAGACCGCGGAGCCCTGGTTGGTCTGCGCGCGGGCGCCCTCCTGGACCGGGACGACGTCGTGGACGAGCCGGCCGGCCTTCTCGGTGAGCACGCCGATCGGCTCGCCCAGCAGTCCGGTCAGGCCGAGCAGCACGCCTTCGGCGACGAAGCTGTTCTTGGCGGCGGACGGTTCACCGTCGACCGGGGTCGGCGGCAGGTCCGTGTCCAGCGGCAGGTTGCGTACGAGCATCACGCCCGGGGAGTCGTTGTGCCGGCCGAAGTCCATGATCTGCTGCAGGAGTTCGGTGGGCAGGGCGGCGAAGACGCGGTGGTAGCGGGTCAGTGCCCGGTCGACGTCCGCGGTCGGGTCGGGCAGCAGACACAGCTCCGCACCGATGGTGTCGCGCACCCGGTCGGGCAGTTCGAGGTCGGCGAAGGTCAAGGCGGTCACACTCCGGCGAGGTGGGGCTCTGGTGCGGGTTCCATGGCGGGCAGGTCGATCCGGTCGTGCAGGCGCTGGGCGACGTGCAGGGCGTCCTCGCCGCTCTCCGCGATGTGCGTGGTGACCTTGGAGCCGCGGATCTCGGCGACCGGGACACCGACGTAGGCGCCGGGTTTGAGGTTCTGGCGGCGCTGCACGGCCTCCAGGTCGACGAAGCCGCCGACGACCGCGACCCACGGTTTCTCGGTCAGCCGTACGGTGTCGATGCCGGCCGCGTGGAAGACGCCGTGCGCGAGGTCGGCGCAGTCGTCGGAGTCGTAACCGAGCACCACGGAGCGCTGGTTGAAGACGATCGCCGCCATCTGGTCGCCCTCCCGGCTGATGGTCGTGCCGCGGGAGAACGGCGCCCGGTTGTAGCGGCAGACGATCTCGATGCCGTGCCGCAGGGCGAGCTGCACGGCCCTGCGGTGCAGCACCTTCGCCCCGTACAGGGACATCAGGGCGGCCATGTTGAAGGAGACCTTCGGCAGCAGCCGTGCGCCGCGCACCAGGTGCGGGTCGGAGGTGTAGATGCCGTCGACGTCGGAGTGGATCTCGCAGGCGGTGCCGCCGAGGGCGCGGGCGACGGCGATGGCCGACAGGTCGGAGCTGTTCTTGCCGAGCCAGGTGGGCCGCCCCTGCGCGTCGATGGCCTGGCCGCCGGGGACGACGACGACCTCGTACTCGGCCAGGGTCCTGTCGAGCGGTCCCGGGTCGGTCTCGATGACCCGGGCCCACAGGAAGGACGAGTTGGTGATCAGGCCGATCTGGTGGCCGGCCAGGACCGTCGCGGTGCGGCCCCTGCGGTGCAGGGCGGTGGCGAGCAGGTGGGCGCTGATCAGGTCGGCGGTGGCGAGCATGCCGGCCGGGGTGGCGTCCTCGGGATGGGCGTTGACCTCGTGCAGCCGGCCCCGCAGCTGTTCGGTCTCCCCCTGCATGGCGCTGACCACGACGGCCAGCCGGCGGCCCTCGCGTTCCAGCCTGGCTTCGAGGCCGGCCGCGAGCTTGTCGTAGGCGGCATGGGTACGGAAGGTGGAGCCGCCGAACTTCAGAATGGCAGCGTCGGTCACAGCAACCCCCGGTCGAGAACGGTCTCGGCGATCTGTACGGCGTTCAGGGCGGCCCCGATGCGCAGGTTGTCGGCGACCAGCCAGAGCCAGAAGCCGCGCGGGTTGTGCGGGGCAACCCGGACCCGGCCGACATGGACGTGGTCCGGGTTGCCCGCGGTCAGCGGGGTCGGGAAGCGGCCCGGGGTGTCCTGGTCGTGGACGGTGACCTCGGGCAGGGCGGCGAGGCGGGCGATCAGCTCGGCGCGGTCGACGGGGGCCGCGGCCTCCACCCACACCGCCTCGGAGTGCGAGTTGACGACCGGGACACGGACGCAGGTGGTGGTGACGTCGAGGTGCGGCAACCCGAGGATCTTGCGGGACTCCTGGAGCATCTTCTGCTCCTCCATGGTGAACCCGGTGTCCAGGAGCCGGTCGATGAAGGGCACGACGTTGAAGGCGAGCGGGGCGGTGAAGCGTTCCGCGGGCAGTTCGGCGTCGGGGTCGTGCAGGGCGAGTTCGGTGCCCTCCTGGAGTTCCTCGATGCCGTGCTGGCCCTGCCCGGAGGCCGCCTGGTAGGTGCTGACGACCACCTGCCGTATCCCCCACCGCTGCTCGACCGTCTGCAGGAGCCGCACCAGCGGGATGGTCGAGCAGTTGGGGTTGGCGATGATGCCGCTCGCCGGGCGGCCGGTCAGGACGTCCGCGTTGACCTGCGGGACGACCAGCGGGGTGTCCGGGTCCATGCGGAAGGCGTTGGTGTTGTCGATGACCAGCGCGCCCTGGGCGGCGGCCGGCCGGGCCCACTTCTGGCTGACGGACGTACCGGCGGAGAAGAACGCGATGTCCACGTCCGAGAAGTCGAAGCCGTCCAGGTCCTCCACGGTGCAGGAGAGGCCGTCGACCTCCATCTGCCGCCCCGCCGAACGTGCGGACGCGGCGAGCCGTATGCCGTTGTGGCGCAGGCCCCGGGTCTCGATCAGCTCGATGAGGGTGTGGCCGACCGCTCCGGTCGCGCCGACGAGGGCGATGCTCGGCGCCTTGGTGTCGCTGACGAAGGTCATCGGGGTTCTCCGATCCGGGTGAGCGCGGGTGCCGCCGCCTTGTCCCCGTGCGTACGGCGGCCTCCCGACGGCAGCAGCCGCCAGCCGAGGTTCACGCCGAGGCCCGCCAGGACGATCAGCGGGACGCCCAGGGCCTGAAGGAGCGTGATGTGGTGCCCGTACACGGTGAAGTCGGCGAGGATGGCGACCGCCGGGTAGACGAAGGACAGGACCGCGATCTTCGCGGTGGGCAGCTTCTGGTACGAGGCGTACAGCAGGATGTACATCAGGCAGGTGTGGATGACGCCGAGTCCGACCAGCCAGGCCCAGTCGGCGCCGAGACCCGCGGTCTTGCCGAGTGCCGTGAACGGCAGGAGCAGCGGGATGCCGACCAGTACCTGGGTGAGGGCGGTGAGTTCGGGGCGTACGGACTTCAGGTGCTTGGCGATGACGGTGGCGAAGGCGTACAGCAGCGCGGCGAGCAGTGCCTGGCCGACGCCGAGGAAGTAGGCGTCGCCCTTCTTTCCGTCGGCGGAGGTGAGGTCGGCGACCAGGAGCACGCCGAGGAAGGCGAGCACGATCCAGCCGGCCTGGTGGCGGTTGAGCTTCTCCTTGAAGAGGACCAGCCCGAGGATCACGACGTAGAACGGCTGGGTGTGGTAGACGACCGTCGCCACCGATATGGACGTCTTGGTGTAACTGCTGAACAGCAGCACCCAGTTGAAGACGATGCACACGCCGCCGAGGACCGCGAGGGCGAAGGTGCGGCGGGTGAAGTTGTGGTTCCTGAACAGGCCGCGGGCCAGGCAGTACGCGGCGAGGGCGACGGCGCCGAAGACGCAGCGGAAGAAGACCACGTTGAAGCTGGGCTGGCCGGACTCGACGACGAAGACGCCGAGGGTGCCCGACAGGACCATGGCCGCGGTGAGTTCGACGGCTCCTCTGGTCTGCTGCTGACGGCTGGGGGTGCTCACAGTCGGTACCTCTTCTCCGGGTGGATCCGCGTCTCAGTGCAGGGGCACGGCGTAGTGCAGACCACCTCTGGTCCACAGCTCGTTGGGGCCGCGCGGCACATCGAGGCCCGAGGCGCGGCCGAGGTTGCGTTCGTACAGGTCGGCGTAGCTGCCCACGGCGTCGAGGACACGGGCCGCCCACCGCTCGTCGAGGCCGGCGGCGGGTCCGTGCCGTCCGGCCTGGCGGGCGACGGCCTCGCGACCGGCCTCGCCGGTGCGGTGGCTCTCGTACTCGGCGGCGAACAGGAGCTGCAGCACCCAGCGGCAGATCCGGAACCAGCCGGGGTCGTCGTCCCGCACCACGGCGGCCATGGGCTCGCGGGAGATCTCGGCGGGCAGGATCCGGTGCGCCCCGGGGTCGGGGAGGGTTCGTCGCGCCCCCGCCAGGGCCACCTTGTCGAGGACGTACGCGGCGCACTCGCCACGGGCGTAGGCACGCAGCGCGTCGGCGGGCCGGTCGAAGGGGACGGGCTCCACGGCGAGGCCCCGCGGCCGGTACCAGGCGGTCAGGTTGGCCGGCGAGGTGGAGCCGGCGTGCACGGCGAGCCGCCGGCCCGCCAGCTGGACGGGGTCCTCGAAGCCGGATTCCGCGGGCACGAGGAACCCCTCGCCGTCGTAGCAGGTGACCCCGGCGAAGAGGAGCCCGTGCGCGGCCTCGCGCCCCATGGTCCAGCTCACGTTGCAGACCGTCAGATCCGCTCGCCCCGCGGCCAGTTGGCTGAGCCGGGCGGCGGATCCGGCCGGACGCCACTCGACGGCCTCCGGATCGCCCAGCACGGCGGCGGCGACCGCACGGGCGATGTCCGCGTCCAGCCCGGTCCACCGTCCGTCGGCGCCGCACAGCGAGAGCCCGGGCTGCCCCTGGGACACCAGGGCCCGCACGGCACCGCGGGTACGGACGGCGGCCAGCGTGCCGACCAGGGCCGTACGGGCGCTCATGTCCCGCTCCGCGGCAGCGAACCGGCACAGCACACAGGCAGACCGAACCGGGTACGGGTGCCGAGCGGCCACCGGCCGTGCGCCGAAACGGCCGTGCGCACGGCACCGGCACACCATCCGGAGCGACCGCACCGGCCGCCACCGGTGCCGAACCCGGCCAAGGGGGCGGCGGCCGTGGTGCGGGGGGTCATGCCGCGCTCCGCAGGAGGGAGCCGACCAGGTCCTCGCGGTCGTAACGGCGTTCGTTGTAGGCGAGCATCGTGGTCAGGCGGTCGGCCGTGAGGGGAGAGGTGCAGGCGGTGTCCGTGTCGCGGATCGTGACCGGCATGCCGCCCGCCTTCGACCAGCTGAGCATGCCCTGCTCGTCGATGACGGCTCGGGCGGCGCCCGCGTTGTCGCGGTGCAGGCAGTACGGCACGTCGAGGACTCCCCGGGCGAAGGCGGTGACCAGGGCGGAGCCGACGGTGCGGCCCAGTTCGAGGGTGGCGCCGATCAGGGTGCGGGCCTCGGTGAGGAGGCCGGTGTCGGTGGGCGGGGGGCACTTGGTGACCGCGCAGTCGGCGGCGGCCTGGCGGGCGACGGCGTCCGCGAACTCCAGGGCCTCGGCGTTCTCCTCGATCGCGGGGATACGGCGGGCCTCGGCGGGCGTCTTGACGATGAGCCGCTCGGTGCCGCTGTGCACCGCGAGACGGACGCTGTCCTCGACGAGTCGGTAGGAGCCGATCGGGGTGCGCGGGAAGACACCCATGTAGGTGTAGAGGGTGACGTGCCAGTCGACGCCGGGGAGATGCTCCCCGGCGAGGCGGCGCAGGGCGGCCAGGGCCTCCAGGTCCTGGCCCAGGTGCACCTGTTGGGCGTAGCTGAGGGAGATCGAGCGCAGCCCGTGCTCGTGGAAGAACATCGCCTCCAGGACGCTGAGCGCCACCAGCAGGGAGGGCGGGCAGAGCTGGCCGAGCATGCAGCCGCCGAAGGTCTCCAGGTGCATGGGCTCGGGCGCGGCCGCGGCGAGTTCGCTGCAGCGGGCCCAGTTGTCGGTCGCCTCGGGGAGCGGGACACGGCCGTAGGGCAGGCAGTACGACACCGGGCCGCCCTCGGTGGCGTCGACGCCCGCCGCGACCATCGTGCGGAAGAGGTCGAGCGGCAGCGGCGAACCGTGCCGTACCTGGACCGGGAAGTCCGGACCGGAGACCTCGCGCAGCAGGTCGCGCACGGTTCCCGCGCCGTGGGCCTGCAGCGGGAAGCCGTTGAGCTCGGCTCCCTCGCGCAGGGCGCGGCGGGCGGAGGCGTAGTCGCCGACCCGGGTGTAGCTGTCGAGCGTGATGGTGCCGACCGTGGTGGCCCGGCAGTCCCGCACCGCGCTCAACCCGGCCCGCATCCGGGCGAGTTCACCGAAACCCATGCGCGGCTGCACGACCAGCCGCCCGGTCGCGGCCGCCGTCCGGACGAAGTCGGCGAAGCGGGGCATCAGCGCGGCGCCCCGGCGACGAGAGGCTCGCGTGCGGGCGCTGTCCGGGCCAGCCCCGCGAGGAAGTCGCCGAAGGCGGACAGGGTGCGCCCCGCCGGCTGGTCCGACTCGTTGAACACGGCGTCGAAGCCCGCGTCGAGCAGCCGCCGCCCCTCCTCGGCGTCCGCGCCCCGCACGCCCAGCTTGCCCCCGATGACGACCGGCAGGGCGGCCAGTTCGGGATCGCGGCGCAGGGCACGGATGAGGCGCAGACCGTCGAGGTGGCCGTGGCCGTTGACGGTGCTCAGCACCAGGAGGTCGGGGCGGTCGGCGCCGCGGCAGGCGTCCATGACGGTCCCGTCCGGCGGGCACACGCCGAGATTGGTCACCTCGTGCCCGGCCTCCTCCAGCAGCAGCTGCAGATAGACCAGATTCCACATGTGCGCGTCGGAAGAAACGCTGGAAACGACAATACGGAGAGACATACCCATCACTCTTGGATTCGCCCGGGCGAAAGTACAGAAGCCGCCCAACGGAGTTCCCGGACCGGAGATCAGGAATTTCCATACGTCAGGTGTCCGGGGTGTCCACGGCGCCGAGCAGGCCCAGCCGGGCGGCGGCCGCGCCCAGCTGGAAGCGGGTCACCACGCCGAGTTTCGCGCACATTCCGGCCAGATAGCGGCGCAGGGTGCGGGTGGAGACGCCGAGGCTGCGGGAAATGAATTCGTCGGACCTGCCGCATTCCAGTTGACGTAGGATCGCGACTTCCATGTCGCAGATGTCGCCGGCCATGTCGGCCTCCGAGCGTCTAAAGAGCGAAGTGCCGCTCCAGGAAATCCGTGGCGACTCCCCCGCGGCGGAACTCCGGGTGGCCGAGTATCTCCTGGTGCATGGGGATCGTGGTGTGGACTCCCGGACCCGACACCTCGAACTCCGACAGGGCGCGCAGGGCACGGTCCAGGCAGGTGGCGCGGTCCGGTCCCCAGACGATGAGCTTGCCGATCATCGAGTCGTAGTAGGGGCTGACCCGGGAGCCCGGCACGTAGTCGGTGTCGACGCGGACCCAGGGGCCGCCCGGGGTGCGGTAGTTCTCCAGCAGGCCGGGTGTGGGCGCGAAGCCGCGGTCGGGGTCCTCGGCGTTGATGCGGCACTCGATGGCGTGGCCGCGGACCTCGATGTCCTCCTGCTTGACGGTGAGCGGGGAGCCGGAGGCGACGCGCAGCTGCTCGCTGATCAGGTCGACGCCGGTGACGAGTTCGGTGACCGGGTGCTCGACCTGGATACGGGCGTTCATCTCCATGAACCAGAAGGCGTTCTGCGCGTCCGGGTCGGCCTCCAGCAGGAACTCCACGGTGCCCGCGCCCCGGTAGCCGACCGCGCGCGCCCCGGCGACGGCCGCGGCTCCGAGCCTGGCCCGCAGTTCGGGCGGGATGCCGGGGCCGGGCGACTCCTCGACCAGCTTCTGGTGGCGGCGCTGTACGGAGCAGTCGCGTTCGCCGAGGTGGACGGCGCCGTCGAAGTCGTCGCACAGGACCTGGATCTCGATGTGCCGGGTGCGGGTGAGGTAGCGCTCGATGTAGACGGAGCTGTTCTTGAACACCGCCTGGGCGTTCGCCCGGGTGGTGGTGTAGGCGTCGCGCAGGTCCTGCGGCCGGCGTACGACCGTGATGCCGCGGCCGCCGCCGCCCGCCGCGGCCTTGATGATCACCGGGTAGCCGATGTCCCGCGCGATCTCCTCGGCCGCCTCCACCGAGTCGACGGGCTCGGTGGTGCCGGGCAGCAGCGGGAGGCCCGCGGCCGTCATGAGCTTGCGGGCCGTGGCCTTGTCGCCGACGTTCTCCATCACGTCCGGCGGCGGGCCGATGAAGGTGATGCCGTCGTCCGCGCAGATCTCGGCGAAGTACGGGTCCTCGGAGAGGAATCCGTATCCGGGGTGGATGGCCTCGGCGCCGGTCTTCACGGCGGCGCCGATGATGTTGGGGATGTTGAGGTAGCTGCGGGTGGGGGCGCCGGGGCCGATGTGCACGGCCTCGTCGGCGGCCTTCACGAACTGCGCGTCGGCGTCCGGGGTCGAGTACACGGCGACCGTGCGGACCCCGAGGTCGCGGCAGGTCCGGATGATCCTGAGCGCGATCTCGCCGCGGTTGGCGATGAGCACCTTGTCGAACATGTCGTCGTCCGCCTCGTCTCAGCCGGCCGGGACGAGGTCGATGAGCGGCTGTGCGTACTCGACGACGTCCCCGTCCTGTACGTGGATGGCGTGCACGGTGCCCTTGACCTCGGCGGTGATGGAGTTGAGCAGCTTCATCGCCTCGATGATGGCGAGCTGCTGCCCGGCCTCCACGGTGTCGCCGACCTTGACGAAGGGCTCCGCGCCCGGGGAGGAGGCCTGGTAGAACGTGCCGACGAGGGGCGCGGTGACCCGTACCAGGCCGGCGGGGGCGGTCTCCGGCTCCGGAGCAGCGGCCGCCGCCACGGGGGCCGTCTGCACGGGCGGGGCGGCCGGAGCCGTCTGCACCGGCGCGTTCTCCCACTCCACGTCCACGCTGAGGGCGCCGGCCCGCAGCGTGATCCGCCGCAGTGTGCCGGGGAGTTCACCGGCGAGGCGCAGGGTGTGGGCCCGCAGTTCCTCCACCGTCATGTCGGTGCTGTCCTCGGCTTTGGTGGTGGTCACCTCAGTGCTCATCGTGCGTCTCCCAGTCCACTACGGGCTGCAGTTGGGGGTCCCCGAAGCGGTCGTACCGCCTCCGTCGGGCGTCGACGAGCTGCTCGCCGGAGAGGTCGAGCAGCGGGGCGAGGGTCCGCGCGAGGGCGCTCTTGACCGTCAGCGCGGTGGTGTGCGGGGCGGTGTGGGCTCCGTCGGGCGGCTCGGGCACGATGCCGTCGACGACGCCGAGGCGCAGCAGTTCGGAGGCGGTCAGACGCAGGGCGTCGGCTGCGCGGCCCGCGTGCTCGGCCGTGCCGAAGAGGATCGTCGAGCAGCCTTCGGGGCTGATGACCGAGTAGTAGGCGTTCTCCAGGATGAGGACGGAGTTGGCGACACCGAGGGCGAGCGCGCCGCCGCTGCCGCCCTCGCCGGTGACGACGGAGACGACCGGGACGCGCAGCCGGGACAGTTCGAGGATGCACTCGGCGATGGCCACGCTCTGGCCGCGTTCCTCGGCGCCGATGCCCGGGAAGGCGCCCGGGGTGTCGATGAACGCGATCACCGGCAGCCCGAACCGGTCCGCGAACCGCATCAGCCTCAGTGCCTTGCGGTAGCCCTCGGGGTTCGGCATGCCGAAGTTGCTGCGCACCAGCTCGGCCGTGTCGTGGCCCTTCTGGTGCCCGAGGACGACGACGCTCTGCCCGCCGAACCGGGCGATCCCGCCGACCAGCGCCTCGTCGTCGCCGAAGGCACGGTCGCCGTGCAGGGCGACGAAGTCGTCGAAGACGTACCCGATGTACTCCAGGGTGGTGGGCCGCTGGATGTCGCGGGCGAGGGCGACGGTCTCGCGGGTGGTGCGGGTGGTGGGCACCGGGTGCGCGAGCACCGAGTCCGCGGAGCTTCCGGGGAGTTCGGGCACGGACGGGCCCAGCAGGGCCAGCAGTCGTGCCAGCTGCTCGCGCTGGCTCTCCCGCGGTACGACGGCGTCGATCATGCCGTGTTCGAGGAGGAACTCGGCGCTCTGGAAGCCGGCCGGCAGCTCCTGGCGGATGGTGTTGCGGATGACCTGGGGCCCGGCGAAGCCGAGGAGGCTGCCGGGCTCGGCGAGGACGACGTCCCCGAGCATCGCGAAGGAGGCGCTGACCCCGCCGAAGGTCGGGTCGGTGTTGAGGTTGATCACCGGTACCCGGGCCTCGCGCAGGGCGGCGATCCACTGGGAGGTCTTGGCCATCTGCATCAGCGACAGCGCGCCCTCCTGCATCCGCGCACCGCCGGAGGCGGCGACCAGGAGCAGCGGCAGCCGTTCGGCGAGGGCGGTGCGGGCCGCGGCGGCGACGGTCTCGCCGACGACGGTGCCCATGCTGCCGCCCATGAAGGTGAAGTCGAGGACGGCGACGACCAGGTGACGGCCGCGCACGCTCATCCGCCCGGCGAGCACGGCGTCCTGCCGCCCGGTCCGGGACTGGGCGTCCCGCAGCCGGTCGGGGTACGCCTTGCTGTCGCGGAAGCCGAGCAGGTCGCGCGGCGCGTAGTCGTCGGGGAACGCCTCGAAGCTGCCCGCGTCGGCGAGCTGGGCGATCCGCACGTCGGGCGGGATGCGGAAGTGGAACTGGCACTCGGGGCACACCTTGCGGTTGCGGTCGAGTCGTTTGCCGTAGATGTACGCGCCGCAGGACGCGCACCGGCGCCACTGGACGTCCTGTCCGGCCCGGATGGGCCCTGGTGTGGTCGTCACGTTGTGCTCCGCTCTTGTCGACTGCCGCTGCCGCGCTCCCGTGGCACCGGCACGGCCCGCTGGGGCCGGCTGTCGGTGGCCGCGGCGATGCCGAACGGCGGCATGTTGCGGTAGACGGTGTGCATGCGCGCCGGGTCGACGACATACGCCTCGTGGTAGATGCCGACCGCGCCGTTGTCGGCGACGGTGCGGTTGAAGCGGCCCCAGGCGGGCCGGTGGGCGGCGTCCGTGTCGTGCGCGTACGCCATCAGCTCGTCCATGGAGCGCCAGTACTGGATCACCACGACCGTGCGGCCGATCCAGGTGCGGGCGCCCAGAAAGCCGTACTCCTTCTGCTGGTGGAGCTCGACCAGCATCGGGACCATCGCCGTGAAGGACGGCAGCCAGCGGTGCACCTTCCAGAAGCTGTTGATCCGCATGCCGATGAGGAACACCACGGTTCCCTCGGGCGGGTCCGCCACCTGGGGCACTAGCTCGACCTTGGCTGCCACGGAAGCTCCCATCGGAGTCTTAGAAGGGGTACGTGCGCGGGGGCGTGCTGGTGGTGAGGGTGCGCCAGCGGGTGAAGGCCTCCAGGCTGGCGCGCCCGCCGAAGCCGGAGCCGTTGCCGGAGGCGCCGACACCGCCGAAGGGCAGGCCGGCGTCCTGGACGACGGTCTGGTCGCCGATATGGGTGACACCGCACCGGAGTTGACGGCCGATGGCCTCCCCCCGTGTCGTGTCGCCGGTGTAGACGGCGGCCGTCAGGCCGTGGTCGCTGGTGTTGGCGAGGCGGACGGCCGCCGCGTCGTCCGCGAAGGCGGTGACCGTGGCGACCGGTCCGAAGACCTCCGTGTGGAAGACGTCCATCTGCTCGGTGACGTCGGCGAGGACCGTCGGCGGGTAGTACGGCGGCTGCGGGCGCCCCCCGGTGACCAGTCGGGCGCCTTGGGCGACGGCCTGCTCGACGGCGTTCGCGACGGTCGTGAGCTGGCGCCGGTCGATGAGGGGGCCGATCTGGGCGTCCGAGCGGTACGGGTCGCCGATGCGCAGGGCGGCCGCGTGCCGGGCCAGCGCCTGCGTGTACTCCTCGACGATCGACCGGTGGACCAGGTGACGGCGGGCGGACATGCAGATCTGCCCCTGGTGCAGGAAGGAGCCCCAGGCCCCGGCGGCCGCGGCCTGCTCCACGTCGACGTCGTCGAGGACCACGAAGGCGTTCTGGCCGCCGAGTTCGAGCACGACCCGCTTGAGCAGCCGCCCGCACTGCGCGCCGATCTCGCGGCC
This sequence comes from Streptomyces sp. NPDC001492, assembly GCF_053597275.1. Classification (NCBI taxonomy): domain Bacteria; kingdom Bacillati; phylum Actinomycetota; class Actinomycetes; order Kitasatosporales; family Streptomycetaceae; genus Streptomyces; species Streptomyces sp. NPDC001492. The sequence goes on along the minus strand of NZ_JBSFHW010000016.1, from coordinate 59,491 downwards.
CACCTCGGTCGACCCGGTGAACGACACCATGGCCACGTCGGGCGCCTGCACCAGCGCCGAGCCGGCCTCCGCGTCGCCGTGCACGACCTCCAGCACGCTCGGCGGCAGCCCCGCGTCGGCGAACGCCTCGACGAAGAGGCGGCCGCCGCTGAGCGGGGTGTGCGGGTCGGGCTTGAGGAGCACGGTGTTGCCGAGGGCGAGCGCGGGGCCCAGGGAGCGGGCCGCGAGCAGCAGCGGGAAGTTCCAGGGCACGATCACACCGACCACGCCCAGCGGGACGCGGGTCACCTCGGCCGCGCGGTCGGGGTCGTCGGCGGGCGGGTGCGGGAGCCCGGGATGCCGGGCCAGCCGCGCGCCGTGCCGCAACTCCTGTGCGGCCTGGTGGACTTCGAAGAACGCCTTGCCGGGGATCGCGCCGCCCTCCCGCACCAGCAGCTCCTGTGCCTGCTCGGCACGCTCCACCAGCAGGTCGGCGGCGCGTTCGACGATCGCGGCGCGTTCCTCGGCGGGCGTGGCCGCCCAGGCGGGGGCCGCGGCGCCGGCCCGGCGGGCAGCGGAGGTGACGCGGTCGGGGGTGGACAGCTCGACGGCGCCGAGCGGTTCACCGGTGGTGATCTCCCGGCTGACCAGCCGGGTCTCGGACGCGGTGAGGGCGGTCACCTGGGCACCTCGGTTTCGGCTGTGTCGTGGGTGCGTACGGGGCAGCGGGCGCAGTCCTCGTCGAGGGCTGCCGGCGTGCCGTCCCGGTCGAGGGCGCGCCGCAGCCGGCGCAGACAGCGGGTGCGGATCGGGCCGACCGAGCTCACCGGCATGGACAGCGCGGCGGCGATCTCCTGGTACGAGGCCGGCGGGTCCTGAAGGGCCCGCAGCAGGAGTTCGCGGCACTGGTCGGAGAGGCTGTCGAGGGCGCGCAGCACCTCCTGGCCGCGGTCGGCGCGCAGGGTGATCTGCTCCGGGCTCTCGTGGTGGTCGAGCAGATGCTCCAGTGAGGCGCTGTCGCCGACCATGACCAGACGCCGGTCGCGGGTGGCCGCCTTGATGGCCTCGCGGCGGGCGACGGTGGCGAGCCAGTCGCCGAGCCGGTCGGGGTCGCGGATGCGGTCGGCGTTCTGCATCAGCCGGAACCAGGTCAGCTGACGCACGTCCTCGGCGTCGACCCGGCTCACCCGGTGGCTGCGGGCCACCGACCAGACCAGCCGGCCGTACCGGCCGACGGTCTCGTCCCAGGCTTCCGCCTCGCCACGGGCACAGCCCGCGAGCAGCTCCGCGTTCCCCTTCGCCGGCATCGCTCGTCCTCCGTCTGCGACCGCCCGCACGGCAGCGGGCTCCGGCTTCCATGCAACACACCGCGCGTTACGGCCGGAAACGGATGACGGCGTCAGGTAGCGGTCAGACCAGGAGTGGACAGCGTGGAGTGGGCAGTCGCTCATCGGGGGCCGCCCGCGGGGGCCTTGGGCAGCAGCTCGGCCATGGCCGAACGCAGCCGTACGGGGATCGGCCCGGGCTCGTCCTCGCTGCCCCGGATGGCGATGCCGAGCGCGAACCGGTCCCACACCTGGAGCACCTGGATCTGCCACAACGGCCGCTCCTCCTGCGGGATCTCGTCATCGACGACGGCCAGCCCGCCACCCCTGAGCCGGTGTACGGAGAAGGCGTCGAAGCCGCGGGCCATGCCCATGCCGGTGGCCTTGGTGTACGCCTCCTTGGCCACCCAGGAGTCCGCGAAGGCGTGCCCCTGCTGGTCCTCCCGGTCGCGGCGCAGCACCTCCTGTTCCAGCGGGGTGAAGACCTTCGGCGCGAACTGGAGGGCCTCGGGGCGGGCCGGGGTGTTCTCGGCGTCGACGCCCGCGGTACGGCCGCGTACCACGATCGCGGCGATCAGCCCGTTGGTGTGGGTGATGTTGAAGTCGAGCCCCCAGTCGGCCCCTTGGACGGTCGGGCGCCCGAACCGGCCCTTGTCGAACCGCCACTCCCCCGGCGCCACGTCGGCGTACTGCGACAGCACCTGGCGGGAGAGCAGCCGGGCGCCGAGGAAACGGGTGCGGGCGGCGGGGAAGAGCAGCCGGTCGTGCCGGGCCCGCTCCTCCTCGGTGAGCAGTTCGAGGCCGCCGGTGGCCTCGGCGAACCGTTCCACGTCCTCCTCGGCGAGAAGCCATACGTCGGCGCCTTCGGCCAGCGGGTCGTGGAGGGCCGCCCCTTCTCCCGGCAGACCGGGGGCCTCCTCGCTCGTACGCATCTTCCGGTCACCAACCCACCTGGAACGGACGGAAGGAGAACAGCAGCCCCTCGCGGTGGGCGCCCGCCATGATCTCGGCGACGGCGTCGACGTCCTCGGGTCCTGTCACCCGGCGCGTGGGGTGGAAGCGCCGCAGCAGCCGCTCCAGGCAGAGCAGGAGGACGGCCGGTGAGCGCAGGGCGGGCGCGAAGCCGGCGCGTCCGCGCAGGTAGAGGTGGACGCAGGCGGCTGCCGCCGACACGGCCGCGTACTGCTTGGCGAGGTCGTACAGCTCAGCGGACTGCCCGGCCTGCCGGCCCTGTTCGGCGGCGAGTTTGGCGTGCTCGTCGGCGAGGCGGTGCACTTCGTCGGCGAGCTGCCCCGCGGTGTCGGCGCACCCGGCCAGCCATGCCGCCTCACGGCCCTGCGCTTCGTCCGCTGCCCGGCGCAGTTCGGCGACGGCCGAGCGGAGGGCGAGTACGGAGTCGTCGCCGCCGCGGCTGAAGAGCTGCTGCGCGGCGGGCTCGTAGGGGTCCATCGGGTGGGCGGGATCGAAGAGCCGGGTGGTGGCGGCGAGGGCCTCGGCCACGGGGGCGGGTTCCTGCGCGACGGCGTTGGCGAGCAGGTTCTGCAGTTGCAGGGCGATGTTCTTGAGGTTCACCACGGTGTTGCCGTCGGCGAAGTTGGAGATCGCGAAGTCGCGCAGGACCTTCTGGAAGATGCCGTGGCGGGGGTGGTCGCGCAGGTAGTAGCGGGCGCCGAGGACGGTGGCCAGCCGGGAGAGGGTCTCCTCCAGCAGGGTCGGCACGAAGTACTTGACGACGGAGGACCAGATGCTGGCCTGGGCGGGGGCGAGCTGGAGCGAGCGCACGGCGCCGGTGGTGAGCGCGTCGGCGATCAGCAGCTCGGCGAAACACTCGGCCAACTGCCGCTTGGAATACGGAACTTCGAGCACCGTCCCGCCGAAGATGACACGGCGGGAGGCGAAGTCGAGGGTGCTGCGCAGGGCGGTGTCCACGCAGCTCATGGCAATGCTGGAGATCGCGATCCGCGCCAGCTGACTGCTCTTCAGGGCGACTTCGAGCCCTTGCCCGACCCGTCCGACGAGCGCCGAGTCCGGCACGAAGCAGTCGGTGAGCCGCACTCCGCTCATGTCGAGGCCGCGCAGCCCGTGGAGCGGCTCGTCGCGCAGGTGCTCCAGTTGCCGCGCCGGGATGCCGGCCTTCTCGACGGCGAAGACCGAGTACCCGCCGGGCCCGCCCTTCTCCGAGGTACGGGCGAAGACCATGACCGTGGCGGCGACGGTGGCGTTGCCGATGGTCCACTTCTCGCCGCTGAGCAGCCAGCCGCCGTCGGTGCGCCGGGCGACGGTCTCGTTCGCCAGTACGTCACTGCCGTGCCGGCGCTCGGACAGCCCCCAGGCCAGCTTCTGGCCGTCGCGGATGGCGTCGGCGAAGTGCTGCCGCTGCTCGGGGCTGCCGGCGATCCACACCGGCATATAGCTGAGGCTGGTCAGCACCATGGCGGTGGCGGAGGTGGGGTCCCGGCGGCCGACGAGGCGGTAGAGGTTGAAGCCGTCCTCGACATGGACGGCCCTGCCGCCGTTGGCGGCGGGGACGATCCAGTCGTACAGGCCCCATGCGGCCAGGGCGTCCACGAACTCGTGCGGGTACTCCTGGCGTTCGTCGAGGTCGAGGATGCGCGGGTACGGCATGGGGCCGCCGGCGTCCCACGGGTCGCCGAGGTACCGCTCCAGGTCCGCCATCAGCGCGGTGAGGTCGGTCATGTCGTCTCGTCCTCCTCGGGTGCCGGTCCGTCGGACAGCCGGACCGGGAACGCGGTGAACAGGAGCCGCGCGCGATCGAGCGAAGTGAGCGCGCGGGCCGCGGGCGCCAGATCGGAAGCCGCCCGCCGGAGATCGCGCCCCTCGGCCAGGGCGACCAGCGCGGCCAGAACGGCGGTGAGCCACCCGGCCCCGGCGGGCTCCTCGCCGTACAGACCGCGTTCGGGGTGCGCACGCCATGCAAGGGCGGCCGCGGCGGCCGTGTACAGCAGGCAGCACCTGTCGGCGAGGTCGAGCAACTCGGGCGAGGCCCCGAGACCGCGGGCCCGGTCGCGCTGGGCCTCGGCGGCGGTGGCAAAGGTGTCGGCGAGGGCGGTACGGACGCCACGCACGAGGACGGCGGCCCGGTCTTCGCCGCGTGCCGTGAGGTCCCGCGCGAGTTCTTCCGCCTGTGCCGCAAAGCCGAGGAGCACAAGGTCCTTGGGCCGCGCGGAGAGGTCAAGCGCCCCCGGATCGAGGTCGGGAAGCGGCTCGCCGAAGGCGAACAGGGCGTCGAGACCGGCCGGGGTCCCGGAGCCGGCCGCGGGCAGTTCACCGCCGGTCGGCGCCTCGAAGCGGGCTGGGGCACCGGACTCGGCCACGGCGGGACCGCCCGCCGGGCCGGTCGCAACGCCGGGCCCCGGCCCCGCCGACGCCCCGAAGCGACTCGGGGAACCGACACCGTCCGCGGCCGGCACCACCACTTCGGACACAGCCGCAGAACCGGATCCGGAGGCCAGAGGCCCACCCGCGCCGACAGCCCCGGCATGAGGCCTCCGCCCCGCCGCCCCCTCACAGCGAGCCGGGGAAGCGGAACCAGCCGCGGCCGGCACCACCACATCGGCGCCCGGGTGCGGCTCCGGTCGCCCCGAACCCTCTGACGGTGCCGGAGAACCCGATCCCCTCGCGGCGAACGTGGGGGCGTAGCCCGGGAGTTGCAGGGTCACCGCGCGCAGGACGCCGAGTGGGCTGGTGTCGATGGACTCCACGACGGTGTTGTCGCGCTGGGCCTTGTCGACGACGGCGCCGGGGCCGTGAGCCAGGACTCCGCGGGCGCCCAGCAAGGAGCGGGAGCGGGCCACCGTGGAAGCCGTCAGGCGGGTGGAGACGCGCTTGACGACCGACGAGCACAGGCCGAACGTCGCCGGTGAGAGGTGGGCGTAGCGGGCGGCGGTCAGGGAGAGGAGGTCCGCCGCGAACAACTCGGCTGCGGCGAGGGCCAGTTCGCGGGAGCCGTGGGCGGTGTCCGCCACCGTGACGCCGCCGACCCGCCTGCCCTGCGTGAACCGCAGGGCCGTGCGCAGCGCCGTGTCCGCCGTTGCCAGGCAGGCCGCCGTACTGAGCAGCCGTACCACCTGCTGGGCCCGCATCGCGCCCGCGAGGCCGCCGCCCAGGTCCCCGATCACCGCCTGCTGCGGTACGGGAGTGCCGTCGAAGGTCAGGTCGGCGAAGTCGATGCCTCGCATTCCGGTGACGGGCTGCGCGGGCTGCCGCCGTACCCGGGGCATCTCGCCCGGCCCCAGCAGTACCGCCGTGAACGCTGCCGGGCCGCGCTCCGCCGTGCGGGCCACCACCACCGCGGCGTCCGCGGTGGCGCCCCGCCCGACGAGCCATTTGCGGCCGGTCAGCCGGAAGCCGCCGTCCCGCGCCGGGTCGAGGCGGCACTCGCCCGCCAGGATGTCGCTGCCCGAGTGTTCCTCGGAGAGTGCGAAGGCGATCGTCCGCCCCTCCTGCACCCAGTCGGCGACGGTCTTGGCCTGCTCGGGAGTGCCCGCCGCGAGCACCGTCATCACGGCGGAGCAGGACAGCAGGGTGGCCGGCATGATCGCGGCATCGCGCCGGGCGGCCACCCGCACCAGCAGCAGGGTGTCGTCCAGGCCGCGCAGTGCGCCGCCCAGTGACAGGGGCAGATGGGCGAGCGGGAAGTCGACGGAGTCGAGGCGGGCGGCGAAGGCGTGGGGGAAGTCGCCGCGGTCGTCCCGCGCGACGCCGGCCGCGAAGCCGTAGACGTTGTCCGTCCGCCAGGGGTCGCCGAGCAGTTCGTCGAGGAGCGCCGCGGCGGTGAAGGGGACCGTCATGGCCGTACCTCCAGGGCCGGGTCGGGCTGCGGCACCGGGTAGTCGGCGATCGCGGGCGAGAGCGCGAGGCCCGCTGCCCGCAGCATGGACAGGCGCTGGTGGAAGGCCGCCCCGGTCATGATGTGGCGGGCGACGTCGGCGACGCGGCGGTTCTGCGGGGCGGCCAGATACGTGCCCCGGACCCAGGAGTTGAAGCTGCCCATCGCGGGGCCGCACCAGATCTGGTAGTCGACCGCCCGGTCCGCCTCCCCCGTCTTGGCCCAGCGCGAGGCCATGCCCAGGTACCAGCGGAAGATCAGCGCGGCCCGCCGTTTGGGGCTGGCGGCGGCGCGGGCGAGCTGGTCGGGGTCGCGGCGCTCGAAGTAGGCGACGGTCTCCGCCCAGACGTCCTCCAGAGGGCGCCTGAAGAGCTGCTTCTCGATACGGGCGCGGGCCGCGGCGGGGATCGCGTCGATGCCTTCGTGGTCGCGGTACAGCTCGTAGAGGAGCCGGGCGCGCATCGGGAAGAGCGTGCCGCGCTTGAGGACCTGCAGCTCCACGCCCATCTCGAACATGTCCGCCGCGGGCGCCATCTCGAAGTCCGCGAGGTCGGCCTGCGCCAGCATCTCCTTGACCTGCGCGGAGGTACCGGCCTCGACGCAGGACTGGTTGACGGAGCCGGTCACCACATAGTCGGCGCCCATGGCGAAGGCCGCCCAGGCCGCCTCGGGCGTGCCGATGCCGCCCGCCGCCCCCACGCGGATCCGCACCGGGTACCCCGACTCCCGCATCAGTCCGTCCCGTTGCCGGATGATCACCGGCAGCTGCGCGGGCAGCGGGCGCCGGTCGGTGTGCCCGCCGGAGTCGGCCTCCACGGTGATGTCGTCGGCGAGCGGCACCCGTTCGGCGAGCCGCGCCTGCTCCGCGGTGATCGCGCCCTCGTCGAGCAGCGCCCGCACCATCGGCTCGGGCGCGGGCCGCATGAACAGCTCCGCGAGTTCGGTACGGGAGATCTTGGCGATGACCTTGTTGCCCGCGACGACCCCGTGCGGACCGCCGGCCCGCAGCCCGGCCAGCCGGTAGCGCACGATGTGCGGGGTGAGCGCCAGGAACGCGGACGCCTCCACACACGGCACCCGGTGCTTCAGATACAGGTCGACGGCGGTGCGCTCCAGCCGCTCCTCGCTGGGGCTGTGGATCAGATTGCAGGCGTACGGCAGCCCCGGGATCTCGGCCGCGAAGCGCACCAGCGCCTTCTCCACGGCCTCGGGCAGGAGTCCGGCCGCCCCGTAGGAGCCGAGGTAGCCGGCCCGGGCCATGGCGATCACCAGGTCGGCGGAGGCGATGCCGTTGGCCATGGCGCCGCTCATGTACGCCTGACGTACCCCGTACGCCTCCAGGAAGGCGGCGCTGCCCAGGCGTTCGGGCCCGAGCGGTGGCACGGCGGCGACGACCTCGTGCTCCCCGCCGGGCCGCACGCCTCCGCCTGAGGCGGCGCCGAGGCCGTAGGGCCCCCGCAGGATGTAGACGGGCTCGTCGAGGCGCATCAGCGCCTCCTGGATCCCGGTGTCGCCGACCGCGGGTGCGGGTCCGCTCCAGCGCGGCCGCGGCTGTTCGGTGCTCATGAGTGCGTCTCCTTGGTCCGTTGGCCGCTGTTCGCTCCGCGGGTTGTGCTGCGATTGGCCGTCGATCGACTCGGCCCCGCGCCCCTGTGGGGGCGCTCCCGAACCGCCTAGTCGTGATGGATCTCGATGGCGAGGTCGCCGAGGCGATAGATCCGCAGCGTCGACTTCCAGACGTGGGCGTCGCCGATGACGACGACCCGGCCGGGTTCGCGGCGGATCTCCTTGATGTGGACGTCGAACTCCATGTCGGGGTCGGTGCGCAGGATCTGGCCCCGGTAGCTCCAGGTCGTGTCGACGCCGGTCGCGAGGGCGAAACGCGGGTTGCGCAGGCCTTCGGTGAGGCCGGTCTCGACGGCGTACACCTGCATGCCCTGCAGCAGTGCCTCGACGCCGAGGGAGCCGGGCATCACGGGGTCGCGGTGGAAGTGGCAGGAGAAGTACCACTCGTCGGGCCGGATGGAGCGGTGCCCGCGCAGATATCCCTGGCCGTGTTCGCCGCCGCCGGGCAGGATGTCCACCCATTCGACGAGGTCGAGGTGGCCGCCGGCCAGCCGCGGGCCGCGGCGGGCGGTCTCGGCGGTCCGGAAGTCGCGCAGGTCGATGCGGCGGGTGCCGGACGGCCTGGCCGACTGCGTGTCCAGCCACGGCAGCACGTGCTGCCCCTTGTCCAGGCCGACCTGGTGGACGAGCGCCTTCTCGGTGAAGTAGCCGAAGAGGGACTCACCGGTGTAGAAGACCTCGCCGTCGCAGGAGAGTTCGTAGGAGAAGTTCTGCAGGATCGAGCCGGGCATCCGGTCGCTGGACAGCAGCGTCGAGCGGTGCTGGACGGTCTTCCCGCGCAGGTCGACGTCCTTGACGAGGGTGGCGTGGCCGTCCAGGTTGCGGATGCTGAACTGCTCCTCGGGGAAGGGCAGGGTGGCGCCCAGGTAGTAGCCGAGGAGGATGGCCGCCTGGAGGCTGGACTCCATGTAGACGCAGTTGGGCATGGACGGGTGGCCGTTGTCGGCGTAGTACCAGGCGTCCTCGGGCGAGTCGTACTCGGTGACCATCACGGCCCCGCGCTTGAGCGTGCCGCGTGTGCCCTCCAGTTTCATCACCCGGTCGACGAACAGGAAGTCGCCATTCGGGATGTACGGTGCCCGGCTGTCGGCGTAGATCTCGAACTCGGGCCCCATCGCGATGGCGAGGTCGCCTTTTGCCGCGTGCGCCATGTGGAACTCGTTGAGCAGCGCGGGCTCGCCGGTGGCCGGGGAGAGCCGGCCGAGGAAGTGCGGGACGGTGCCGGCGGTCTCCGGGCGGTAGGGCGTGCCGGGCTTCTCGCGCAGGCGGATGCCGAGGCCGGTGACGCTGATCGAGGGGGTGCCGTCGCGCAGCACGACCACGTCGGCGACGAGCGAGGGCCGGGGCAGCAGGTTCAGTTCCGTGATGTCGATGCGGTATTCGATACGGGCGTTGCGCGGGGTGATCTGTCCGCGCACCTTCACCTCGGTCCGCAGGTCCGGCACGGGCTGGAAGCGGGCGTCGGGGAGGGTGAGGTGCAGGCCGAGGGAGAGCGCGTAGGTCTCGAGGAGCTGTACGGCTCCTTCGGCGACGAGGGAGCCGGCCAGCACCGGGTCGTCGGGGAAGTGGCTGGTGAAGTACCAGGCGTCGGGGGCGAGTTCCTGGACGGCCTCGATCCGGCCGAGGCCGTGGCTGCCGCCCTTGCGGTCGAGGACGGTGACCTCGTCCGCCATCAGCAGCGGCCGGGTGGGCAGCCGCAGCGAGGTGTTGCAGCCGGGGGGCTGCCGGTGGCCGGGGCCGAAGACCTCGGCGATCCGGCCCTCGGCGAGGGCGTCGAGGTCGGCGGAGGTGAGGGAGGTGCGGTGGGTGGTGGCGAGCGGCTTGAAGGCCGTACGACCGGGGTCCGCGGTCACCTTGAGACCCGGGGCCACCCGGCCTTGCACCAGGCCCGGCGAACTCTCCAGCTCCTCGTCCGTGAAGAAGCCCGCGCAGGCGTTGTTGAGCTTGAGGATGAGCTCGCCGTCGGCGTAGCAGTCGTAGTGGAAGAAGAAGAGCAGGGTGTCGCCCTGGCGGACGAACTGGTCGATCCAGATGTCGTAGCGCAGGGTCTGCCCGGTGCGCGGCAGATCGCCCAGGAAGCTGAGGCTGCTGTCGAGGAGGCGGTAGACGCGCTGGCCGCGGTTGGTGAAGTCCGCGCCGAGATAGCTGATGAGCAGCAGGTCGCACTGGCCGGCCTCGATGGTGACGGCGGGCGGGACCTGGCCGTCGACGGCGTACCAGGCGTCCTCGGGCACGTCGTACTCGGTGCGGATGAAGGACGGCTTGAACTCCCCCGGTTCGGCGTCGAGTTGAGTCACACGTGTGGCGAAGAGATAGGGCGGGGCGGGGAGCCGTACGCGGCGGTCGTAGCCGTCGATGCGGGTGAAGCGGGGGCCGAAGACGTTGCCGACCTTGCCGACGGCGAACTCGAGGAGGTCGTGTTCGTCCCAGACGACACCCTCGGGTTTCGGCGGGCGCGGTGTGGTTGCCGGCGCGGCCGGTACGGACGTCGAGGCGGACAGCACGGCGGTGAGCTCCTCCCGCAACTCCCGCTGGGCGTCCAGGACTTCCTGGTGCGCCTCCAGGATCTCGGCCCGCAGGCTGCGTACGAGGGTGAGCGTGGCCGCATGGTCGTCCGGCTGCCGCGGCTTCTCCGGTACGGGCAGCGGGGCACCGAAGATCGCCGGGCGGGGCGGCACGTCGGCCCGCCCGGCCTGCGGCGGAACGACCGGCGCCGACACCGCGGCGGCGGGGAGCATCGTGATCGGTTCCCGCTCCAGCGAGAGCGCGGGTACGGGCGGACCGTCGGGGCGGGTCGGCATCGCGGTGTCCCATTCCGTGGCGTGGAATGCCGTGTCAGGCAGTTCCGGGGCTTGGTCGGGGGCCCCGGCGGTCACCGGGACGGAGGGTGACGCACCGAGCGGAGCGACGGCGGTCACTGCCGGCACGGGCGAGACGGCCGCCGAGCCGGGGGCTGCGGCTGCGGGCCCCGGCACGGGGGCACCACCGACCGGCACGGCACGGCCTTGCGGCACGGCTTCCCGGCCCAACGCGGGCGCCACCGGCAGGGGGGCGTCGGCGGGCGGGACGGTCGCCGCGGCCGGGGCGGCGGCTCCTAGCCCCGGCACGGGTGCGCCGACCGGCATCGACGAGACGGCAGGGCCCTGCGGCACGGCGTCCCTGCCAGTCACGGCCGCCACCGACGCGGGGGCGACGGGGGGCGCCGGGGAAACGGCCGCCGCGACCGCCGGCACCGACGGCACGGCACGGCCTTGCGGCACGGCATCCCTGCCCGACGCGGGCGCCACCGGCACGGAGGCGCGGGCGGGCGCAGGTGCGGGGGAAACGGGCGCCGAGTCCGGGGCCGCCCGTGCGGGCCGCGGCACGAAGGCACCACCGACCGGCACCGACGGCACGGCACCGCCCTGCGGCACGGCGTCCCTGCCAGTCACGGTCGCCACCGATGCGGGGGCGACGGCGGGCGCCGGGGAAACGGCCGCCGCGGCCGGGGGTGACCCTGCTGCCGCCGGCACCGGCACCGATGACACGGCGCGGTCCTGCGGTGGGGCGGGGTGGTTTCGCCGTGCGGCTCCCGGTGGAGGTGCCTGTGGTGCGGTTGGGGTCCGCGGATCGGCCTCACCCACCGGCACGTTCGTCGGCGCCGCACCATGTTCTTCCCGCTCGGCTCCGCCCATGACGGCAACGGCGGGCACCCGCCGTACCGCATCCAGCACCGGCGCAGCCGCCTCCTTCACCAGCGGTGCCACCGGTGTGCCGCCCACCGTGAAGGTGCGCAGACCGGGCGCGCGCCGGTGTGCTGCCGTGCGGGGGCGGAACGGGGTCAGGTCGACCGGGACGCCGTGGGTGGCGAGGCGGGCGACGAGGCGGGCCATGTCCGTGGCCCCGCGGGCTCCCCGGCGGTCGACGGGGACCGAGAGGTGCGGGTCGTCGCCGAGCGTCTCGTGGATCCAGCGGGTGCAGGTGCTGGAGGGGCCGACCTCGATGAAGCAGCGGAAGCCGTCCTCGTAGGCCCGTCGTATCAGCCGGGGGAAGTCGACCGTCTCGCGCAGGGTGACGGCGATGTTGTGGGCGACGACGTCCTGGTCGAGGGCGCCTACGGGAGCGTAGTGGCGGCTGCTGTAGAGGACGAGGTCACCCACGTCGCCGGTCGGGTAGCGGTTGAGGTCGGCGAGTTCCGGAAGGACCCCGTCCACCACCGGGCAGTGCATGACGTGGTTGGCGGGAGAGCGTGCGCTCTGGCAGCCCAACTGGTCGATCAGGTCACGGCATTGGGCGGGGTCGCCGGCGACGACGACCTCGGTCGGCGTGTTGACATGGGTGATGAAGACGCGGTCGTGGCGCTGCACGGCGGCGCGGACGGCGTCCGCGGGCGCCAGCAGTACGTGCGTGGCCCAGACCTGCTGGTCCGGCACCTCGTCGCCGATGCCCCACAGCGCCCGCACGGTCTTCTTGGGGCCGCGGAGCCGGTCGACGAAGAGCGGCGAGGCGTCGATCTTCGTCGTCGCGCGGGCCTCCTTGATCCAGCCGCCGGTCGCGAACAGCATGCTGCTCTCGCCGAGGCTGTAGCCGAACGCCCCGTGCACCGGCACCCCGAGCACCTCGCGCACCAGGTCGGTGGAGAGCAGGGCATAGCTGGTGCCGACGGCCAGCATCAGCGGGATGTCCTCGATCAACTCCGCCTCGCGGCCCATCAGTTCACGCCGGTCGAGCGGACCCAGGGCACGCGGGTACAGTGCCGCCGAACGCAGCATCTCCGCGGGCAGTTCGGCCTGCGCCTCGAAGCGGGGCAGGAGTCCGGGGAAGGCGCGGAAGAGCGCACGCCCGAGGCCGAGATACGAGTTGAAGGCGCCCGGGTAGACCAGTGCCGTCCTGGTGCCCGGCCCGCCCGCCGGCCGGGCGGCGAAGCAGCTCCCGGACGGCGAGATCCACTCGCCGCCCGCCCGGTACACCCCGGGCAGGTCCTTGGCGGCCTGGTCCAACTGCCGTACCAGCCCCGCCGGATCGTCGGCGACCAGGACAGCCTTGAGCGCGGCGGGCCGGTCCTCGGCGAGCCGTGCCGTCCAGTCGCCACCGCTCTCGACGGCATCGCGCAGTTCGCCCAGCCGCCGCATCAGGGTGTCGATGTCGTCGGCGCCGACCGGTACGACGAGACTGCCGCCGGAGCGCACCCAGTCGGTCGCCGCCACCTCGCCGCGCGTCTGCGCGCCGCCGAGCACCACATGGGCGTGGCTGCCCGCACTGCCGATGACGCTGACGCCGGCCGTACGACGTCCTTCGCGGCGCTCGCGGAGCCAGGGCCGCGAGTCGCCGGCGAGGAAGAACGCGGACCCGGCGAGACGGGCGCCGTCGACGCCTTCGGGCGCGACGGGCTGGTAGCCGTAGTGCAGGCACAGTGCGGCCCGGATGACGGAGGCGAGCGCGGAGGCACAACCGGTGTCCCCCACCGCGGAGTTGACCGCACTGACCGCGGTCCGCAGCGCCCCGCCGGCCCGCTCGGCGGACCACACGCGGCTGAGCCCTTCCAGCGTGCCGTCGTGCGCGGCCCCGGCCTCCACGAGCTCGACGTCGGCCGGTGTCACTCCGGCGGCGGCGAGGGCCTCCTCGGCCGCCGCGGCCACGAGGTCCGGCGCCGGCCGGGGGTCGAGGGTCGGCGAGTGGTGGACGGCCAGGGCGTCGACGGTGGCGTACACCGTGCGCTCGGGCGGGACGGAGCCGGGCCGGGTCACGATGACGGCACCGGCGCCGTCACCGAGCACGCTCCCGGGTGCCAGCAGCCCCCGGGCCCGCGTGGACTCCGGACCGGCCGCCAGGTCGACCGCTCCGACCAGGACCGCCTCGATGCTGGGGTCGAGCAGCAGCAGCCGTGCCGTGTCCAGGGCGTCGACACCGACGGCGCTGTCGGAGGAGACGGTGAAGGAAGGGCCGGTGAAGTTCCACAGGGAGGAGATCCGCGCCGCCATGATGCTGCCGATGTAGCTGAGGACCTCATTGGCCTCGATGGAGTCGTGGATGCCGTCCCGGGCGGCCCGGGTCAGCGCGGCGAGCTGCTCCTGAGTCGGCTCCAGACCGGCCGCGGCCGACCAGGCGGCCAGCTTGCGTCCGAGCGCGTAACGGGCGCCGTGCCCCTCGGCGCTCGGCTCCATCTCCATGCCGAGGACGACGGCGACCCGCCGCCCCTTGGCCCCGTCCTTGCCGCCGGGCGCGGGCCGCTCGTACCCGGCGTCCTTCAGGGCCTCCTCCGCGACCCGCATCATCAGCAGGTGCTGCTGGTTGAAGTGGTCGAGGTCCTTGGGCGGGATGCGGTACGAGGTGGCGTCCACCTCGAACCCGTCGATGTACGCGGCACGCGGCGCCCCGCCGTCGCCCAGGGTCTCGAACCCGCGCCACCGGTGGGACGGCAACTCCCGTACGGTGCCCGTGCCTTCGTATCCCGCCCGCTCGAACTCGTCGAGCGTGGTGAAGGACCCGAAGTGCGCGCCCATGCCGATGACGGCGAGGGACTGCGGTGTCCGCCGCTCGGTGCCGTCGTCCTCGGCGTCCGTCTCGGGTCCGGACAGGACGACGTGCGCGTTGGTGCCGCCGAAGCCGAAGGCCGAGACGGCGGCCCGGCGTGCGCCGCCGGTGGCGGGCCAGGGCGTGGGTTCGCGCACGACACGGTCCGCGACCGTGCCCGGCAGCGGCTCGGCCACTTTGATCGTCGGCGGAATGACGCCGTGTCCGAGGGCGAGGACGACCTTCACCAGGCTGCTCATGCCGGCCGCGGTCAGCAGGTGCCCGATGTTGCCCTTGACCGAGCCGAGCAGCGGGGTGCGCCCGAAGTGCCGTTCCACACCGTCGAGTTCGGTGCGGTCGCCCAGCGGGGTTCCGGTGGCGTGGCACTCGACGTACTGGATGTCCTGCGGTTCGACACCCGCTTCCCGGTGGGCGAGTTCGTACGCGGCGAGCTGGCCGCTGACGTTCGGGGCGAGCAGGTGCTTGCCGGGGCCGTCGTTGCCGAGGGCGACGGCGTCGACGACGGCGTACACCCGGTCCCCGTCCCGGCGGGCGTCGGCGAGCCGCTTGAGGGCGACCATGGCCGCGCCCTGCCCGGTGATGATGCCCTTCGAACGGGCGTCGAAGGGCTGGCTGAAGCCGTCCGGCGGGTAGGCGTGCAGATCGGAGAAGGACAGGTGGATGACGGTCGGGTCGGGCGCGCAGACCCCGCCGGCCAGCATCAGGTCGGCGCGCCCGGTGGCGAGTTGGGCGCAGGCGAGCTTGATGGCGTACAGCGCGGAGGAGCAGGCCGCGTCGAGGGTGTGGCGCGGGCCGTCGAGCCCGAGCGCGGCGGCGACCACATGAGCGGGAAGCCCGCCGGGCCACAGATTGTGGGCCTCGGCCCGGGCCCCGAACGGCCCGAGGTGGCGGGCTTCGGACCGGGTGTCCGGCGGCCCCTGCGCCGAAGAGCCGCCCCCGTCACCGGCCGGGCCTGCGCCCAGCCGCCCGAGGTCGTCGACCCCGACACCGGCCCCCAACGACCCGAGGCGGTCAACTTCGGACCCGGCGCCGAGCAACCCCTGCGCCGAAGAACCGCCCGGGTCACCGGCCGGGTCGGCGCCCAGCCGCCCTGGGTTGTGGGCCTCAGCCCGGGCCCCGAACGGCCCGAGGCGGTCAGCTTCGGACCGGGTGTCCGGCGGCCCTTGCGCCGGAGAGCCGCCCGGGTCACCGGCCGGGCCTGCGCCCAACCGCCCGAGGTCATCGACCCAGACCCCGGCCCCCAACGACCCGAGGCGGTCAACATCGGACCCGGCACCGAGCAACCCCTGCGCCGGACCAGCGGCCCGGCCACCGGCCGCACCGGCGCCCAACCGCCCGAGGTCGTCGGCCTCGGCCCGGGCGCCCGACGGCCCCTGTGCCGGACCGGCGGTCCGGTCACGGGCCGGGCTGCCGTCCGCCGCACCGGACGGCAACCCGGCCGCGGGGAAGCCGGCCGCCGCGAGGCCCTCGGAGACCGCGGCGTCCCACAGCTTCCCCGCTGTTCGGCCGGAGGCCGGGGTGGGGAACGGGTAGTTCCCGAACACCACCCCGGTCCTCCGGCCGGCCGCCCGGCCGTCCGCGGCAGCGGGGGATACACCCGCGTCGGCCAGGGCGTCTGCGGCGACCCGGAGCGCCCAGTGGAACGAGCGGTCCAGGCCGGCCAGGTAGTCGGCGGGCAGCAGGTACCCGGAGGGGTCGAGGTCCGGCGCGGCCTGGAGGAATCCACCGCGCGTGCAGTAGATGCGGTGCCGGTCCTCGCCGTCGCCCTCGGCGAGCGGATCGTGTCCGAAGATCCGTTCACCGCCCTCGGTGCGCGAGTCGACCGCGCCCATCAGGTTGCTCCAGTAGGCGTCGGGCGTGGCCGCCCCCGGGAAGAGGCAGGACAGTCCGACGATCGCGTACTTGCCCATGACGGATCAGCCTCCGAGCCTCGTCAGACCGTGACCGCGGCGGCCGCCCGGCCCTGCTGCCTGAACCGTGCGTCCAGCTCCGCGTCCTCGACCGCGACCACGTCCTCCAGGACGGCGAGCACACGGCCCTGCGGGTCGAGCGCGGTCACCGTGCAGGTGACGCCGGTCCGGCCGGGCCGTACGTCCTCGACCGCGATGAGGAAGTCCCCGTCGGACGGCAGCGGCGCATACAGGCTCAGCCGTCCGATCTCCATCGGCAGGCAGGCCCGCCCGCGCTGCTCGCGCACCCACACCAGCACGGCCTGCAGCAGCAGGTCGGCCAGGACGGGGCTGTGCAGCCGGGTGTGGTAGCCGCCGAGCGCGGGCCGGTCGTCGGTGAGCCGGGCCCGTACGAGGAGCCGCTGCTCGTCGCCGGCCAGCAGCGTGCGCAGTCCACGCAGGGAGGGCCCGTGGAAGAGCGTGCCGTCGCGGTACAGCCGTGCCGCGTCCTGCCCGGCCGCGCCGCGGGCGATCCCCGCCAGGTCGGCGCGGTCGGCGGGCCGCTGCCCGGCGTCTCCCGTGGTCAGCCGGACGCTGTACGCGGGCCTGCTGCGACCGCTGCCGTCCACGGAGGAGGCGAGCACGTCGATGCCGTCGTCGGCGGGCTCGACGGACAGCCGCAGCCGCTGCGGCTGCTGTGCGTCGGGCTCGTCCCAGGCGACACCCTTGAACACCTTGAACCCGCTCGCCCCCACGACGGCTTCGCCGGTCGCCGTCTCGACGGCGTTCGCCAGCACGCCGAGTGCCGCGGTGGCGGGCAGCACCCGCCGGCCGCCGATGGTGTGGTCGGTCAGCAGCGGCTGGTCGGCGAGGTCGGTCAGGGGCCGGTCGACGACCAGGGGGGTGAACGCGGAGGCCTGCGCCGCGGGCGGCGCGGACAGCGGGGTGAGCGGACCGGTGACGATCACCGTGTCGTGCCCGTGCCCGGCCGTGAACTGCTCCGCGAACATGCCCGCACCGGTCGCCAGCGGCACCAGGGCGATCCCGCGCGAGGCGAACATGGCACGCAGGTCGTCGGAGACCATACCGCCGTCCCAGGCGCCCCAGTTCATCGCGGTGACACGCGCGGAGGGCAGTTTCCGCTTCAGCCGTACGGCGATGCGGTTCAGCGCCTCGTTGGCCATGGCGTAGTCGGACTGGCCGCGGTTGCCGAAGAACCCGGCCACGGAGGAGAAGAACACGAGGTGCCGCAGCTCGGCGATCCCGCGCAGGGCGTCCAGCACATTGCCCAGCCCGATCAGCTTCGTGCCCAGCACCCGGCGTATCTCGTCCGCCGACTTCTGCGCGATGAGCCGGTCGGCGAGGACACCGGCCCCGTGCACGACACCCGTCACCCTTCCGGCGTACGGCGTCAGTGCGCGGCGCACCTCGCCGGCGTCGGTGATGTCGGCGGTGAGGTACTCGACCCGGGCGCCGGTGGCGGTGAGCCGGGCGAGGTTGGCGGCGATCTCCCGGGAGGCGGTGATCTCGCGGAACTCCCCTTCGACTGCCCGTGGATTGGGCTTCTGTCCGCTCTGCGCGGCCCGCCGGGCGATGAGCCCGCGCAGTGCCGGGCCTTCGTGCCCCACGGCCCAGTCGGGCTCCGGCGCGGGCCGGCTGCGGCCGAGCAGCAGCAGTCCGGCGGGCCGGGCGGAGACCAGCGCGTGCAGGCAGTCGGCGGTGATGCCGCGGGCGCCGCCGGTGACGACGAACAGGTCGTCGGAGGAGATCTCCGGGACGACTGCCGCGTGTGCCTCGTGCGGCTCGGCCGCGAGTGCGATCGTGCGCCGCCCGGCCGGGTCGTGCGCCACGTCGGCGTGCTCGGCCGACAGGTCGTGGATCTCACCGAGGAAGCGCGCACCGACGGTGGTGGGGGCCAGCTCCGGCGCGAAGTCGACCGTGCGGGCGAAGAGTTCGGGCACCTCGATGCCGAGGGTCTTCACCAGTCCGCCGACCCCGCCGAGCAGCGGGGAGGCGTCGCCGCCACCGCGGTAGCCGTTCGCCCCGTCGAGCCGGGTGACGGCGACGAAGGCGGCGCGGGTGCCCTGTGCGGCGACCGGCTTCAGTGCGGCCAGGCTGTGCTTGGCGACCAGCAGGCAGTGCTCCAGGCGCTGCACTCCCTCGCCCCACTCCTGCCCCGCCGCGGCGGCCATCTGCACGACGAGATCGACCCGCCCGCTCACCAGCGTCCCGGCGAGCTCACTCTCCTCCCAACTCGCCAGCCGCCGCACGGCATCCGCCTCCGGCACGACACCGTCGACACCGGGCAGCGCGACGATCTCCACCCGCCAGCCGTCCCCGCGCAGCGCCCCGGCGAGCGGCCGGGTCAGCGTCGACCCGTCGTCGACGAGAACCGCGGTACGCGGTTCGGCGTACGCCCCGACCAGGGTGTGCGGCGGGGCGATCTCGACGACGTCGGCGTAGGTGCGGCCGATGCCGGGGGCCGGTGGGTAGGTGACGGCGAGGGGGGCGGTGGGCGCGGGGGCCGCTGCCTGGGGAGCGGGTTCGCTGGAGACGGCGGACACGGAGGCGAGGAACCCGGCGATGTCGTCGAGGGTCCGCAACTCCGCGAGCACCTCCGGATCGACATCCTCCGAGACGGGATACGCCTCCTGCAACGCCCCCAGAATCTGCACCCGCTTGATCGAATCGATGCCCAAATCGGCCTCGACATCCATACCCGGCTCCAACATCTCCACCGGGTAGCCCGTCTTCTCCGCCACCGCACCCATCAACGCCTCCATCACACCGGCGGCGACAGTCGAGTTGACGACGGGGGTGGGCTCGGGCTCGGGCTGCGCAGGGGCACGCTGTGGTGCGGGCTCGGCGGAAACAGTGGAGGCCAGGAACCCGGCAATGTCGTCCAGCGTCCGCAACTCCGCGAGCACCTCGGGATCGACATCCTCCGAGACGGGATACGCCTCCTGCAACGCCCCCAGAATCTGCACCCGCTTGATCGAATCGATGCCCAGATCGGCCTCGACATCCATACCCGGCTCCAACATCTCCACCGGATAACCCGTCTTCTCCGCCACCGCACCCATCAACGCCTCCATCACACCGGCGGCGACAGGCGAGTTGACGACAAGGGCGGGCTCGGGCTCGGGCTCGGGAAGGTTCACGGTCTCGACCGCGGAAGTGATCGGCTCCGGAGCCGACTCGGCAGGCACCGTGGAGGCGAGGAACCCGGCGATGTCGTCCAGCGTCCGCAACTCCGCGAGCACCTCGGGATCGACATCCTCCGAGACGGGATACGCCTCCTGCAACGCCCCCAGAATCTGCACCCG
>NZ_JBSFHW010000016.1:0-39884 GCF_053597275.1 Streptomyces sp. NPDC001492 | reverse complement strand
CTTGATCGAATCGATGCCCAAATCGGCCTCGACATCCATACCCGGCTCCAACATCTCCACCGGATAACCCGTCTTCTCCGCCACCGCACCCATCAACGCCTCCATCACCCCAGCGGCGACAGGCGAGTTGACGACCGAGACGGGCTCCGGCTCCGACTCCGGCTCCGGCTCCGGCTCCGGCACGGCGACAGCCACGGGCTCCGGTTCGACCGGGGCCACGAAGGCGGGCTCGGGCTCGGGTTCAGGCGCAGGCTCGGCTTCGGCGTCCGCCCGTCCCCGCAGTGCGTCCAGCAGCAGTCGGGTGGACCGCTCGTGTGCCGCGCCGATCGTCGCGCTCTGCTCCCGAATCAGCCGCAGCGCGGCGTCCGTGTCGGGGTGTCCTCCGGCCCGTACGGAATCCTCCAGGGAGCGGACCGACGCGTGCACCGTGTCCGCGTGGGCGGTGAGGATCTCCGCCTGGAGGGCCAGCCCGTCGCGTACGACGTCCTCGACGCCGTCGGAGCCACCCGCACCGTTGCCGGTACTCGCGCCCGCCGTCAGCGCCAACGGCTGCGCGATCGCATCCCGGTAAGCCGAACGCCGTTCCTGCGTCACGTAGTTGATGCCGCGCAGCGGGATGTTCATCCCCTTGCGGGCCGGCAGCTCGGTCCGGGGCTCGACGTGGTCGTCGAAGCCGGTGAGGGGCAGCCCGAGGACCGCGAGTTCGATCGCGGCGCGCTTCAGCGAGACCTCGCTGTCCTTGCTGGGTCCGCCGTCCGCCGCGAGGGTCACGACGTCGGTGCGGCCTTCGAGGATGCGGTCGATCAGGTCCGTCAGGACGCGCCTGGGGCCGAACTCGACGAAGACGCGGAACCCGTCCGCGTACATCTGCTCGATGCCGGAGACGAAGTCGACCGGCTGGAGGAGCTGGTCCACGAGGGTGCGGCGGTTGGCCGCCGCGTCGCTGCCGTACGCCGAGCCCGGGGTGTTGGCGTAGACCGGGATCGTCGGGACGCCCAGCCCCGTGGACTCCACTGCCTGCCGGAACGCGTCCGCGGCATGGGCGACGAAGCCGGTGTGGAACGCGGCGGAGACCGGCAGCCGCTTGGCCGGGATACGGCGGCCCGAGACGTCGGCGACCAGGCGGTCGATCTCCTCCGTGGGGCCGCCGACGACGATCTGGCCGGGGGCGTTGATGTTGCAGATGGCCACATTGCGGTACGTGGCGACCAGCCCCTGGACGTCGGAGAGGGAGGCGCGGATCGCCGCCATGGCACCGGGGTCGAAGTCCGCGGCGGCCTGCTCCGGCGGGGCCATGGCGCGGCCGCGGGCGCGTGCCAGGTGCGCGAACCCGTCGTCGTCGAGTGCCCCGGCCGCCCAGAGCGCGGTGAGTTCCCCGAAGCTGTGGCCGATGACGCCGTCGGCGCGGAAGCCGAGCCGGTGCAGCCAGGCGTACTGGCCGGAGGCGAGCGCGCCGATGGCGGGCTGGGCGAAGTCGGTGCGGCGCAGGGCCGTTTCCTGCTCGGTGCGGGCGCCGTCGGTGAAGGCGGGCGGTGGGAAGACCGTGCGGGCGAGGGTGTCGGGACCCTCCGTCAGCCGGTTGGCGCGGTCGAACGCGGCCCGTACGGGCGGCAGCGCGACGGCGGCCCGCCGCCCCATGCCGACGTACTGGCTGCCCTGTCCGGCGAACACGGCCGCCGCCTTGACGGACGTGGGCAGGGCCTGGCGCCGGTAGGTGATGCCCTTGGGGTGCTGCCAGGAGTCGGCGTCGGGGCGGGCTCGCAGCAACTCCGCTGCCGTACCGCACAGTTCGGTGAATTCCTCGTCGCTGCGGGCGACGATCCCGATGCGGGCGTCGGAGGCGGGGATCGCACCGGACTCGTCCGGAGCGGCGCCGTTCTCGATGCGCAGGGCGAGCGCCTCGGGGCCCGCCGCGTGCCACAGGCCCCAGCGGACCGCCGGGCCGAGGGACTTGGCTTCCGCGGGCCCCTCGTGCTCCTCCAGCACCATGTGGAAGTTGGTGCCGCCGAAGCCGAAGGAGGAGACGGCGGCGCGGCGCTTGCCGCGTTCGGGGTCCAGCACCCAGGGGCGCGCCTCGGTGTTGACGTAGAAGGGTGTGCTCGTGGGGTCGACCGCCTCGCTCGGTGTCTCGACGTTGATGGTCGGTGGGAGCACCTTCTGGTGCAGGGCGAGGGAGAGTTTGATGAGGCTCGCGGCGCCCGCGGCGGCCTTGGTGTGCCCGATCTGCGACTTGACGCTGCCGATGGCTGCGTAGCCGTGGTCGTCGTTGCCGTCCGCGACGACGGAGGACAGGGCGGACAGTTCGGTGTGGTCGCCGACGGCCGTGCCCGTGCCGTGCGCCTCGAACAGTTCGATGGAGCCGACGGGTACGCCGGCGTCGTCGTAGGCGCGGCGCAGGGCGAGCTGCTGGCCCTCGGCGCGCGGGGCGTAGATGCTCTTGAAGCGGCCGTCGCTCGAGGTGCCGATGCCGCGCAGGACGGCGTAGATACGGTCGCCGTCGCGTTCGGCGTCGGCGAGGCGCTTGAGGGCGAGCATGCCGATGCCCTCACCGATCAGCGTGCCGTCGGCGGACTCGTCGAAGGGGCGGATCTGCTGGGTCTTCGAGAACGCCGGGGTCTTGCTGAAGCACATGTACATGAGGACCGTGTTCTCGGCGTCGCAGCCGCCGGTGATCATCATGTCGGCGCGGCCCTCGATGAGTTCGCTCACCGCGAGTTTGACGGCCGCGAGAGAGCTGGCGCAGGCGGCGTCGACGGTGCAGTTGGTGCCGCCGAGGTCGAAGCGGTTGGCGATCCGGCCGGCGACGACATTGCCGAGCATGCCGGGGAAGGAGTTCTCCTCCCATGGGATGTACGCCTTCTTGAACCGGCTCGCGATCTCCTCGGCGTCCGCCTCGCTCAGGCCGACGCTGCGTACGACCTCCTTGAGCACCGGGGTCTGCAGCCGCGCGGAGAGCGGCTGGGTGAGGGAGTTGGCACCGGTGATGCCGAGCACGACCCCGGTGCGGGAGGCGTCGTACCAGCTGCCGTTGTCCGCGCCGGCGTCGCGCAGCACGTCGCGCGCCACCGTGAGGGAGAGCAGCTGGAGGATGTCGGTGACCTCCAGGGTGTTGGGCGGCAGCCCGAACTCCATGGGGTTGAAGGCGATTTCGGGGAGGAATCCGCCGCGGCGGACGTAGGTCTTGTCCTCGGCCGCGGGGTCCGGGTCGTAGTAGTCCGCGGTGTTCCAGTGGCTCTCGGGGACGTCCTCGATGCAGTCCTGGGCGTCCACGATGTTGTGCCAGAACTCGCGCAGGTCGCGCGACTTGGGGAAGAGGCCCGCCAACCCGACGATCGCGATCGGCGTCTCGGCCAGACGTGAGTAGTGCACGATGGTGGTCCTCTCGGGCTTGCGCGTCGCGCGGGTCGTGTGCGGCGGGTGCGTCAAGTGATCTGGTGGCTCAGCCGGTTCGCGAACCGGTGGCGAGGAGGGCGGCGAGGGCGTCCGCGGTCTCCGGTTCGTGGAGCATCGTGTAGTGGTCGCCTGGGACGGCCAGTTGCCGCAGCGGGCGGCCGCTGAGAACGCTCCAGCCGAGGTCGGGGCTGTCGGGCAGAAGCGAGCGCTCCGGCTTGACGACGGTGACGGTGCGGTCGAGCGGAGCGGGCAGATATCCGGCGGTGCAGCGGTTGTTGCGGACGAGTCCGGTGTGGAACGCCGTGTACAGCTTGCGCAGTCCGGCCGGTTCGGTGCCGTCCTGCAGCACTCCCTGCGCGACCGCCGCCGCGAGCAGGACGTCCAGACCGGCCTCCTCGCCGAGACCGTCCAGAGCCGCCGGCTCCAGGGTGAGACGGCGGCCGCGCTTGGCGCCCAGGTACATCGCGAACCAGGTGAGCAGCATGTCCGGCCGCAGCAGTTCGTCCGGCCGCTGGAAGGCGGGTACGGGGGCGATCGAATCGAGGACGACGAGGTCCTCGACGCGGTCGCCGAGCCCCTGGGCGTCGAGGCGGGCGGCGATCTCGTAGGCCACCACTCCCCCGAACGACCAGCCGGCGAGGGTGAACGGCCGGTCGGTGAGTCCGGCGGCGGTCAGTTCCCCCAGGCAGCGCTGGGCGAGTTCGCGGACGCCGATGACGGACAGGGTCGGGACGAGGGCCGCCGCGAAGTACTCCGGGACGTTGCCCAGGTCGCACAGGTGCAGTGCGTGGTCCTCGGGCAGCCGTGCCGCGACCGGCTGCCAGGCGGTGGCGGGCAGCGCGCCCGGATGGACGGCGACGACCGGCCGCGCGGCCGGATCCGCCGGCCCGAGCGTCGTCAGCAGCGGGCGCGCCGCGCCCGGTCGACCTGGGGTGGCCGGGTCAGGCCGCGGCGACATGGCGGTCGCTCTCCTCGGCGATGTGCTCGGACAGGGCGGCGATCGTCGGGTGGTACCAGAGGGCCGTGGCCTCCAGTTCGAAGCCGAGCCATTTCTCCAGCTCGCCCGCGAGGATCAGCGCCTCCGTCGAGTCGAGGTCGAACTCGTCGAAGTAGCGCTCGACGTCGATCTGCTCCTGGCCGACCCCGAGCCGGATCGCCAGCTTCTCGACCAGCCAGGCCTGTGCTTCTTCGGCGGTGACACGCTGCATTGGGGTTCCCCTTGTCCGTTCGTGCTGTGCGGTTCAGTGACGGGTCTTGATCTCGCGGGCGACGGCTTCGGCCGCCTTGCGCCCGGAGACGAATCCGGCCTCGTGGGAGCCGATGAGGTCGACGCCGATGCGTGGGGCGTGGAAGTAGGAGCCGGCCAGCTTGATCCGGCCGCCGGGCGCGTTGACGTCGTAGATCGTGCGCTGCATGGCGCGCACCTCCAGGTCGATGACCGGGTGGGTGAACGGCAGCTCACGGACGACGAGTTCGTCGCGCGGGACGATCGGCGAGTCGAGGGTGACGAAGTAGTCGTGCTCGGCGGTGAAGCCCTGCAGGGAGTTCATGTAGTAGGCGACCCAGGTGCGGGGGCGGCCGTCCACGGTCTTCAGGCCGTAGTTCCAGCTCTGCCAGCGGTCCCGGTTCGGCGGCATGCTCGACGGGTCGGTGTGCAGGATCGCCCGGGTGGCGCTGTAGCGGACCTTGCCGAGGATCTGCGCCTGGAGGGGGGTGGGCTGCTCCAGCACGGCGAGGGTCTGGTCGGCGTGCGCTGCGAGCACGGCGTAGTCGTAGCGCTCCTCGCCGGCCGCGGTGCCGATGACGACTTCGTCCCCGTCCTCCCGTACCCGGGTCACCTCGGCGCCGGTGCGGACCTTGCCGTTGACGCCGGCGACGACGCGGCGGACGTACTCGATGCTGCCGCCCGACACGGTCTTCCAGGCGACCGAGCGGCCGCCGAGGCCGCCGGGGTCGTGGGACATGAAGAAGGCGATCACCGTGGTCGCGGGCATCTCCCAGATCAGCTCGGCGGGCACCGACCAGACGGCGGTGGCGAGCAGGACGACATAGCCGTACTTGAAGGCGTCGCTGTAGCCGCCGCGGTCCAGGTAGTCGCCGAGGGAGAGGTCGGTGCGTTTGCGCAGGAAGTCCTTCGGGGCCTCGCGGTGGAAGCGCTCCGCGTCGCGCCACAGGGGCAGGAAGTCGGCCGGGTAGCGGGCGGCGATCTCGTCCTCGGAGAGCTCGAACTCGGCGGTGCCGTAGTCGAGTCCGCGGTCGAGGTCGAAGAAGTCGAAGCCGCCGGTGTGGTCGAGGGCGCGCGCGCCCAGCTTCTCGAAGAAGGCGGTGAGTTCGGGGTAGGTCCGCGCGTTGAAGACCACGAACGCCGTGTCGACGCCGATGGTGCGGCCGCCCTCGTCGACCTCCACGGTGTGGGCGTGGCCGCCGGGGCGGTCCTGGCTCTCGTACACGGTGACTTCGGCGTCGTCCGGCAGGTGGTGGGCGGCGGAGAGTCCGGAGATCCCGGCTCCGACGACAGCGACACGGGTGGTCATGGCAGGGCTGCACCTCGGCTCGAACAGTTCTCGGGAACGGTCACGGTGAGGCGCAGAGGGCTGATACCTCTGAAAGGGGTCGCGGTCCGCGAGTTGCCCGTCGGACGGCGCACAAGAACCGTAGGCCGGGCCGGAAATCGGGGTCAATCGGCCCATCGGCGCCCGGATTTCCGCTATCGAAGGCTCCGATGGCGCGGATTGCGGACTGTCCGGATCCGGTCGTAGGGGGCTCCGTGGGCGCGATTGCGCCCCACGCTCCGTGCGCTCGACTGCACGCAGTGCGGCGGGATTCACCCCTGCGGGGGTGTACGGAATCCGGCGCTCACGGACTCTTGTGAATGACCGACCGAACCGACCGCCTGCTCCCGCACGGCCTTCCCGACCGCTCAGCCGAGGAGACCTTTCATGCCGACGATTCCCTGGATGCCCGGCACCGCCAAGGACGGCACCGAGCCCTCCGGCCCGCCGCTGGTCATGGCCTCCCGGCTGGAGCTGCGCTCGCTGCTGGGCGTGCCCAGGTTCTTCCTGCTGTCCCTGGTGATATTCCAGCAGGTGCGCAGCTCGCCCGGGCTGCTGGGTGCCTCGTTGAAGGCGGAGCCGCTGAAGAGGACGTTCTGGACGCTGTCGGCCTGGCGGGACCAGGAGGCGCTGAACACCTTCTCCGCGACCGATCCGCATGCGCGGAGCGTGCGCGGGCTGCGTCCGGGGATGAAGGGATCGGTGTTCGTGTTCTGGAACACCGAGCGCGACCAGCTGCCGATCACCTGGGACGAGGCGCAGCGCCGCCTCGCCGAGCAGGCCGAGCGGGAGGCACAGGCGACATGAGCACGGGCGCACCGCTCAACACCGGCCCGTCACTGACAACGGACGGGCCGCCGACGCCAGTTGTCCCGCACGGCCGCCTCGTCCTCCTCGCCGCCTGCCTCGGCCTGTTCATGTCGTTCATCGAGGTGACCGCGGCCATCTCCACGCTGCGGGCGCTCCAGGTCGACATGCAGGTGGCGCCCGCCGACCTGAGCTGGGTGTCCAGCACGTACACGCTTGTCGTCGCGGCCTGCGTCCTGTCGGGCGGTGCGCTGGGCGAACGGTTCGGGCGGCGCCGGGTGTTCCTCACCGGCACGGTGCTGATCGCGGCCGGTTCCCTGGTCGTGGCGTCGGCGCAGAGCTATCCGCAGGTCCTGATAGGGCGCGGCATCAGCGGACTGGGCGGCGCCCTGGTCCTGCCCACCTCCCTCGCCCTGATCACCACCACGTTCTTCGTCGACCTGCCGCGCATGCTGCGCTACATAGCCGTGTGGGTGTCGGTCTCGGGCGTGGGTCTGGCCGTGGGTCCGTTGCTGGGCGGCACCCTGCTGCAGACGTGGAACTGGCGGGCGGTCTACCTGGTGAACACACCGCTCGCGGTGATCACCATCGCGGTGACGCTGAGCGCGGTCTCCGAGTCCCGGGCCCCGGACCGGCCCCTCGACCTGGCCGGCCAGTTCTGGGCCGTGCTCGGACTGTCCACACTGGTCTACGGAATCGCGGTGGGCGGCCGGGCGGGTTACGACGACCCGGTGGTGGTCACCGTGCTCGCGGTGGCCGCCCTCTCCCTCACCGCGCTGGTCCTCACCGAGCGCCGCAGGCCGGTGCCGATGCTGGACGTCCGCATGATGGCCAACGCCCGCTACACGGCGGCGTTGTGCGTCGCGGCGGCCGCCCTGTTCGTGTTCGTGGGCGTGGTCTTCCTGGAGGTCCTCTTCCTCCAACGGGTGCGCGCCTTCGGCCCCTTGGACACCGGTATACGGCTGCTGCCCGCAATGCTCGCGTTCGTCGCGGCGACGGCCCTGGCGCAGCGCCTGGCGGGACGGGTCCGCGCGGGCCGGCTGCTGGCGACGGGCTCACTCGTCACCACCGCCGCCGCTCTCGTCCTGCTGGGCCAGCAGCCGGACGGCTCCTATGGGGTCACCGCGCTGGGACTGGTGCTCGCCGGGCTGGGCAGCGGTCTGGTGGTCGCTCCGTCCACGGCGGCCGCCTTCGAGGTGGTCGAGGGCCCGCAGATGGGCGCGGCCTCCTCGGCCGTGACGGCCTTCCGCCAGGTCGGCTCGGTGCTGGCGACGGCGATCCTCGGGGCGGTCCTCGCCGTCCGCTTCCTCGGCACGCTTCCCGACCGCCTCGCGGCCCACCATCTGCCGGCGCCGGTCATCGACCAGGTCGTCTCGGTCGCCCGCAGCGGCGGCAGGTCCAGCGGCCGCTCGTCACCGCAGGTCACGGGCGCGGTCGGGGACGCGTTCACGGCGGGCGTGCACAGCGCGCTGTGGGTGGTGGCGGGGGTGTCGTTCGGCGCGGCGGTGCTGGCCTGGACACTGCTGGCACGCCGGTCCCCGCCCAGGGAGTAGGCGCCGTTGCCCGCAGCAGGAGCAAGTGCCTTTTCGCGCACCGCACATGGCCTCCTCACCCACTGTGTGGGACATCTCTCCCTGGAGTGAAGAACACCAGGTCAGAGCGGTCCGGCCACTCTCCCGACAGCCCCCAACGGCCCACCCGAGTGGCCGATCAGCCGTCCCGAACCTAGCGTCGTACTAAAATTTCCGGCTTGTTACGGAGCTGGACCCGGACAACCCCAGGCAGACCTGCGGGCCCGCCAGCGCCCCGGAGGCTTCCGGGATCGAGACGCGAGGACCGGATGGCAGCCATTGACGAGAGCGGTGCTCTCGGCCTGCTCGACGATGAGCTCAGCGCAGAGATCCACCAGCAGTTCGGCGACACCGCCCGTTTCTCCGGAGGTCAGGCGGCCTCCCCGCGCACGCTCGTCGACATCTTCGACGCATCCGTGCGGTCCTACCCGGACGAGCTCGCCCTGGACGACGGCACCACCCGTCTCAGCTACCGGGCGCTGGCCGCCGAGGTGGAGCAGCTGCGCCGGCGCCTCGCGGCGGCCGGGGTCGGTCTCGGGGACCGCGTGGGGGTGCGGGTCCCCTCCGGCACCAATGACCTGTACGTCGCGATCCTGGCCGCGCTCGCCGCCGGTGCCGCCTATGTCCCCGTGGACGCCGAGGACCCGGACGAGCGGGCCGAGTTGGTGTTCGGGGAGGCGGACGTCCGGGCGGTCGTCGGCGCCGGGCACGAACTGACCGTCACCGGGCGCAGCGACGTCCCCGCCGCCCGGCCCGGTGCCGAGCACGACGCGTGGATCATCTTCACGTCCGGTTCCACCGGGAAGCCGAAGGGCGTCGCGGTCGGTCACCGCAGCGCCGCCGCGTTCGTGGACGCCGAGGCCGCGCTGTTCCTCACCGACGACCCCATCGGCCCCGGTGACAGGGTCATGGCGGGTCTGTCGGTCGCCTTCGACGCGTCCTGCG
Organism: Streptomyces sp. NPDC001492; assembly: GCF_053597275.1. Classification (NCBI taxonomy): domain Bacteria; kingdom Bacillati; phylum Actinomycetota; class Actinomycetes; order Kitasatosporales; family Streptomycetaceae; genus Streptomyces; species Streptomyces sp. NPDC001492. The sequence continues at coordinate 30,616 of NZ_JBSFHW010000016.1, read as the reverse complement.
AGGAGATGTGGCTGGCCTGGCGCTACGGCGCCTGTCTGGTGCCCGTGCCGCGTTCACAGGTCCGCAGCGGCGCCGACCTGGGGCCCTGGCTGGTCGAGCAGGAGATCACCGTGGTCTCCACGGTCCCGACCCTCGCCGCGCTCTGGGAGCCCGACACCCTCAACGACGTCCGCCTGCTGATCTTCGGCGGCGAGGCCTGCCCGCCCGAGCTGGTACAGCGGCTGGTGACGGAGGGGCGCGAGGTCTGGAACACCTACGGTCCGACCGAGGCGACCGTGGTCGCCTGTGCCTCGCTCATGTCCGGCGAGGAGCCGATCCGCATCGGGCTGCCCCTCGACGGCTGGGAGCTTGCCGTCGTCGACGAGGCCGGGGAGCCCGTTCCGATGGGCGGCAGCGGTCAGCTGGTGATCGGCGGGGTCGGGCTCGCACGCTATCTCGACGCCGAGAAGGACGCGGAGAAGTACGCGCCGCTGGACTCCCTCGGCTGGGAGCGGGCCTACCGCAGTGGCGACCTGGTCAAGGCCGAGCCGGAGGGGCTGGTCTTCCTCGGACGGGCCGACGAGCAGATCAAGCTGGGCGGACGCCGGATCGAGCTGGGCGAGGTGGACGCCGCGCTGCAGGCGCTGCCGGGTGTCGCGGGTGCGGCCGCCGCGGTGCGCACCGCGCGCAGCGGCAACCAGCTCCTCGTCGGCTATGTCGTCACCCAGGACGGCTGGGACCAGGCGGCCGCCGTCGAGAAGCTGCGGGCCGAGCTGCCCGCCGCCCTCGTGCCGCTGCTCGCACCGGTCGAGGACCTGCCGACCCGGACGTCCGGCAAGGTCGACCGCAATGCGCTGCCCTGGCCCCTGGAGGGCCTGGAGACCGGCGGTCCGGCCGAGCAGCTCTACGGCACCGAGGCGTGGCTCGCCGAGCAGTGGACGGAGGTCCTCGGCATCCCGGTCACCAGTGCCCGCGACGACTTCTTCGCGATCGGCGGCAACAGTCTGGCCGCCGCCCAGCTGACGACGAAGCTGCGCACCCGCTACCCGAGCGCCGCCGTCCTGGACATCTACCAGCAGCCCACCCTGCGCAAGCTGGCCCGCCATCTGGAGAAGTCGGCGCAGGACGACGGCGGCCGGCGCACGATCGCCCCGGTGCCGACCCGCGCCAAGGTGCTCCAGCTGCTGCTCCTCGTGCCGCTGTTCACGCTGCTCGGCCTGCGCTGGACGGTGGCCCTGGCGGCGGCCGGGAACCTGCTGCCCGGCTACGCCTGGCTGCCGACCGCCCCCTGGTGGCTGGTCGCGGCCGGCGCGGTGCTGCTGTTCAGCCCGCCCGGCAGGCTCGCGATCGCCGCGGGCGGCGCGCGACTGCTGCTGCGGGGCGTCGAACCCGGCCGGTATGCGCGCGGCGGCAGCGTCCATCTGCGCCTGTGGACCGCCGAGCGGCTGGCCGAGTTCAGCGGGGCGACCTCGCTGACCGGCTCCTGGCTGGAGCGGTACGCGCGGGCGCTGGGCGCCAAGGTCGGCCAGGACGTCGACCTGCACTCGCTGCCGCCGGTCACCGGCCTGCTCAAGCTGGGCCGGGGCGCGGCCGTGGAGTCCGAGGTCGACCTGTCGGGCTGGTGGCTGGACGGCGACCGTCTGGAGATCGGCCAGGTCAAGGTGGGTGCGCACGCCACCGTCGGCACCCGCAGCATGCTCTTCCCGGGCGCCCGCGTCGGCAAGCGGGCCGAGGTGGCCCCCGGCTCGGCCGTCACCGGCCAGATCCCCACCGGCCAGCGCTGGGCCGGTGCGCCCGCGGTCAAGCTGGGCAAGGCCAAGCGGAACTGGCCCAAGGAGCGCCCGCAGCGCGGCACGTACTGGCGCGTGATGTACGGCCTGACCGGCCTCGTGCTGTCCGCGCTGCCGCTGCTGGCGGGCGGGGCCGCGTTCCTCGTGGCGTACGCGTTCATCGACGCGGACGCGCCCCTGCGGGGTGCCGCGCTCGCCCTTGTCCCCGCCACCCTGGCGTTCGGGCTGGCGTACGCCCTGCTGATCCTCGTGGCTGTGCGGCTGTTGAGTCTGGGCCTGCGCGAGGGCACGCACCCCACCCACAGCCGCATCGGCTGGCAGGCGTGGACGGTCACCCAGCTGATGGACCGCTCCCGGGAGACCCTGTTCCCGCTGTACGCCGGGCTCGCCACTCCGGTGTGGCTGCGGCTGCTGGGGATGAAGATCGGCCGCGGTGCCGAGGTGTCCACCGTCCTGGCGCTGCCCAGCCTCACGACCGTCGGCGAGGGCGCGTTCCTGGCCGACGACACGCTGACCGCGCCCTACGAGCTCGGTGGCGGCTGGATGCGGATCGGGCGCGCGGAGATCGGGCGGCGGGCCTTCCTCGGGAACTCCGGGATGACCGCTCCGGGCCGGAGCGTGCCGGACGGCGGACTGGTGGGCGTGCTGTCCGCGACGCCGAAGAAGGCGAAGAAGGGCAGCTCCTACCTGGGGCTGCCGCCGGTGAAGCTGCCACGGAACGCCGAGACCGGCGACCAGAGCCGGACCTACGACCCGCCGGCCCGGCTGCTGTGGGCGCGCGGTCTGGTGGAGCTGTGCCGGATCGTGCCCGTCTTCTGCTCGGCGGCACTGGCGATCCTCACAGTTGCGGCCCTGTGCCTGCTCGGGCCCTGGGCTCCCCTGCTGTCCGGTCTGGTGCTGCTCGCCGCGGGCGCCGCTGCCGCGGTCGTGTCGTTCGCCGCCAAGTGGCTGCTCGTCGGGCGGCACCGTACCGGTGAGCACCCGCTGTGGAGCGGCTTCGTGTGGCGCAACGAGCTCGCGGACACCTTCGTCGAGGTCGTGGCCGTGCCCTGGCTGGCCGGTTCGGTGCCCGGGACGCCGCTGATGACCGTGTGGCTGCGCGGCCTGGGCGCCAAGATCGGCAAGGGCGTGTGGGTGGAGAGCTACTGGCTGCCCGAGACCGACCTGGTGACCCTGGAGGACGCGGCCACGGTGAACCGCGGGTGTGTGCTGCAGACGCACCTCTTCCACGACCGGATCTTGCGGACGGATACTGTTGTACTCCGTGAGGGCGCCACGCTGGGCCCTGGCGGGATCGTGCTGCCCGGCAGCACGATCGGGGCCCGCACCACCCTGGGTCCCGCGTCGCTCGTCATGGCCGCGGAGTCCGTCCCGGACGACACCCGCTGGCTCGGCAACCCGATCGAGGCATGGCGTCCCTGAACGCGGGCCACTCGGAGTCGGTGAGCGGTGAACCGGCAGAATGGAGTGGCACGACGGCGCAGGGAGCAGAAGCGGCAGTGGCAGTTCAGCAGTCGGCGGGTGCGGACCCGTACTTCCCGGACCACGGTGACCCCCGTTACCGGGTGCACCGGTACGAGCTCACGCTGGACTACCGCCCGGGTCCGAACCGGCTGGCGGGCGCGGCCCGGATCAACGCCATCGCGGGCCGCTCGCCGCTGACCGAATTCGTCCTCAACCTCTCCGACTTCAAGATCGGCCGGGTCCGGGTCGACGGCCGCCAGCCGCACTACACCCACCGTGGCGGCCGCCTGCGCATCCGCCCCGCCAAGCCGGTCCGGGCCGGGGCCGCCTTCACCGTCGAGGTCCACTGGTCGGGCAACCCCAAGCCGGTCCCCAGCCCCTGGGGCGGGCTCGGCTGGGAGGAGCTGGAGGACGGGGCGCTGGTGGCGAGCCAGCCGATCGGGGCGCCGTCCTGGTACCCGTGCAACGACCGGCCCGCCGACAAGGCCGCGTACCAGATCTCGATCACCACGCCGTCCGCGTACGCGGTGGTGGCGGGCGGGCGGCTGCTGACCCGTACCACGAAGGCGTCCACGACGACCTGGGTGTACGAGCAGTCCGCGCCCACGTCGAGCTATCTGGTGGGCCTGGCGATCGGCAAGTACCAGACGGTGCTCCTGGGCGACCCGGGGCCGGGCGGGGTGCCGCAGCACGGGCACATCCCGGCGCATCTGCTGCCGGAGTTCTCCCGGGACTTCGCGCGGCAGCCCCGGATGATGGACCTGTTCCAGGAGATCTTCGGGCCGTACCCGTTCGACGAGTACGCCGTCGTCGTGACCGACGAGGAGCTCGATGTCCCCGTCGAGGCACAGGGGTTGTCGCTGTTCGGCGCCAACCACGTGGACGGGGCGCGGGGTTCGGAGCGGCTGGTCGCGCACGAGCTGGCGCACCAGTGGTTCGGCAACAGCGTCTCCATCGCGGACTGGCGGCACATATGGCTGAACGAGGGCTTCGCGAAGTACGCCGAGTGGCTGTGGTCGGAGCGCTCGGGCGGGCGCAGCGCCCAGCAACTCGCCGCCGCCGCACACCGGTTGCTGTCCTCGCAGCCGCAGGACCTCCGACTGGCCGACCCGGGCCGCAAGTCGATGTTCGACGACCGGCTCTACGAGCGCGGCGGCCTGACCGTGCACGCCGTGCGCTGCGCGATGGGCGACGACGCCTTCTTCCGGATGCTGCGCGGCTGGGCGGGACTGCACCGCGGCGGGGCGGTGACGACCACGACGTTCACCGCCCACGTCAACCGGTTCGCGGACGAGCCGCTGGACGACCTGTTCGAGGCCTGGGTGTACGGCGCGGCGCTGCCGCCCCTGCCCGCGCAGATCCCGGCGCGTCCGGCGCACCCGCCCACCAACGCCGAGTCGGCGTAGGCGGGCGGGCCACCGGAGTCAGGTGGCCGGCACCTTCAGCCTGTCCCAGCTGACCTTGCCCGGGATGCCGTCCGCGTCCCTGCCCTTGAAGCCCAGCTTGCGCTGCCAGGCCCGGTAGGACTCCCGGTCGGCGTCGGTCCACTCGGGGCTCGGCCCCTCCTCGTAGTGACCGCAGCCCTCGGCGACCAGGCGCCTGCCCATGGCCGTGATGACCGGGGACTTCTGCCCGTCGTGGAAGAAGCCGGCGCCGGGGAACGGCGCGTACGACGGCTTCGAGGGAGTGGGCTTCGGGTCCGGGTCGGGCGCCGGGGACCGGCCGGCCAGCCGATCGGCGATCCGCCTGCGCATCCCGTCCATGGTGAAGCCGCGCGGGTCCTGCTTGCCCGGCTGCCACTCCTTGTGCCCGATGACCGAGGCAGCGCTCCAGCCGTGGTGGCGGCAGATCGCGGCGGACACCTTCTCGATGGCCTCCTTCTGCGCCTCGGGCCAGGGGTCCCGCCCGTCGCCCAGGTTGATGCACTCGAAGCCGTAGAAGTGCCGGTTGCCGTCGGTGTCGGCCTCGTTGTCGTGCGGCAGCTTCGACTCGTTGACCACGGCGCGCAGCACGTCGCTGTCGCCCAACCCGGCATGATTCGCACGCCCGTTGCCGACGAGGTGGATCTCGCCCTTCTTGTCGATGACACCGTGACAGAGGGGACCGGGCAGGCCGGAGTAGCCGTTGTAGCAGATGTTCACGGAGGCTTCGGTGCCCGAGGTGACGGTGTGGTGGATCATCACGCCGTTCACGGGCCCCCACGGGCCCTTCGTATTGCGGTTGTGGGTACGCCAGTTGCGCACCTCGTGGACCGTCAGGCCCTCCGCCCGCAGGATCTCCAGCAGTTTGGATGCGCTCAGGGGTGTGGCCATCACTCGTCTCCGTCCACGGATGCCTCCGCTTCCGCTGTGGTCTGCGACCTCCCGTGCGAGGGGTCCTCGGCCGCCAGCTCCTCACGCCGTGCCCGTTCCTCCGCCGCGAGGGTCGCCTCGTCCGCGGCGGGGATGCTGCTGGCCAGCGGCCCGAACGCCAGCCGCAGGTCGACGGCGCTCTCCTCGCCCTTGACCAGGGCCAGCGGCGCGAAGTGGCGGGTGATGCCGACGGGACGCCGGAGGAGCGGGCGGCGCGCCGGGTCGGCCGGCCATTCGACGCCGCCGGTGGCGGTGCGGGCCGGGATCAGCCAGTGGTCGCCGGTGCGGTAGCCGCCGCCCTCGGCGAAGTACACCTCGACGCCGTCCTCCAGGGGCAGCCACTCCCCCTCCGCGACGGGGACCGCGCCGCCCTTCAGCGCCGCCGTACGGCCCTGGCGCTTCGGGCCCTCGTGGTGGTCCCAGCGGCGCAGGAAGGGGTTGAGTCCGGGCAGCCGCCCGACACCCGGTTCGGGCTCGGCGGACAGCCGCACCCGACGCCCGGGCAGGTCCAGCTCCTCGACCCGCAGCAGGGGCAGGGCCTCCAGCCGGGAGGAGTACGCCGTGTCCGTGAACTCGACGTAGTCGCCGACGTCCAGGTCCAGCTTGTCGTCGTAGCCCAGGGACGCCAACTGCACCCACGTCCCGTCGAGTTCGTCGACGGGGAAGACCACGGACCCGTTCTCCCGGGACCACTTGAAGGTGGCGTCCTTCGCCTCGCCGCCCGCGTGCACCTCGACCCGGTAGAGCTGGTTCTCGGCTCCGCGGTAGCGGGCGTCGGGCCCGACCAGGCAGGGGTCCTCGTCGGCGTGGTCGGGCCGTCGGCTGCGGGCGGCGAGGCGGCCGCTCGACAGCGACTGGCGCTTCGCCCACTTCTCGAAGGCCGCACGCACGACCTCCTTCGACGGGTCGGCGTCCTCGATCGCCAGTTCGGCGAGGGACAGCGGCAGCACCTGCCAGACCACCTTCACCCGGGCCGCGGTGTCCGGCATCGCGGCCCCCAGGGCGACCTCCCGCAGTGCGGGGTCCTCGGCCGCGTTCACCGAGCGCTCCCAGACGTTCAGGTAGACCACGAACGGCGACTGCGCGGGCGAGGGCAGCCGGTCGCCGTGCTTCTCCGGGTCGCGGAAGGCGTCGGGCTGGTCCCAGTACGTCCAGTACGAGGGCGGGGTCGCCGGGTCCTGCTCGTCCGCCTCCTCGTCGGGTACGGGCACTCCGGGTGCGGGCCGGTCGGCGTCGAGCAGGATGCCGTCGACGTAGTAGCGGCCGCCGTGGATGTACAGCGTGTCGATGTCGTGCTTGCCGCCCACGTACTCGATGCGGAAGCCGGCCGCGTCGCGCGGCCCGCCGCAGCGGCCGATCAGGTCGGCGGCGAGGGTGCGGGCCTGGTGGAGCTGGATCGCGGTCTGCTCGTTGGTGTCGGCGTCGAGCTGGACGCGGCCCTGCTGGGCGACGACCGCGGAGTAGTGCCGCTCCGGCCGGAAGGTGAGACGGGAGAGATCAGCGTGCATGAAGGGGGTCCCCCTGGTTCAGGATTCTGCGGGTGGGTCGTACGGCGGCACTGCTCACGTCACGAAGAAGATCCCGGCGTCCGTGCCGGCCGGCGTGTACTCCGCGAGCCGAGCCCGCAGACCGTCCTCGCGCTGCGGCCGGTACAGGTCGTGGAAGGCGCCCATCTCGGCACCGTCGTCCGCGCCCCGCCGGATCTCCTCGGGGCACCGGTCGGCCAACTGCCCGTACCAGGGCGTCCCGTAGCGAACGGCGGTGAACAACGGCCGGACGCCCGGGGTGAGATCGGGCTGGCAGCGGTGCCGTCGGGGCGTGCGCGAGCCGGCCGGGACGTACGAATGGCGCAGGCAGCCGATGCCGCGCCGGGCCACGTGCAGCCTGCCGGTGAAGACCGAGTTCTCGGCGATCTCCACCGCGTGGGTGTGGACCTCGCCGATGACGGTCGTGCGGTGCACGTGCAGCACCGCGTGGGCGTGGCGGCAGTCCGGGGCGGACAGGGCCTCGCGGTCGTGCCCGGTGGCGTCCAGGATGCTGTCGCGGAGGTGGATGTCGAGGGGGTCCTCGCTCACCTCGTCGCCGATGACCTCGATGGTGCCGAGGATGCTGTGCTCGATCTGCAGGCAGGCGGTGGTGCGGTCCAGGACGATGCTGGGCTCCTCGGGCGAGTGCGGCTCGCACTCGGGCTCCAGGGACCAGCCGGGTACGAGGGTGCTGTGCCGTACGACGACGGCACCCATCGCGCCGGTGACGTTGATGCCGCGCCCGGCGACCAGCAGCCCGTCGAGGACGATCCGCGGCCGCTCGTGCGGCGCGCAGTCCTCGTGTACGGCACGGATGTTGAGGGCGTCGGGCCGGTTGCTGTACCAGTCCAGCAGCCGGATCACCGGCCGGGTGCCCTCCGCCGCGCGCAGCTCCAGCCGGTCGCCGGGGTCGAGGTCGAAGTCGAGCTGCTCCTGGTAGGCGCCGCTGTGCGTGATCTCGATGATGCCGTCGGGCCCGGTGCCGCCTGCCCGGCGGTCGTGCTGCCAGGCCCGGTAGGCGTCCATGATCTGGCGGTACGGCTGCCCCGGGCCGACCCGGTAGAAGCTCGCGTCCGGCCGGTCCACGCGGTCGGGCCGCTCGTACTCGCCGCCGCCCATGTCGGCGCCGTACGCGTAGTGGTGGTCCACCCACACGCCCTGCCGGGGCGCCGACCGCGACCCGAACGCGATCCGCCCGAGCTCCGGGTCGACGGCGATCTGCCCGCGTTTCGGCCGGTAGCGCCAGTCGGACAGGTCCGCGACCACTATGTCGGACGGGGGTACGGGCTTGTCCTCGCCGTCGCGCCGGATCACGAAGCTCTTGCCGGGGCCGTAGTAGTCCAGCAGCCGGTCGTGGAGCAGACGGCGGGTGATGAATGCCGGGACGTTGTCGGCGGTGGCGATGTGTGTGGGCGAGGGCTCCGGGACCGGCTTGGTGACCAGGGGGCTGTCGTTGCCCAGGATCGAGAAGGTGTACAGGTTGCGGGCGCGGTCGATGCAGTACGCCGGGGAGGAGGTCAGCGAGTACGCCTTCAGCCGCCAGACGAAGAGGGCGACTCCGGCCGGGCTCCAACCTCCCTGCTTGCGCGCGGAGTTGGCGCGGCGGACGTCGACGGTGCGGGCCGTGGTGTCGAAGGGGCCGCCCTGGAGGGCGAGCGCCGAGCCGTCCCGGAGGTCGAGGAGGCGGCCCCTGCCGGTGTCCCGGTACAGCTTCACCGACTGGTTGTGGGCGACGAGCCGTGACAGCTCGACGGCGCGGGCGGGATAGCGGGCGACCTGCTCGGAGATCTCCTCCAGCAGGTGCAGCGTGCCCTTGCGGCGCCGGTTGGCCACCGTGGCCGCCACGTCCGCGCGCGGCGCGATGGCCTCGGCGAGCGCGGCACGCCCGCCCTCGTGCAGGCCCGTGGTGAGCACACGCTCGTAGCCCGGCAGGGTGCGGTAGCCGACGAGATCGCCGAGGTAGGGCAGTACCCAGGGCGCCGCCGTCTCCACGAACAGGTCCTCGTACCCCTGCTCCACGCCGTCGCGGACCCGGTCGAGCTGCTCGGCGATCACCGCGAGCAGCGCGCGCAGCGGCTCGCCCTCCTCGGCGTCGCGCAGGAGGTGCCAGCGGGGCAGCAGGGCGGCGAGGCCGTCCGGCTCGCGGGACGTCACCGGGACTACCGTGTCGAACTGGACGTCCGCCTGGTTCGCGGCCATCACTTGACCTCCGTGAGGATGAGGGTGTCCGCGGCCCGCGGGGAGAGCAGGGCCAGCTGGGCCGGGCGGATGCCGCGGAAGACGTACACCGACCGCCCCTTCTTCAGGCGCCTGGTGTCGGTGATGTCGGGGTTGAGGCGCAGGAGTTCGGCGAGCGGGACGCCGTACCGTGCGCAGACGGACGACAGGGTCTCGCCCTGCGCGTCGCGGACGGTGTGGATCTTCTCGTCGTACGCCGCCGGGTGCGCGGGCACGCCGGCGCGGGGCTCGCCGGGGTCGGTGAGCAGCGCGGCGACCTCCGCGGGGGTCGCGGAGGCGGGGACACCGGTGAAGACGTCGACGTCCACGTAGTCGACGCCGGGCACGGTGTGGGCGGTGGCGAGGAGGTCGGAGAGCCGGGCGGGCTGCGCCAACTCCCGTCCCTCGTAGCCGAGTCGGCGCAGGAGTGCCGCCCGCAGCCGGGGTTCGACGTACTCCCAGGCGTAGTCCGGGGCCACCTTCACCTTGGCCGAGACGAGCAGCAGGACCAGTTCGCGCACGTCCACCCGGACGGTCAGGTTGCCGTCGCCGTACTCGGTGAGCGCCCCGCGCAGGGCGCGCAGGGTGTCCGAGTCGCCGTCGAGGGGCACGTCGTCCGTACCCGCGACGGTCACGTGCAGCACGCGCCGCCGCCCGTCGAAGAGTTCGCGCGCGGCGGCCCGGCCGATGCCGGCGCGGGAGCGGGCGAAGTCCTCGTAGTCGGCCGGTGAGACCAGCCGGTCCAGGGCGGAGACGGCGAGGGGGATCGTACGGCGGGTCAGGCCGGGACCGTCGGCGTCCGCTCCGCCCGTCCCCGGGCGGGGGTTGGTGACCGCGGTGACGCCGAGCGGGCGGGTGAGGGGCTGGGTGATGCGGTTCGCCGGGACGTTGGCCGCCCTGCCGGTGCCGAAGCGGTAGCGGGCGTGGACGTTCTCGTGGCCGCTGGGCAGTCGCGCGCCGTGCACGCCGTCGCCGAAGGTGACCGTCGTACGGCCGTCGGACGCCGTGCCGGTGATGTAGACGCGCTCGCGCGGTCCGCGTCCGGCGAGGCTGTCGACCTCGTGCCAGAGCACCCCGTCCACCCGGATCTCCAGCACCGGTGTGGCGCCGAGGGGATTGTCGTCGGCGAGCCAGGTCAGCGGGGACTGCCAGAGCGCGAACGTCTGGCCCACGCGGTCCGAGTCACCGCTGCCGATGGCCTCCTCCCGGCTCTCACCATGGGTGGCCTCGACGACGTTGCCGAGGATGCGGACCGTCTCGCGGCGGTAGCGGTGGGCGAGATCCGTGGTCAGGGTCAGCCGGGTGTGGACGCGGTCGCCGGGCAGCTGCGGGTCCACGGCGGCATCGGCGGCGGCGATCGTGACGACCTCGTCGGCGCTCACCCCGGTCGTCCCGGGGATGTCGCTGCGCTCACCGGTGACGACGAGCAGCCGCCCGGGACGCAGTCCGTCGTACAGCTCGGCGAGTTCGATCTCGTTGCCGTGCACGTCCTCGCCGAGCGGCTCGTCCGCGAGCCGCAGCGGCTCGCCCCCGGCATACACGGTGGTGTCGCGGATGTGCGAGAGCAGCACGTCGAACTCGTCCAGCCACGGGTCCGCGAGGGTGAGTTCGGTGCCGCGTCCGGTGATGCCGTAGTTGGAGTAGGCCGCCGTACGCGCCGCCACGACCTGAGTGGTGACGAACGCCAGCTTCGGGTCGCCCGGTATACCGTCCTGGGCACCCTTCGCGGGCCGCCGGACGGCAACCCAACTCCCGACGGTGATGCTCGTGTGCACGCTGTCGAGCTGCAGCACACGCCGGTTGACCGGCGCCGGCTTGCTGGCGACGACGATCTCGACGTTCGGCTCGGTGCTGCCCACCGTGTAGCGCAGGCTCACCTCGTACTCGCCGTGGGTGAACTGCACGGGGATGCCGGGCCGCAGGGGCACGTCCTGCGCCGTCCCGTTGCTGACACCGACGTGGACCAGACCGTCGTCGCCCGGCCGGGACACCGTCAGGGTGCGCTCGGGCAGCCCGTCGCGCAGGTGGACGCTGACGGCGGGCTCCTGCCCGGAGCCGCTGGAGAGGTCGACATGCCCCGGCCCGAGCCCGAAGTTGACCTGCTGGGCGAGCGGCAGCGTCACGGCCCGCTGATCGGAACTGTTCCCCTCGACGTACTGGAACTCCGCCCGGACCGGCACCTTGCCCGCGGTGTCGTACACGACCCGCATCCCGGTCAGCACGGCCCCCGTCAGCGGCCAGTCGGCACTTCGGATGACCCGGCCGTTGTCGTCCTGTACGGGCTTGAGCGGCGCGGTGGAACCGAAGGGGGCGGCGGTGACGCGCATGGCGAGCAGGGCGCGCAGCAGCTGAGCAGATCCGGGGACGGCAGCTTTGCGCCACGCCGGATAGAGGCTGCCGAGCCCCGGATTGAGGGCGCGGAGAAGCCGGGCGGTATCCGTGCCGGGACGCTGGGCGCCGGTGCCCGTCGGCAGAGTGGGAGGCTGGGCGCGCAGAGCGGGAAGGACAGCTGCCAGTGCATGGAACGCAGCAGTGCGCGGATCGCTTTTAAGGGGCGCGGGGCTGTATTGAATGTGCGGCTTCCGCCGCGTGGGCGCGATCAGCCCCGACGGCGCCGCAGACACCAACCCACCTGCCGAGGCACTCTCACTCGTGCCCTGCGCAGGCGCCAACTCCAGTGCCCGCCCAGCCAGTTCGGCCAGAACAGCCTGCAACTGCTCAAACCACGCAGCCACCTCCTCCCAAGGCCCCGCCAGCACCTGAGCCTCGCCGAGCCGAGCAACAGGCTCCCCCAGCACAGCCGCAAGGCTCTCCGGAGTCCTCACCCCGTCCAAGTCCACCCGCAGCGGCGCCAGAACCTGGTCCTCGAAGTCCTCGATCAGCCGGCTGACAGGCCGAGGATTGGGCACCTCCGGCGTAGGCGGCTCCTCCCCCGGCTCCCCCGGAGCCGCAGGCTCGGCAACCCACCGCCGCACCTCGTCGACAAGCTCCTTCAACGTAGGCGGCGCAGACCTCGGCAACGAGACAGCGGTGACGTCCTCGTCCCGATCAACCCGCACGCCGGCGACCGGCAGCAACTTCCGCTCCCCACCGGCCTGCTCACCGAACACGAACAGCAACTGGTCTCCGACTTGAAGGGAGTTCGAGGTTCCCTCGACAAACAGCTCCGAGCGCCGCTCGAGATCGTCGGGCGTCACCAGGGACGGCCGACGCCTGCGCACCTTCAGCTCGTTGAAGTCCCAGCGGGCGCTGAGGTCCCGGCTGGTCTCGAAGGTCAGCGACTCCTCGTCCGCGGAGGCGGGCACACTGTGGGCGCGCGCCCCGCGCGGGATCACGACGGGCAGCGTCTGCGCACGCGGATCACGTTCGAGCGTGTACGCGAGATGCGTCGCGGCGGCGACACCGGGCCGCGGCCGGTGCCCGACCAGCCGCCCCAGCAGCACCAGCGAGCGGTGCTCGTTCGCCGTACGGACATACGCCTCGTCGGCGATCCGCTCCGAGTGGAAGGTCAGCAGGTCACCGAGGACGGCGGCGGCGTCGAGCAGCCCGATCGCCGGATCGTCCGGGGTGCGGACCGTGAGGCCTTCCAGAGCCGGGTACGCGGGCGAGGCGAGCCGGTCGAGGAGGGCGGCCAGGAACGAGCCGTACTCGCCGACGCGGTAGTCGAGGGCGGTGCGCCCGGGCGGGTTGTGCGGCGGGGCGGGCGCGAGGCGCTCGTCGTGGCCGCCGCAGCCGCAGGTGCACTCATCGGTGGCGGTCATCGGGCCGCACCTCCCAGGGATATCGCCAGCAGGCCGTTCTCCGGCCGGTCGGGGTCGTTGTCGCAGGTGGCGATCTCCAGCGGGCCGAGCCGCAGCACGCCGTCCTCCCTCTCTCCTCGGTCCTGTTCGAACTGCCGCCGCAACCGGGTGACGTGGACGCTCTCGACTCCCGGTACGGCCGCGGCGACGGCGACCAGACGGCTGAGCCGTACGGGTTCGCCGAAGGTCAGCGCGTCCGGGTGGAAGAACCCGAGCCGCCCGTCGGCGAGCCGGCCGCTGCCGAGCACGCGGTAGAGCTCGGCGAGGATCTGCCCGTGCTGGTGGCCGGGCCTGGCGCACACGGTCAGCGCGATGTCGAGCGGTACCAGGCGGGCGGGGCCGACCACGAGGTCGTGGCCGATGCGCCGGTACGCCTCCAGGGACTGCTCGACCTCGGGGAGCAGCTCGGCCGACGGGTCGGCGCTGCCGTATGCGTCGATCGCGATGTGGGCCTCCTGGACGCTGCCGGTCCAGCGGATCTCGGCGGCGGCGCGCTGCACGCCGGGGAGCTGGGCGGCGAGGGCCGCGTAGTCCTCGGCGGTGACCGCGCGCAGTCGGGTGCGGCGCAGGTCGAGCGGGGCGAGCTGGCGTGTCTGCTCGACGGGTTCGGGCTCGACGCCACCGACGGCGGGCAGCGGGTTGCGGACCACGGCGGCCGGCGGCTGTGCGCAGTCGCTCTGGACGACCAGGTGGTTGATGGCCTCGGCGCCGACGTTGCCCGCGATGCCGCCGCCGAGCCGGTAGTGCAGGGCGAGGCGGGCGCCCGGCTTCGGCCTCGCGCCGTGCCGCCCGTCGCCGAAGCGCAGGGCGATACGGCCGTCGTCCTCCAGCTCGCCGACGAAGTGCCGGTCGCGGGGGCCGCTGTGCAGCAGGTCGCGGCGGGGCAGCCAGGTCAGGTCGCCGTCCTCGACGCGCACGGCGGGCAGGGCGCGGCGCGGGTCCTGGGCGAGCGCGGCGGTCGCGGAGCCGCGCAGCACCGGCTCGTCGGGGTGCAGTCCGGCCGCGTACGCCGGGCCCCAGCTGTGGGCGATCTCCCAGGCGATGTGCCCGTCGAGAACCGTGCCCGCGCGGGCCCGGGAGGCGAGGACGGCGACGCGGCGCAGCTTCGTGTCGAGCAACTCGTCGTTCCTGTGCAGGAGTTCACGCAGGGCGCGGACGGGATGCGTACGGAGCTCGAACCGCTCGATGACCTTCAGGCCGTAGATGATGGTGAGTTCGTCGATCTCCTCGTCCCCGAGCCCGTCGCGGTCGCGGGCGCTGCGCCACAGCTCGACCAGCCGCTGCCGGACCGCTCCCGGGATCGCGGCGATCCGTGCGGCCTGTCCGGCGGCGACGGTCTGCGGGTCGGGGAAGGCCACCGCCTGCACGACGGGCGTACGCCCGAGCACGGGCCGGAAGCGGGGCGCGATGCCCGGGTAGACGGACTGGGCGAGCAGCGTGCGCAGGGCGGCTGCCTGGGCGTACGCCGTGCCGGGCACCACGCGCTCGTGCCGCTGCCCGGCGCGCTCCAGACCGATTCCGGCGCGTACGGTCGCCGCCTCGCCGACCACCTCGAACAGCTCGCGGACGTCGTCGGGTAGGAGGGGCTGTGCGCTCTCCGTCCTGTCCGTGAGGGAGTTGATCAGCCGCGCCGGGGCGTTGCCCTCCTCGCGGTCGTGGCAGCCGAAGGCGGGCGGAGCGCAGGAGGCGACGACGGCCGGCTCGGGCGGCACGGTGGCGGTCTGCGGGAGGCCGGTGAGGGTGCGGCCGTGGTCGACGAGGACGACGTTGCCGCGGGCCAGGGTCACGTCCTCGACGGGCAGGCAGTCGCGGCCGCCGCGGGTGGTGAGGCAGAGCGGGAAGCGGAGGGCGTCCTCGGCGGCCCAGGTGACCTCCAGGACCGGCTGGTCCTCGATGCGGTCGATGCCCGGGGTGACGGAGGTGAGGCGTACGGCCTGCCGGTGGCTCGGGTCCTGGTCGCCGGGGGTGCCGGTGCGTGGGCCCTTGACCTCCTCCAGGACCAGCAAGTCGCCCGGGTGGAGGGCCAGTCGACGGCCCCGGCAGGTCTCGGGGTCGTCCCACTCGTCGCGCAGGGTGGCGGAGGTGGCGCCCTTCGGCAGGGTGCGGACCTCGCCGCCCCAGGTCCACAGGCGGATGGCGTTGTGGGCGGTCTTCAGCTCCAAGGGGTCAGCGGCGACGACCGGTTCGAAGACCTCGACCGAGCCGCGCTCGTCCAGATCGCCGAGCTCGTTCTCGTCGATGACCGTGCCCGGTTCTGGCCGGTCGTGCGGGTCGAGGGTGCGGACGTCGACGGAGGCGAAGCGGAAGGTGCCCGGCGCGAGGGTGGTGTCGCCGGCGGTCTGCACGGTGACGTACGCCCGCGCCGTGCAGCCGTCGTGCATCGCGTAGTCGATGAGCCGGACGTGCCGCCGTACGGAGACCCGGCGGCGGGCGGTGTCGAGGTAGGCCTCGGTGGCCACCGCGTCCTGCTGGTAGCTGATCTGGTCGCCGGTGTACGCGAGCAGTTCGACGAGCGTGACGCCCAGGTCGGCGGGGTTGCGCTCGACCCAGTCGGGCGTGGTGAGCGCGAGCCGGTCCAGGAGCAGCTTGCGGATGGTGTCGTAGTCGCGGGCGGTGTAGTCGACGACCGGCGCGGCGGGGAAGCCGTGCGGTTCCCGCTCTTCGTCCTTGCAGTCGAAGGGGGTCGGGCAGTCGGGCCGGAAGGAGAAGGAGGCACGGTGGTAGCGCTGGTCGAAGCCCCGGAACGGTTCCGTTCCCGGGCGGCCGTACGGGTCGGCCTCGACGAGCGCGAACACGTACCGCGAGGTGTCGCCGGTCCGGTCGAGGGTGACGTAGAGCCGGTCGTCGAGCTCGGGGTCCTCCTCGCGTTCGACGCTGACGTCGACGGCGGTGATGCCGGTGATGCGGCGGCCGCCGTCGATGCGGACGTTCTCGGGGCCGAGGCCGTGCGGGGCCTTGCCGAGGAAGGTGACGGTGAGCAGCAGCCCGTCGTCGCTGACCTCCACCGCGTCGACTCCGTTGAGCTGTGCGGCTCTCACCTTGGCGCGGCGGGAGGTGGTCGTGCCCGTGCTCATGCCGCCCTCCCTTCGAAGACGTCGTCGGTCCGGGCTCCGGTGGCCCGCAGGACGTACGACAGGTGGACGCGTACGGCGTTGTCGTCGCTGACGATGTCCAGGGCGACGACGTCGATGAGGTCACCGAGCCAGCGCTGGAGCGAGGCCTGTACGGAGAGTTCGAGGGTGCTGACCAGTTCGGGGCTGTTGGGCGCGAAGACGAGGTCGAGGAGGCCGCAGCCGAAGTCGGGGCGCATGACACGTTCCCCGGGGCTGGTGAACAGCAGTTGCTCGATCAGGTCGTGGACGTGCGCGGCGTGGCCGGCGTGGGCGGTGCGCCCACGGCGGTCGGGGTGGAAGGGGAACGCGATGTCGGTGCGCGGCTGTCGGCGGGTGGCGCGGCTCATCGGACGGTGACCTTTCGCTGTGCGGCCTGGACCACGGGCGGGCCCTGCGGCACCAGGGCCGCGCTGAAGCACTGGGCCGCGGAGGTGTCGAGCAGCACGGGCGCGCCGTCGACGGTGACGCCGTTGCCGCCGGCGGTCCAGCGGACCGACACGCACGGCGAGGGCACCCCGGCGACGGAGTGCGGGCAGCCGGTGACGACGTACGCGTGCGCGCCCGTGGCTACGGCGGCACCCCCGATGCGTACGCCGCCGGAAGGTGTGGTGGCGGCGGTGACCCGGCCGCCGTGCGGGCAGCCGATCACGGCGCTCGCGTCGAGCAGACTCCCGGACAACTTCTCTTCTCCCCCGTGTTGCTAGCGCTTCGACTGAACGGTCAACTGGCCCTGGTTGATGGTGACGTGGTCGCCCCGCAGCAGGATTTCGGCGCCCGCCCCGTTCGCGATGACGACGACGTCCTTGGTGATGCGGATGTAGGCACCGCCCTGGGCCTGCAGCAGAATCCCCTGCTCGGCACCGGCGGTGTCGTCCATGACGATCTTGTGCGCGCCCGGTGTCTGCACGACGACCGGTTTGCTGGGCGAGTTCGCCTGGAGGGCGCGGCGCGCGTCGGGCGGCAGCTCCTCGGCGGTCCCGTACCAGCACCCGGTCCACACCGGGAAGCTGGGATCCCCCTGCTCGAACTCCACCCACACACCGGCCCCCGGCGGCGGCACCACGAACTGCCCGGCCTCGGGCCCGGTGAACGGCAGGCAGGGCAGCGCCCAGGTGGACGGCTCGTCACCGAGGACGTCCGGGACCTCGACGGTGATACGGCCGATGCGCAGTGGGTCGTTGTTGTCCACGACCCGGCCGCGGAACTTGCCGAGGTGGCGATTGGTGGGTGCCGCCATGCTGAACTGCTCCTGAGTGGTGAGGTGTTACGGCCGGACGCGGTCGTCGCGGGCTTCCAGGCCCTCCCTGGAGAGGGTGAAGTTCTGCTGGAAGGACCCCGGCCGCAGGTTGTGCGTGACGGACTTGACGTAGTAGTCGCCGTCGTACGCGCGTCCCGAGCCGCGCACGCCGACGAGCTGGCGGGGCTGCAGGATGTAGCCGTGCCGGTTGACGTCGAGCGACCCGGACCCGGAGACGACGTCCGCCGACACGGCAGCCCGGGCGAGGAGTTCGGCCTCGGCCTGCTCGCGCTGCTGTTTCGCGGTGCCGGAGAGGGTCCTGCGCTTGAGGGCCGGGGTGGGGCGGCGGCCCAGGGGCGGACGCAGCGGGCTGATCGGCGGCTGGGGAAGGAGCGTGGACACGCGGGTCCCCGGGTCCTGCCAACGGGCCTGTGGTTCCTCCCTTGCCGTCCCGTCGTAGGCGAAGGTCAGCTGGTCGACGGTGGTATTGGCGTCCATGTTGACGTTGAGGGCGTGCTGACGGATGCCGAGACGGATCTCCGGCCCCCAACGCGCGGAGGACTGGCCGGGGTTGGGCCCGGGCTCCAGATAGAAGGTGTAGCCGTTGGCGCGGGCGAGGTCGGTGACGTACTGGAGATCGGTACCGGTCTGGTAGTGCACCCGCAGGTCCTGGTGCGGCGGCTGGGCGATCTTCTCGGCGTAGACGTCGGGCCGTATGCCGTAGTCCGAGTACCGGCGAAGGATGTTCAGCACCCGCTCGGAGGGCGGGAGGTTGGGATACCGGGCGGTGCGCTCCTCCAGGTCCATGAGCAGCGTGAGGTCCTCGCCGGTGACGGTGAGGGTGGAGTGCCCCGGCTGATTGCTCGCACCGACCTCCTGACGCACGACGAGCCCGTCGAAGAGCACGTCGGTGGTGCCGCGGACGCTGACGGTGACGATGATCCGCGTCTTCGGATCGAAGAACCCCTCGGGCAGCAGCCGCTGGTTGATGATCCCGGTCTTGGTGAGGTCGAAGGCGAGCTGGAACCCGCTTCTCTCGCCCGCCGTGGCCGTGATCTGGGCGGACAGCAGCGCCTCGGTCACCTCGGCCGGCACGGGCTTCACCAGCTTCGGCCCCATGAGGAGCGTGATGTGGACGGGGCCCTGCCCCACGGACTGCTCAGACACGCCGGTGTCCCCCGGGCTCGGGAATGTCGACGACCCGCCCGGCCTCGTCGGTCAACTCCCGTGGGTCGAGCACGGGGTTGGCGTCGGCGATCCGCCACCACTGGCCGGGGTCGCCGAAGTACCGCTGGGCGAGGAGGTCGGGTCGCTCCCCTGCCCCCACGACATGCTCCCGGGTGTCCTGGGCGTCGAGCGGGGGCAGCAACCGGCGCTTGGCGTAACGGACTTCGGTGCCGTCCTCCTGGACGTGAATGCCGATCTCGGCGTCGTGGTAGCGGCTGGTGCGCGGGTACGGGTGGGAGCCCGGTATCGCGTCCAGGGCACTCTCATAAGACTCGATGTCAGCCATGAGTTCTGACTCAGCCCCTTCCACTCAGTACGTCGGCACCGGGCAGCCCGAGCGCCCCGAGACTCCCGCCGCGCGCGGCCGCGGCGAGCCGCTCCTTCTGCGCGAGATGGGCCATGTAGAGGTCGGCACCGCGGTGCCCGGCCGGCAGATCGCTGACGGTGAGGATCTTCATGCTGATACTCAGGGAGGCCCGGATCGGATTGAGATTCACGTCGAAGGCGGACTCGTTGACGGAGAGCTCGGTGAGCCGCACGGGCATGACCCGCTTGCTTCCCCATGTGAACAGCGTGAGCGGCATCTCGATCGGGCTGATCTCGATGGTCCCGTTCTGTGCGAGCCGGCCGGCGGCGCGCAGCTGGGCGGTGGTGGGCTGCACGAGCATTTCGAGGGTGGCGAGTTGGGGGTGGATCCCGTCGGGCGCCGCGATCTCCAGCTGGTCGGTGGCGTCGATCTCGGCGGTGAACTTCCAGGTCTCTTCGGCGGGGCCCTTGAGCCGAAGCGCCTCGTTGCGGTCTCCACTGCCCTTGCCGCCACTGCCGCCGTCACCGCTGTCGCCGGCGGACTGAGGCGCGATGCTGCGCTCCAGGGTGTCCGGGTTGAACTGGAGGACGATGATGCGCTGGGGGGTGCCGGTGTCGGGGTTGACGACGACTATTCCGGAGCGGATGGGTTTGGGGATGTCGGCGTAGCGGGTCACAGGCGGGCCTCCAGCCGCTGCTCGAGCTCCGCGTAGGAGTGGTCCGGGAACAACTCGGGAAACACCCGCAGGACCTCGGTGAGGTTGCTCGCGATGTCCCCGAGACCGGGTTCCTTGAAGTCCACGTCGGCGAACAGGTACTGCCACCCGTAGGCGCCCTTGGTGATGAGCACGTTCTCCAAGTAGGTGCCGTAGTCGGCGTCGAGGCGCTCCAGCCGTTCCTGGCTCATGTCGTACAGCCACAGCTCATGCGAACCTCCGTCCTCGGCCAGACGAATTCCGGTCAGCCGGCCCGATCCGGAATACGGCTCCTGGTCGATCACGCGCAGTTCGAAGAGGATGTCGCCCTCGGCGTCGGACAGGGACGGGTCCTCCAGCTCAGGCGGTTCCTCGACCAGCAGACGATGAATGTGCGAAAGAGCGAACTCCCCGACGATGTGGGGTTCTTCCTCACTGTGCCAGCGGGCCGCGATGGAGTTCGGGGCGAAGAAGTGATCCCGGAAGGGATGGTCGGGGAGGTGGAGCCCTGTACGCGACGCGATGTCGGCCAGCACCCAGTCGGGGTCGGCGAGTTCCGGAATGACATCCGGAATCTCGTCCGCGTCAACCACGAGACCTCCGCACTCCTGGAGTTCCGCGACGGCGCGCAGACACTCGGTCTCGAACCCTCGATGCGCATTCATCTGCAACCTGCCCGATCTAGTACGGATACCAGTCGATACCGGTGTCCGGGTCTGCTTCCTTTTCCCTGAGCTTCCTGACCGCGTCAGGTATCTTCGCCTTCATTTCGGGCGACAGTTCGCCCTTTTTCTCCTCGAGATACTCCTGTACGGCATCGACCGAGCCGAACCCCTTGCGTGGCAACTGCACTCGGTCGTTGCCCACCGTCTCGAAACTCGCGCCGTTGGGAGTCTTGCCGGCGAGGACACGGGCGATGGGCAGCTTGTCCCCGCCCATGGCTGCGTTGATCTTTCGTTCGCCGGCGGTGTTGAACTGCAGCTTCTTGGCCTCCCCCTTGTCGGGCAGGCGGATCTCGGCGGGGGGTCGGTAGGTCTTCGAGGCGCTCTTGGGAGTCCAGGAACTGCGCTCCCGTCGCGGCTTCGAGGAGTCCCAGGTGTATCCGCCATAGCTGGCCTCGATCATGCTGGGGAACGATTCGGGGTATCCGTCGACCTTGGGCGGGGTACCCGAACTACGGGAGTGCAGAGCCACCTTCACGCGATACCACATCAGTTCGTTCGGGGCCGGCATGGAGTCCCTGGCCTCGAGTTCGATGTTGTCCTTGAACTCGTTGTTCGTCTCCCGCCGGGCCGGCACGAGGTTGTTGCCGGATGCCATGCCTCCGATTCCCTCCGGAATCAGGTGCATACGCACCCATGCGGCCTGGTCCTGCATGTTGCGGTCCGTGATGTATTTCCAGCCCGGCGGATTGTTGCCGGGGTTCGCCAAGTTGGCGTCCTGACCCGTCTTCTTCACACGGGCACTGAGGAACTGAGCCTTGATGTTGCGCCCCGTCGCACCACTCATCGGGATGTCGGCGAAGTTGGGCCAGAGCGGGTCTGGAAGATCGTCGTTGCGAAGGGCGTCGAGAAAGACCTCGTCCTTGTCCCGGCGGGCCTTCATGAAGTCCTTGGTGGGATTCAAAGTGGCGTTCAGGGTGACTTCGGGTTCGCCCCGATAGGTGAGGGAGGTCAGCCGGTACCACAGGCGCAGCCCGCCCAGCATGGCGCGGAACGGAGGGATGAACATCCGATTGGCCACCTTCCTGGTGATCATCGGACGAATCCTGGCGATGATCTTCTCCAGGCGTTCATCCTTCGATTCCTTCGAATCCTCCTTCTTCTTGCGCCTGTCCTTGTCCCGCTTGTGCTTGGGCCTGCCGGGACCTTCCTTCTCGTGCTTGGGCCTGCGGCGGCCCGGACCGTCCTCCTCCGGCTTCCGCTTCGGCTTCTTCGGGTCGTCCTCGCCGTGCTTGGGCTTCTTGGGGTCGTCGTCCTTGCTGGTCCTCGGCTTCTTCGGATCCTCGGTCTCCTTGGGCCGCTCGGGCCTGCCCGGCTCCCCTTCCTTGGGCCTGCCGGGCTCACCGTCCTTCGGCCTGTTCGTGCCCGGTGTCTCCTCGGCGTCCTTCGGGCGCCGGGGTGTCTCGTCCTTCGGCCTGTCGGGAGCGGAGTCCTTGGGCCTGTCCGGGGTCCTGTCGGCCGGGGTCTTCGGCTTCGGTTCCGGCTCCGGCTTGGGCTTGGGCTTCACCGTCGGCGTGGGACGGGTGTCCGGCCTGTCGGAGGGCCTCTTGGCGGGTCCCTCCTTCGGGCGGGTGGTGCTCGGCTCCTCCGTCCGCGGGCGGGCAGGGGTCTCCGTGTCACCCTTCGGCCTGTTCGAGGACGTGGGTGTGTCCTTGGGGCGCGTCGTCGGGCGATCGGCCGGGGTCGAACCTGCCGGAGTGCGCTCCGACGGTGTCCGCTGCGAGGGGGACGTCCGCGCGGGGCGGTCCCCGCGCGGGGCGCCCTCGTCCTCCGCTCCACCGGCCGGACGCCTGCGCGGCCCACCGCCCTCCCCGCCACCCCGGAACAGCTTCGCCGCGATGCCCCTCAGCTTGCGGCCCACCTTGGCCACGTACTTGCCGATCGCGCTGAGCAGGTACTGGTAGGCGAGTTCGAGCAGAGCCACGATGCCGGCCGCGACCGCCTTGGCGAACAGCAGGCCCGCGCCGCCCTGGCGGACCGCGCGCAGCCAGGACAGGACCGCGCCCATCGCGCTCAGGATCGCGCCCAGGGCGCCGATCGCCGTGCGGATGGCGTCGATGACGGCCATCGCCCAGCCGGCGCCGGGAATCAGCTTCGCGACGACCTTGGTGATGACGATCTCGCCGATGATGAAGGGAAGTTGGGGTACGACCGCGTCCCAGGTCTCCTTCACGATCTGAGCCAGGGAGAAGCCGCCCTTGATCAGCTTCTCGATGATCGCCTTCGGTACGCCGATGATCTCCTGGATCTTCTCCTGGAACCACTGTTTGACCGCGGTCTGCACCTCGCGGAACATGTAGTGCTTCGCGCCGTCGACCGCCGAGTTCTTCGCACCGCTCAGCCAGCCGCCGGGGTCGTCCAGGAAGTCGATCGCGATCATCATGAACTCGCCGAGCGCGCCCAGGAGTTTGGAGGCGTAGTCGAGGATCGTCTTGACCGCGTCGATGATCGACTTGATGACGTCCATGAGCATCTTCTTGAGGATGTTCAGGATGTCGCTGAGCATCTTGGCGAGCTGGTTGAGCAGATCGGTGACGAGCTGCTTGAGCTCCGCCGCGAGCCGGGTGACGAGGGCGATCGCCGCCTCGATCAGGTCGGTGACGAGCTTCCGTATCCGCTGGGCCAGTTCGATGATCTCGCGGACCATCTCCACGGCGAACTCGATCAGGTCGTCGATCAGGGTCTTGATCGTGTCGACGATGAACGTGCGGGCCTCGTTGATCCAGCGCTCGACGGTGTCCTTGAAGTTCTTGATGAAGTTGACGACGGCGTTACGAGCATCCCGAATGATCTGGACGATCGCGTTCTTGATCTCGATGACCTTCTGCTTGATCCAGTCGAAGGCCTTCGTGAGCCAGTTGCCCGAGTCCTGGGCCGCCGTGTCCGTCTTGTTCTTCGCGTCCGACTCGGCCTGCTCGCCCTTGTCCTTGATCTGCTTGTCGCTGTCGGTCTTCTGCCGGGCGACGTCGTCGTCGGTCTTCTTCTCGTGGTCCTGGACGTCCTTGCGGACCTTGTCCGCGCGGTCGCTCTTCTTGTCGCCGAGCTTCTTGAGCGACTGGTCCTGTTCCTTGCGCCAGTCCTCCCGGTGTGCGGTGACCTCGTCGAGGGCCTTGGTCCGCTGGTCGGTCTGGTTCTTGGTGTTCTTGCCGATCTCGCCGTCGACCTGCTGCTTGTTCTTCTGCTGCGAGTCGCGGAAGTCCTTGTCCTTGGTCTGGCGGCTGGTGGACATGCCTTGCCGGCCCTGGCTGAACGCCGCCTGGAACTCCGGTCCCTTGTCGTGCTCGGCCACCGCGGAGGCCGCGTCCGGCGGTACCGCGCCGGTGGGCGCCCCGCCCGGCACCACGCCCTTGGTCCCGTCCGCGCCGGGCACCTTGCCCTCCAGCTCCTCCTGGGGAGCGTCGGGATAGACCTGGTTCTCTCCCATAGAGCGGCCGGCGTCGTCCCGTGCCGTGTCGACCGTCTCCTGGCCCTTGGTGTCGACGGCGGCGCCCTGCTCGTCGGACGTCTGCTGGGCGGCGCCCTGCATCTGCACGCCGGGGGCGTTGCCCGCCTGGGCCTGCTTGAGGGCCTCGTCCTTGGTGGGCAACCCGGCGAACTTGGCGGCCAGTTCCTGCTTGTCGACCTTGAAGCCGAGCTTCTCGGCGAGCCAGCCGATGCCGAAACCCAGCGCCATCTTGAAGGTCTGCCAGCCGCTCGGCTCCTCCGCCTTCTCCGCCTCGATCTGCCCCTCGGGCTCCTTCGCGCCGGTGACCTGGGCGTTCTCCTGCTGGGGAGCCTCGGACTTCTGCGCCGGGTCCTGCGAGTACCGGGCGGGAGCGTCGGTCTTCGGCTTGCCCTGCAAGGTCTGCGGGGCGCCCGCCGGGCGCTGCATGGAGGGCGGGGCGGAGGCAAGCTGCTGGTGCTCGTCCCCCACGGTGCGGTCGACCGCGCCGCTCACCCCGCCCATCGCCTGGTACGCCTGGTGCGGCTTCAGCGTGGCTGCCGTGCTCAGTCCCGCCTCGGGCGACACCTGGGAGAGGTTCGGGGCCGGTGCCGAGGCCTTCTTCCCCTTGCCCCTGCCTGCGGGCCTGCCGGCGACGCCGCCGGTGGGTGCGGGGGAGGCGGAGGCCGCCGAAGTGGTGGTTCTGGGCGCGCGTTCCGGCTGCGGAGCGGCACCGACCGCGTCCTCGGCGGCCTGCCCGTTGCTCGTGGACTCGGCGGGCCTGGGCGCAGGCCGGGGCGCCGGGGCGGGAGTGGCCGCCCGGGCCGGCGCGGGCTGCGCGGGCGCGGCGCCATCGAGCTGCGGCGATACCCCGCTGTGCGTGCCGCCTGTGGCGCTGCCGGGCCGGTCCGCGGCGGACCCTCCGGCGACCTGTGAGCCGCGGGCGGCCGAGGTCGCCGTGGCGTCGCCCGTACGCTCGTTTTCGCCGGCCGCGCCGGAGCCGGTCTGTTGCTGCTCCTTGGCCGGTGGCGCGGTGGCCGTGCCGCCCGCCGCCTGCGGTGAGCCCTTCTCCTGCGCGGTGGCACCCCGTTCGCCCGCGGCCGCGGTCCCCTTCTCCTCCTTGGCCGCGTTCTCCTGTGCCGCTCCCTGCGGCCTGGCCGCCTGCTGCACCGTGGCCTGCGCGGTGACGGGTCCGGCTTTGGGATCGTCACCGCTCTTCGGGTCCTGTGTGACGGAACCGGCGCCCGGCAGAACGGGGGCCCGCTCCTCCGGTGGGAGGCCGGAGAACAGGGTGTCCCCCGGCCCGCCCACCGTTTCGGGAGCGGTCGACGTAACCGGCTCGGCCGCCGGTGTCCCGTCGATGTCGTCCTCGACGTCCGTCTCCGCCGCCGCGTCCTCGGCGTCCTCCGCGTCGCGTTCCGCCTGCACCTGGTCGGCCTTGGTCGGCGGCGGTGTGGGGAGGGAGACGGTCGCGGACGCGGCGGCACCGCTCTCCTGCACCGTGGGCACCCCGGAGACATCGGGGTCCTGCTCCGGCAGGAAGTCCTCCGGCTGGAGCTCGATGTCCCAGGCGCTGGGCTCGGCTCCGCCGACCTCCACCTCCGAGGTGCTTTCGGTGAGGGCCCCTTCGTCGTCGGACGCCGCTTCGGGGCCGTCGAGGTCCTGGGTGCGTACGGCGTCCAGGGTGCCGGCCGGCGCGGGCAGCTCGGTGTCCCTGCCGGGTGCGGGCGAGCCGGTGGACCGGTCCGAGCCCCGCCGGTCCACCTTGGGGACCGGCCGGGCCGCGGCCGACTGCTCGGCTGCGCCGGGTCTGTTGCGGGCGGCGGACTCCTCGGCTCCGGGCGTGGCGGCGCCCTGCGTTTCGGCCGCCTGCTTGCCGCCTTCCCTCTGTCCGCCCTCCTGTTTCTCCTCCTGCTGCTGGGGCTGGGCGTCCTGCTGGGCCTGCCCGGGGGCGGCATCGGCGCTCCGAGCCGTCTGAGGCGCGGTCGCTTCCTGTGTCACGGCAGCGGACGTGCCTGCTGTGGACGCCGGGGGTTCCTGACGTGTCCCGGCCGCCGACGCCCCGCCGTCCCGGGCTCCGGACCCCGACGGCTGTCGCCGGGCCCGCGCCGCGGAGTCGGCACCCTGCCGGCGGGCCTGCGCCTCGTCCTGGGCCCGTTGCCGCTGTTCCTCCCGGGTGCCCCCGTTCAGGGGGGTGCTTCCGGGGGCGGCGGTCCGCTCGGCCCTCTCCTTCTCAGGTCCGGGCGCGCTCGCCGGCCTCTCCTTGTCGGCCCGATCCTCGTCAGCGGCGCGCTGCGCGTTCTCCCGCTCGGTGCGCACCTGCTCGGCCGTGTCGGGTTCGGCTGCCGGGGCGTCGTGCGCGTCGCGCTCCACACGGTCCTCGGCGAAGTCGTCGTACGCCTCGATCTCGTCGACGAGGTCGAGCACCCGGTCGTGTTCCGGGCCGAGCAGTCGGTCTTCCAGCCGGTCGAGGACACTGTCGAGCAACTCGGCGGGCAGTCCGGCCAGTTGGCGGCGGGTGCGCTGGGACAGGTCCTCGGGGTCGCCGCGCAGTGAGCGCACGAGGGAGTTGGCGAGCCGGTCCACGAGGGTCGCCGGGTCGATCGCCTCGGCGCGCTGCCGGTCGGCGTCCACCGTCGCGTAGCGCAGCCAACCGGGGGTGGCCTGGCCCTCCTCGACCTGCGGGGCGGACTCCGCATCGGGCCCCGCGAGTTGCTGGGCGGTCTGCTCCGCCTCCCGTTCGATCGCCTGCTGCGGCAGGCTCACGGCGCCGAGTTCGCGGCCGGCGCGCAGTGCGCCGAGGCCGTGCGGGTTCTGCACCGTGTGCTGGAGTTCGTGGGTGAGCAGGCGGCGGCCCTCGTCGGTGCCGGGCCGGAAGGCGCCCTCGCGGAAGAGGATGTCCTGGCCGACTGCGACCGCGTCCGCGCCCAGCAGTTCGGTCAGCTGCCCGGCGTCCCGGCCGGTGTGCAGCCGTACCCGGCTCAGGTCGTGGCCGAGCTGCTCCTCCAGCTCCCGTCTGAGGCCGGGGTCGAGGGGCTGGCCGGCGCCGCTGACGATGTTCTTCGGCTCGGGCGCCCGGGACTTGGCGGCGCGCTCCTTGCGCTTGCGGCGCCGCTGCTCGGCGGCCTGCTCCGAAGCGGCGTCCTGGGTCTGGGAACTCACCGGCCCACCTCCCCGCGGCTGCCGAGTGCCTGATGGGCGCCCTGCGCCGGTTCCTGGTTCAGGCGGCGGGCGGACACGTCGGCGCACTGCCCGGCACCGCTGACGAGGCCCTCCGGCCCGGCCGGCCACCCCGCACACACATCCCGCGTCCCGGCTCTCACCGGCCCACCTCCCCGTGCCCGCTGAGCCCCTCGTGCACGACCCGCGCCAGTTCCTGGCCCAGGCGGCGGGCCGAGAGCCCGGCGGGCAGGGGCGGCAGTCCGGACAGTGCGTCGACGGCGAGGGCGCCGTGCGCGGCCAGTGGCACACCGTGCAGCCGTACCAGGCGCGTCAGCTCGCTCTCGAACGCTGCCGACACGTGTTCGGGGTCGGCCCGGAAGCCGCCGAGCACCAGCTCGCCGACCTCGATCCGGATGGCCGAGGGCTCCCGGTCCCGCGAGGCGTTCACACCCATCCGCGGACCTCCGTCGGCGTCAGCGAGCGCTCCAGCTTCAGGTACTCGGTGCGGGCCGCGGCCAGCATGTGCCGCATCTGCAGCCGGTCGCCCTCCTCGGCGGCGAGGAACGCCCCGGACAGCGCGATGTTGCGGATCGAGCCGCCGGCGACGGTGAGCTGGGCGAGCAGGGTCGGGTCGATGTCCTTCACCGGGGCCTGCGGGGGCAGTACCCGCCGCCAGATCTCGGCCCGCTCGTGCTCGGCGGGGAAGGGGAAGTCGACGACGAAGCGGATGCGCCGCAGGAACGCCGTGTCGAGGGCGTTCTTCATGTTCGTGGTGAGGATGGCCAGGCCCCGGTAGGCCTCCATCCGCATCAGCAGATAGCTGACCTCCAGGTTGGCGTACCGGTCGTGGCTGTCCTTGACCTCGCTGCGCTTGCCGAACAAGGCGTCGGCCTCGTCGAACAGGAGCAGGGCGCCGCCGCGTTCGGCGGCGTCGAAGACCCGTCGGAGGTTCTTCTCGGTCTCGCCGATGTACTTGCTGACGACCTGCGAGAGGTCGATGACGAACAGGTCGAGGCCGAGTTCCTTCGCCATGACCTCGGCGGCCAGCGTCTTGCCGGTGCCGGAGCCGCCCGCGAACATCGCGGTGACGCCGAGACCCCGGCGCAGGGTGGCGGCGAATCCCCATTCCTGGTGGACGGTCGCCCGCTGCCGGACATGCGCGACGATCTCGCGCAGCACGCTGGTCTGCCGCTCGTGCAGCACCAGGTCGTCCCAGCCGGCCTGCGGCGCGATCCGCCGCCCGAGCTCGTCCATGCCGATCCGGGCCTCGTCGAGCCCGGCCCGCCAGGCGAGTTCGCCGGCGTCCAGTTCGTCCTCGTGCGGCAGCCGGCGGTGCACGGCGGCGGCCGCGGATCGTACGACGTGCGGGGGCAGCTGGAACTGGGCGACGAGGGAACGGAGTTCACCCTCGGCCAGACCGATCTCCTCGAAGGCGCCCGCCCACAGGCCGAGTTGCTCGTCGTCGTCCAGCTGCGGCACGGCCACCCGGGCCCCGTACGACCGCTCCGAACGCAGCGGGTCCTCGCTCGACACCACCACCGGTACGGCCGCCCCGGCCAGGAACGACTCGGTCGCCGCCCGCTGGTCGCGGTCCAGTTCGCCCGCCTCGACCAGCAGCGCGGCGGGCAGCAGGATCGCCTCGCGCTGCCACAGCCGGGCCAGCCGGTCGCGGTCGGCCGGGTCGGAGGGGATGTCCTCGGCACTCATGGAGTACAGGCCGAGGCCCGCGCGGGCGGCCGCGGCCGCCGAGATGTCGGCCCGGCTGCGCAGATCGCCGCCGGTGATCTCGACCAGCGGGGCCTCGGTCGCGTTCGTCCAGCCCTCGGCGAGACGGGTGGCCGCCAGGTCGTACGACGGTGTCAGCGCCTTCGGCACCGGGGTGCGGCGCAACTGCCCGTGCAGTCGGGCGTCCAGATAGGGCGAGCCCAGCAGGAAGTGCAGGATCCGCTCGTCCAGCCGCAGCCGGGACGTCGTCAGCCGTGACTCGTCCTCCAGCTCGACGATCCGCCACCGTCTGAGCGGCGCGACGGGCGTGAGCGCGCTCCAGTGCGGGTCCGCAAGGGCGGCCAGAGCGAGGGAGAAGGTCGGGTACGCCCGTTCGGGGTCGCCGCAGGCCGCGGCGCACCGGGCGGCGGCCGTGGGCTCCAGCTCGTGGGCGGCGGCGAGGAGGACGAGGTCGCGCTCGAAGGAGGTGAGGCTGAGGCAGGCGACGAGGGCGTCGAGGGGGGCGGTGTCGGGGCCCTCGGCGGGAACCACCTGGGCGCCGGGCGTGCCGGGCTGCTCGGCGGACCGTGCCGCATGCGCGTCGACGCGTGCCAGGACGCGCCGGATCTCCGCGGTCAGCGTCGTCCCACCGCCCTGCCCGCCGTGCTCGTACGCCCCCATGCCCTCACCTGCCCCCGTCGTCCCCATGCCGCTCAGTTCCCCGTGCTGTCGTCGCCGCCCTGGCGCGGGGCGGGCCCGGCGGCGCGCGGCGCCGCCTTGCGGGTGCGCGCGGGCGCCTTGGTGGTGGCCTTGGCGACGGTCTTCGCCGGAGCCTTCGTGGTCTTCTTGGCAGGTGTCGCGACGGGGGTGTCCGCCTTCTCATGCACAACTTCGGTGGAGGCCACTTCACTTGACGGCCCGTCACTGGCAAGCGCCGGCCCCGGAGGGACCGGTGCGCCCGGCGCCCCGAACGGCAGCACCCGTACCTCGGGCCGCTCGACCGGCCTGCCCGGCACCGGGCTCTCACGGCCGTCGATGAGGACGAGCGTCGCCTGGTAGACCACCGACAGCGTGTACGGCGTCTGGTAGAGCATCCCCCACAGCTTCGACGTCTCGTCGACATCCATCACCGTCGGCGTGAACCGCACCCGCTGCGCCGCCTCGGCGAGATCGCTGCCCGCCAGGTACGGCCGCTCACCGGCCTGTTCGATGACGTCCTTCGGCAGGACCGGGATCTCGTGCAGCGTGCGCACCACGGAACCGATCAGCCGCTGCCCGACCAGTTCCCGCTCGTCGCCGTACGCACTGATCAGGTAGTGCAGGTCGAGCGCCGCGGCGGGCCGCTTGACCAGGGTGCCGTCGGACGCGCGGGTGGGCAGGTCGTTGTTGCGAAGCGAGGTGTTGGGCGTGACCTGGTAGAGGAACACCGAGATCGTGGGCTGTTCGAGTTGCGGATCGGCGGGCGGCTTGCGCGGCTCGACCTTCACCGCCTCACCGAACTCCGGCCCGACGTTGTTCTCGATCAGCAGGGCGAGAGCCTGGGTGACATGGGCGATGGCAAGTGCGTTGCTCATGACGTCAGTTCCTCGGTTCCTCTCGTCCTGCTGCTGTGTGCGGGGCGGTTCACTCGCGCCCCCTGGCCAGGTAGTCCGCGAGGCTCAGGGCCGTCCCGGGCCGCTCCGCCGTCCTCCGCCGCTGCCCGGCGTCCTCCGCGGCGGTGGCGGCGGTCACCTCCAGCCGCCCGATCTGCACCTGCACCACCTGCTCGGCGGGCTTGGACGGCCGCCGCGCCGCCGCCTGCCGTACGGCGTCGCGTGCTGCCGCCGTGTCGGCGCCCGGCTCAGAGCAGCGCTGTGGCCGCGGAGGCTGGAGTTCTCGTCGTCGCGGAGTTCTTCGGCAGGC
>NZ_JBSFHW010000015.1:77480-201297 GCF_053597275.1 Streptomyces sp. NPDC001492 | reverse complement strand
ACGAGAGCCTGCGCACCATCTACGTCGAAGACGCCGACGGAACCCCCGCACAGCAGGTGCTCCCCGCCCCCGAGGCACTCCTCGACACTCCCGTGGTGGACGTGCCCGCCGAGCGCATCCCGGATGCCCTCGCTGAGGCGGCCGCTTACCGTTTCGATCTGTCCTCGGAGATCCCCCTACGCGCCCGCATCCTGCGCACCCGTCCCGACGAACACGTCCTCACCCTCGTGATCCACCACATCGCGACGGACGGCGGGTCGATGGCGCCGCTGATCCGAGAGCTCTCGGCGGCCTACGCCGCACGCCGTGAGGGGCAGGCACCTGAGTTCGCCGCGCTGCCCGTCCAGTACGCCGACTACACCCTGTGGCAGCGCGAACTACTCGGTGACGCGGCCGACCCGTCCAGTCTCCTGTCGCGCCAGTCCTACTACTGGCGGCAGGAGTTGGCGGACGTCCCCCAGCCGATCCAACTGCCCACCGATCGCCCCAGGCCCGAGCAGTCCAGCCACCGCGGCGATCTGATCGACTTCACAGTCGACGGTGAACTTCTGATCGCCGTGGAGAGGCTGGCGCAGTCGCGGGAGGCGACCGTCTCGATGGTCATGCAGTCGGCGCTCGCCGTACTGCTGCGCAAGCTCGGCGCGGGCGACGACATCACGATCGGCTCCCCGATCGCCGGCCGCACCGACGAGGCCCTGAACGACCTGATCGGCATCTTCGTCAACACCTGGGTGCTGCGGGCCGAGCTGGCAGACAATCCGACCTTCGCCGAGCTCGTGGGGCAGGTCCGGGGCAAGGCGCTGTCGGCGTACGAGAACCAGGACGTGCCGTTCGAGCGGCTCGTGGAGGTGCTCAACCCCGACCGCTCCACCGCCTACCACCCGCTGTTCCAGGTCATGTTCGCTTGGCAGAACGTCACCCGGGCGGCGCTCGAACTCCCCGGTGTGGAAGCGGAGTTCATGGGGGCGCGGATCGGTGTGTCGAAGTACGACCTGCTCTTCAACCTGACGGAGTCCACCGGTGCGGACGGGCGGAGGGTGGAGGGCCTGGTCGAGTACTCCACCGACCTCTTCGACCGCGAGACGGTCGAGCGGATTGCCGACCGGTTCGTGCGGGTGCTGCGGCAGTTGGTGGCCGACCCGACGCTGCCGGTCGATCAGGTCGACGTGGTGGACGCGGCCGAGAGGGAGCAGTTGGCGGCGTGGGCACGGGCCGGCGGGCCGGTCGATGCGGTGCTGGAGGCCACGCTGGCCGAGACCTTCGAGACACAGGCGGCCAAGAGGCCCCACAGCCCCGCGTTGACCTGCGACGAGACCATACTCGACTACGACGAGCTCAACGTGCGGGCGAACCGGCTCGCGCGGCTCCTCACAGGCCGTGGTGCCGGGCCCGGCCGGTTCGTGGCCGTCGCCCTGCCTCGCTCGGTCGACCTGGTCGTGACACTGCTCGCGGTCGTGAAGTCGGGGGCCGCGTACGTCCCGATCGATCCGGACAGCCCGGCCGACCGGATCGCGTACATCCTCGAGGACGCGGGTCCCGAGCTCCTTGTCACCACGGATGCCGTCGCCGACCGGCTACCGGAGAGCAGTGTGCCCCTCGTCTTGCTTGCCGAACCCGGGACGGAGGCGACGCTCGCGGCACTGCCGGGCCATGACCTCGACGCATCCGAGCGCACGGCACAGGCCGGCACCACAGACGCGGCGTATGTGATCTACACATCGGGCTCCACCGGCCGACCGAAGGGCGTGATAGTCACCCACCGGAACGTCCTCAGCCTCTTCACCGCCTGCCAGGGCCTGTTCGGCTTCCACGAGGACGACGTGTGGACCATGTTCCACTCGTACGCCTTCGACTTCTCGGTGTGGGAGCTGTGGGGGGCGCTGCTTCACGGCGGCCGCCTCGTGATGGTCCCGTACGAGGTGAGCCGCTCCCCCCAGGACTTCCTCGGACTGCTGGTACGTGAACGGGTCACCGTCCTCAACCAGACACCGTCCGCGTTCTACCAACTGATGCGCGCCGACCGGGAAGAGCCGGGCCTCGGCTGTCAACTGTCCCTGCGGTATGTGGTGTTCGGCGGCGAGGCGCTGGACCTGGCCCGGCTCGGCGACTGGTACGAGCGCCACGCCGAGGACGCGCCGACGCTGGTCAACATGTACGGAATCACCGAGACCACCGTGCACGTCAGCCATCTCGCACTGACCAGGCGGCTGGTGGCGGAGCACACGGGCAGCACCATCGGGATCGGTCTTCCCGGCCTGGAGGTCCACGTTCTGGACGAGGCGCGCAGGCCGGTTCCCACCGGGGTCGCGGGCGAAATATACGTGGCGGGCGGTCAGTTGGCCCGCGGCTACCTCAACCGTCCGGAACTGACGGCCGAACGCTTCGTCGACAACCCGTTCGGACCGCCCGGAAGCCGCCTGTACCGCTCCGGCGACCTGGCGCGCTGGCGACGGGACGGCCGACTGGAGTACCTGGGACGGGCGGACGACCAGATCAAGCTGCGTGGCTTCCGCATCGAACCGGGCGAGATCGAGGCGGCGCTGATCGGGCAGGAGGGCGTGGCGGAGGCACGGGTCCTGGTGCGCGCCGACGCCGTCGGAGACAGCGTGCTGACGGCATACGTGGTCCCGGCGTCCAAAGACACCGAAGTCACCCTCGAACCGGCCCTTCTCCGCGCCGCGTTGAAGAATCGGCTGCCCTCCTACATGGTGCCGACGGCCTATGTCCTCATCGACGCCATCCCTCTGACCACCAACGGAAAGCTGAACCGCAAGGCACTCCCCGCCCCCGTGCTCAGCACGGGCAGGGCCGCTGCGGTGGTACCGCCGGCCAACGCACGGGAGCGGCAGATCGTCGAGGCCTGGAGCCAGGTCCTGGGTATCCCCGAAGTCGGCGTCGACGACAACTTCTTCGACATCGGCGGTGACTCCTTCAAGGCCGTGACGCTCGCCCGTGCCATCGGCCAGGGGCTCTCCGTGATCGCGGTGTTCAAGAACCCGACGCCGCGGGCTCTCGCCGAGCACCTGGCCATGGCACCCGAGGACGGTGCCGCGCACCGCTGGCTGCACCGGCTGACCCCGGATCGAGCGGCGGGCGAGCATCCCCGGCACAGCCTGGTCTGCATCCCCTACGGCGGCGGCAGCGCCACCGTGTACCAGCCGCTGGCCGATCAGCTGCCGCCGGATGTCGACCTGTGGACCGTGGCCCTGCCAGGCCATGACCCGGTGCTGCCCGACCAGCCCGTGGTGGGCCGGGCCGAGTCCAAGGAGCGGCTGGTCGAGGAGATCGCCGCCTCGGTCGAGGGACCGTTCAGCCTGTACGGGCACTGTGCCGGCACCTTGCTGACGGTTCTGGTCGCCAGGGGGCTGGAGGACCGCGGCCTGATTCCGTCGGGAGTCCACCTGGGGGCGCCGTGGGACCTGGCGGCCTTTACGGAGAAGCTGACACCCGAGTCGCTCGAAGCCGCGCTCGACTCCAGCGACGAGGAGCTGCACCAGTTCCTGGTCTCGCTGGGCGGGTTCGACCGCGCCTTCGACGAACGGGATCTGCAGCACGTGCTCCGCGTCCTGCGCCACGACATGGGTGAGGGCATTCGGTTCTTGATCGACACGGCGGACCGGTGGAATCGGCTGCGCAGCCCCCTTCACGTGGTCATCGGCGACATGGACCCGGCCACGGACGGCGTCGCGAACGGCTACCGAGCCTGGGAGTACTACGCCCGGGAGGTGTCGCTGCAGGTCATTCCGGGCGGGGGCCACTATTTCGTGCAGCATCAGGCCGAACTCGTCGCCCGACTGATCTGCGACCGTCTGCCCAACCGCGGGGACTGACCTCCACCGGCTACCGGCAGGGCCCCGCCGGGCCGGACCGCGTCTCGCACGTACTCGACCGAGCAACGTGCTGCTCGTAACGAAAGGAACTGCCCGATGACCACCCTCTTCGACCGCTGGGGCATCCACCCCCACCACTTCTGGCTGCGCGGTCGACAGCCCGAGAGCCCCGTCGCCCTGGACGAGCGCACCTCGATGTGGAACGTCTACGGCTACGACGAGGTGCAGCAGATCCTCGCCGATCCGAAGGTGTTCTCATCCGGGACCGCGGACCTCCTGGCCGTCGAGGTCGACCCGGAGGTGATGGAGGGGAACCTCCTGCAGATGGATCCACCAGGCCACCGGAAGCTGCGGAATCTGGTGAGCAGCGCCTTCACCCCGAAAGTGGTGGCCGACCTCGAACCGAAGATCGTCAAGCTCACCCATGAGCTGCTCGACCAGGTGCAGGGACAGGAGCGGATCGAGCTGGTCGGCGACCTCGCCTACCCGCTGCCCGTCATCGTCATCGCCGAGCTGCTGGGCGTCCCCGCCTCCGACCGGGACCTGTTCCGGGGATGGGCGGAGCGGATGATGGAGGCCTCCATCGACGTCCTGAAGGCCGAGGGGGACGAGGAGCAGGAGCTCGCCCTCAAGGAGCAGATGGACAACATCGCGAAGCTCCGCGACTATCTGCGCGTACACGTCCTCGAACGCCGCAGGCATCCCCGCGAGGACCTGCTGACGAAACTCGTCGAGGCCCGGGTCGACGGAGAACGGCTCAGCGACAACGAGGTGGTGAACTTCGCCTACATCCTGCTGGTCGCCGGCCACATCACCACCACGCTGCTGATCGGCAACACCACGCTCTGCCTCGACGCCCACCCCGAGGAGCATGCCCTGCTGCGTGCCGACCGATCGCGCATTCCCGGCGTCCTCGACGAAACGCTGCGGTACCTCACCCCGTTCTCACTCGCCCTGCGCGCCACCACCACCGAGGTGGAACTCGCGGGACAGCGCATCCCGTCGGGCCGGATGGTCATGCTCTGGCTCTCGGCGGCCAACCGCGACCCGCGGCACTTCGAGCGCCCCGACGTGTTCGACCCGTCGCGTACGTCCAACTCGCACCTCGGCTTCGGCCGCGGTATCCACTTCTGTCTCGGGGCGCCGCTGGCCCGGCTGGAGGGCCGGATCGTCCTCGACATCCTCCTCGACCGGTTCCCTGTGCTGCGCACGGATCCCGCAACGCCCCCCACCTTCATGCAGGCCGACCACATGACCGGTGCAAGGAGCCTGCCGCTGCTCACCCGCGCGTGAGCACGGGGGCGGCGGCGCCTCACTCGCGGTGGCGCGCCGGCGAATCGCGAAGTCGACCACAGATCGGGGCCAGGACCACCGCAGGTCCTGGCCCCGATCTGATGCGTTGTCGCACCACTCGATGGTGGTGCCGATGAGGCTGGCGGCGACGATGCGCTTGAGGTTGCCGGATGGTGGTGGAGCGGTGGTTGCGGAGGCCATGTGCGCCACTTCCTCGTGCGCGGTGGGGACGGGTACGTGTTCGCACACCGTAGGAACGTGCAGGTCAGGGGCACATGTGGTGGAACGACATAGTTTCGGGGCGCGGTTATGCGTGGGGCCACACGCGTCCCGGGCCATCAAGGTGTTCGCCAAGCAGTACGGTGCGAAGTTCCCCAAGGCCGTCAAGAAGATCACCGACGACGGGGACGAGCTGCTGGCGTTCTACGAATTCCCCGCCGAGCACTGGAGCCACCTGCGCACCACGAACCCCATGGAGTCCACGTTCGCGACCGTCCGCCTGCGTACCAAGGTCACCAAAGGTGCCGGCTCCCGCGCGGCAGCCCTCGCGATGGTGTTCAAGCTCGTCGAGTCTGCCCAGACTCGCTGGCGGGATGTGAATGCACCTCACCTCGTCGAACGCCCCGACGAGGACCTCGTCCCCACAGCTGCTTGAACCGATCGCTGGAAGGGAACCATGAACGACATTGCTGGGAATGGCGCCTACTTCACCGCATTCATCAACGGTCAGGAATGCCGTGTTGCGTGGTATCCCCCTTCTGACCCGCCGTCGGGTACGCCACACGGCGCGGAGGCGGTGTGCGTCGCCGGCGATCGGATCGTCGTGGTCAGCCCGGATGGACAGCGATGGGGCCTGCCCGGCGGTCGCCCCGAGCGGCATGAGCAGTGGCTCGACACGATGCGCCGCGAGGTCAGTGAGGAAGCCTGCGCCGAGGTGATGGACTGCCGACTTCTCGGGTTCAGCCGGGGCGTCTGCGTGCGAGGCCCGGAGGAAGGGCTGGTGCTGGTCCGGTCGATGTGGCGAGCAGAGGTGCGTCTGGCTCCGTGGGACCCACGATTTGAGATGGCCCACCGCCGTCTTCTGCCAGCGGAGGAGGCATTCCAGTCCCTGGCCATCCCCGACGGCCTCGGCCCCTTCTATCGCCGACTGTTCGCCGAAGCCGCCATCTCCCACGCCAACATGGACGACCTCTGACCACCAGATCACTCATGCGACAAACGCACTGAAAGATCTTGATCCACAGATATTGACTATTCCTCCGCCCCTGGCCGGGCGCGTGGGCGTCGCCTTCTCCACCTGTGACGCGATGCTGAGGAACTTCAGAACTGCGTCCTTCAGCTCCGCGCGGTGCGCGGCTGATTCCTGCACTTCGAGCTGCCGGGTACTCGCTCGCGACACGAGGTACTGGCCAAAGAGCGACCCGGCGGCGCCGAGTGCGACACCGGCCAGAGACAACAGTGCTGGCCCCAAGGTTCCCCAAGATCCCATAGCTGGAGTCTCTCAACTCTCCGCAGCCGCCGTACCCATGAGGACTCACGACGGCTGGGGTGAATCTCGGGCTCCGTCACCAGATCTCCGACAGAGCCGAATTACATGGCAGCTGACACTGAAGAGGCACATCAGCCGCGTCCACACGAAGAAGGTCCGCACCACCACCCGGGATGACGGCCACGAGCGGGCTGTCGACCTGCTGCGACGCGACTTCACCGCGTCCCGCCCGAACGAGCGGTGGGTGGCCGACTTCACCTACGTGGCCACCTGGTCCGGGATTGTCTACGTCGCGTTCGTCGTCCACGTGTTCTCCCGGGCGATCGTCGGCTGGTCCACCTCCACCAGCAAGCGGGCCGAGCTCGTCCTCGACGTCTTGGACATGGCGCTGTGGCGTCGGGACCGTGCCGGAACTCCCGCTGGCCCGGGGCTGGTTCATCATCGGATGCGGGCAGTCAGTACACGTCTTTCGCGTTCACCGCCCACCTTCTCGAGGCCGCCATCGACGCCTCGATCGGCACCGTCGGGGACGCCCCGGACAACGCCCTCATGGAATCCCGGATCGGCCTCTGCTACTACGCTCAACACCAGCCCCAACCGGCGGTTGGAGTCAACGCATCGAGCCTCCGCCGATCCCGGAGCGGTTCATACCCCCACCCATGTGCTGCCCTCGGCCTTTCCGCGTGCCTCCGCAGGCGAGCATCGAGCCCGGGGACGGAGCTGTGACCTCATGGCGGTTGTCGCGCCGTGAACCTTGCCGTAGCTGCCTGTCGCGGTCCTTTCGTGCGCCCGGCTGCACCAGCACTGCGGGGGAAGCCGGATTGCCCTGAGGCTGCTCCTCCGTGGACTGACACCGACCCCGCCGGGAATGTTCTCTCCGTGCTCCAGAAGAACTGACCCGGCGGCCTCAAGGAACGGTCCGGATACCGCGTAGCGAGTGACGCCCCGGGGCGGCGGGCACGCGTTCTGCCGCTGGAGTGCGCGTGCCCACCGTGGGAGCGTCGCGGGGCTCTGTGCTCTCCGCGTCATCGCCCCGACCGGGACACCGGGTCAGGAGAGGTCGAACCGATCGAGGTTCATCACCTTGTCCCACGCGGCCACGAAGTCACGCACGAACTTCTCTCCCGCGTCCTGGCACGCGTAGACCTCCGAGACGGCCCGAAGCTGGGAGTTCGAACCGAGGATGAGGTCGACCGCGGTGGCGGTCCACTTGAGCTCGCCCGTGGCGCGGTCCCGGCCTTCGAACACGTTCTCGTCCGAAGTCGATGTCTGCCACTGAGTGCCCATGTCGAGCAGGTTGACGAAGAAGTCGTTGGTCAGTGTCTCCGGCCGGTGCGTGAAGACGCCGTGCGGGGATCGCTTGAAGCCGGTGTTCAGGACCCGCATGCCGCCGATCAGCACCGTCATCTCGGGAGCGGTCAGCGTCAGCAGGTTGGCGCGGTCCAGCAGGAGGGTCTCCGGCGACAACTTCTCTCCCGTACGGAGGTAGTTGCGGAATCCGTCGGCCCTGGGTTCGAGCACGGCGAACGACTCCACGTCGGTCTGTTCCTGCGAGGCGTCCGTGCGCCCCGGTGCGAACGGGACCGTGATGTCGTACCCGGCGTTCTTCGCGGCCTGCTCGACGGCCGCGCACCCGCCCAGGACGATCAGGTCGGCGAGCGAGACCTTCGTTCCGCCGGCATGCGAGAGGTTGAAGTCCTGCTGGATCTGCTCCAGCTTCTGCAACGCCTCGGCCACCTCGGGCAGGTGGTTGACCTCCCAGTCCCGCTGCGGTGCGAGCCGAAGCCGTGCCCCGTTGGCCCCGCCGCGCTTGTCGGTGCCGCGGAAGCTCGCCGCCGCCGCCCAAGCGGTGGTGACCAGCTGGGAGATGGACATTCCCGAGGCGACGATCCTGCTCTTGAGTGTGGCGATGTCCTCGTCTGTGACGAGTTCGTGATCGACCTCGGGGACGGGATCCTGCCACAGTTGCGGCTCGGGAACCCACGGGCCGAGGTAGCGCGCGACGGGTCCCATGTCGCGGTGCAGCAGCTTGTACCACGCTTTGGCGAACGCCTCCGCGAGCTTGTCCGGGTTCTCGTGGAAGCTCTTCGCGATCGGGCCGTAGACCGGATCCAGCTTCAGCGCGAGGTCTGTCGTCAGCATCATGGGAGCGTGCCTCTTCGACGGATCATGAGCGTCGGGAACCGTGTCCTTGGCCGAAGGGTCCGTAGGAGTCCACTGTTTGGCACCGGCGGGGCTCGTCGTCAGCTCCCAGTCGTACCGGAACAGGTTGTCCAGGTACCCGTTGTCCCACCTCGTCGGCTCGGTGGTCCATGCGCCCTCGAGCCCACTGGTGAGCGCGTCGGCGCCCTTGCCGCTGCCGTACGTGTTCCGCCAGCCGAGGCCTTGCTGCTCGACGGGGCAGGCCTCGGGTTCCGGACCGATGTACGCGGGATCGACGGCACCATGACACTTGCCGAAGGTGTGACCGCCGACGATGAGTGCGACCGTCTCCTCGTCGTTCATCGCCATGCGCCCGAATGTCTCGCGAACGTCCCGGGCGGCGGCGATCGGATCCGGGTTGCCGTTGGGCCCCTCCGGATTGACGTAGATCAGTCCCATCTGCACCGCACCGAAAGGCGTGGCGAGTTCCCGGTCACCGCTGTAACGCTCATCTCCGAGCCAGGTGTCCTCAGGCCCCCAGAAGATTTCCTCGGGCTCCCAGATATCCTCTCGCCCGAAGCCGAACCCGAACGTCTTGAACCCCATTGATTCCATCGCGCAGTTGCCGGCGAAAACCAGGAGGTCGGCCCAGGAGATTTTCCGGCCGTACTTCTGCTTGACCGGCCAGAGCAAACGGCGTGCCTTGTCGAGACTCGCGTTGTCCGGCCAGCTGTTGAGGGGGGCGAAGCGCTGAGCGCCGCTGCCGCCACCGCCCCGGCCGTCGGCGATCCGGTACGTGCCCGCCGCGTGCCAGCTCATCCGGATGAAGAGCGGCCCGTAGTGGCCGTAGTCGGCAGGCCACCAGTCCTGCGACGTCGTCATCACCTCGAAGACGTCCCGCTTCAGCGCGTCCAGGTCGAGGGCCGCGAACTCCTTCGCGTAGTCGAAGTCCTCGTCCATGGGATTGGAGCGGGACGAGTGCTGGTGGAGAATCTGAAGGTCCAGCTGATTCGGCCACCAGTCCCGGTTTGTCCTGGGCCGAGTCGGCGTGGGGGTCGGTGAGGGGATTGCTGGGTTCTCGCTTTCGCTGCCGGACACGTCCGTCCTTCTTTCTGTCTCCGTGTTTCCACGCACAATGCCGATGATGGTGATGGGTCGGCGTCCGTATGGTCGCGCACCGCACACCGCACCGCTACGAAACACGCAGAGCACCCCGCATGACAGACGCGCGACGAGCGGCTGCTTTCTGCTTCCCCGGACCTTTTGGCGCAAAGACCTTCTGGCGCAAACCGAATCCGGGTTCCCGGATATTCTGACCGCAAACCGTCGGAGAAATGGCCGGGAACTCACCCCGGCGCCCTCACGACGGAGTTCCCGGGCCGGCCGCCTCCTCGTCAGGGGGCGTCGCCACGTCGGCCGGTGCCGGGACGGGCTGCTGGACGGCCTTGGGCAGGGCCTGTTCGGCCCAGATCACCTTGCCCTGCGGGGTGTACCGGGTGCCCCAGCGCTCAGCCATCTGTGACACCAGGAACAGGCCCCGGCCGCCCTCGTCCGTGGTCGCGGCGTACCGCAGATGCGGTGAGGTGCTGCTGCCGTCGGACACCTCGCAGATCAGCGTGCGGTCGCGGATCAGCCGTACGTGAAACGGCTCGGCGCCATAGCGGATGGCGTTGGTGATGAGCTCACTCAGGACGAGCTCCGTGGTGAAGCCGAGTTCTGACAGGCCCCAGGCTTCGAGCTTCTCGGACACGGCGTCGCGCATCCCCGCGACCGCCGCCGGGTCCGGCGGTACATCCCAGTCGGCGATCCGGTCGGGCGGCAGTTCCCGCGTGCGGGCGACCAGCAGGGCGACGTCGTCCTTGGGGCGCTCGGGGAGCAAGCTGTCCAGCACGTCCTGGCAGGTCTCCTCGGGCGGCCGTCCGGGGTGGCCCGTCAGCGCATCGCGCAGCAGTTCCATTCCCAGATCCAGGTCGCGCCTGCGGTCCTCGATGAGGCCGTCGGTGTACAGGACGAGCTGGGTTCCCTCCGCGAGGCACAGCTCCGCGGTCCGGAACGGCATGCCGCCGAGGCCGAGGGGCGGGCCGGCCGGCACGTCCGGGAAGGTGACGGTTCCGTCGGGCTGGACCAGTGCGGGCGCCAGATGCCCCGCACGCGCCGTGATGTAGCTGCGCGTCACGGGGTCGTAGATCCCGTACAGGCAGGTGGCACCCACGAGGCCCGCGGCACTCTCGGCCGCCTCGTTCTGGTCGATGCGGCCGACCAGGTCGTCCAGATGGCTCAGCAGCTCGTCGGGCGGCAGATCGAGGGCGGAGAAGTTGTGCACCGCGGTCCGCAGTCGACCCATCGTGGCGGCGGCGTGGAGGCCGTGGCCGACCACA
This sequence comes from Streptomyces sp. NPDC001492, assembly GCF_053597275.1. Lineage (NCBI taxonomy): Bacteria > Bacillati > Actinomycetota > Actinomycetes > Kitasatosporales > Streptomycetaceae > Streptomyces > Streptomyces sp. NPDC001492. The sequence continues at coordinate 190,165 of NZ_JBSFHW010000015.1, read as the reverse complement.
TCGCCCACGGTCAGCGCCACCCGGCTCCCCGGCAGGGGAATGACGTCGAACCAGTCTCCGCCCACGCCCGACTGGGCGGGGAGGTAGCGGTAGGCGATGTCGAGGGCGCTCTGCTCGGGCACGGCCTGGGGGAGCAGGCTGCGTTGGAGGGTGACTGCCAGGGCGTGCTCGCGGGTGTAGCGGCGGGCGTTGTCGATGCTTATCGCGGCACGGGCCACCAGTTCCTCCGCCAGCGACAGGTCCTCCTCGTCGAAGGGCTGACGTGGTCGCGCGCGCCAGAAGTTGGCCATGCCCAGCACGACGCCGCTGGCCTGGATGGGGGCGCTGATGAGGGAATGGATGCCGTAGCCGATGATCGCCTTGGCACGCCCCGGGTCCTGCACGCGCCAGCCCGTGGCCGTCGGCAGATCGCTCACCAGCTGGGAGCGGCCGCTGCCGTAACCGCGCGCCTGGGGCGTGGAGGGAAGGTAGTCGAAAAGCCGCCCCTGTTCCGAGAGCGGATGGTCGTCCCGGATGCCGCGCACGGCAGCGCGTCGCATGTCCTTCGCCGTGGGCGCCGGCTCCTCGCCGTGCAGGACGGCGTCGGCCAGGTCCACAGTGACGAAGTCCGCGAAGCGGGCAACGGGGACGCGCGCCAACTCGTCGGCGGTGCGCATCACGTCCAGCGTGGTACCGATGTGGAGTCCGGCGTCGTACAGCAGCCTGAGCCGTTCCCGCGCCACATCTGCCCTGCCGGTCACCGCCTGCAGTTCGGTGGTGTCGCGCAGCGTCACCACCGTCCCTTTGGGGCCGCCCTCGCGATCCGTGGGCCGCTGGTTGACCGCGAGCAGCCGATCTCCGGCGAGGTGCACCTCGTCAGTCGCCTCGTGTCCGGAGGTGAGAAGCGCCTTCGTTTCGGGATCGAGGCCCGGCAGATCCGAGACAAGCCGTCCCTCGACGTCCGGGGGCAGCTCCAGCAGTCGTCTGGCTTCGTCGTTCGCCAGCATCAGCCGCCCGTCGGCAGCCACGATCAGCACCCCTTCCTTGACGGAGTGGAGCACCGTGTCGTGGTGCTCGTACATCAAGGTCATCTCGTCCGGGGCCAGGCTGTGTGTCTGCCGTCGCAGCCGTCGGCCCACCAGGACCGTCACACCGGTGGACAACGCGAGCGCCCCGGCCCCTGCCCCCAGGATGATCGGTAGTTGGCGGTCCACCTGACTTTCGACGTTCTTGACCTTCATCCCGGCCGAGACGAGGGCCACCACGTCGCTGTCGGCGTTCTTGATCGGGACCGTGGCCTGCACCTCGCGACCGAGCGGGCCCTTGACGCTCTCCACGTAGACCTTCCCCGCCAGCGACGGTCCGATCTTGCCCACAAACCGCTTTCCGATGCGGTCCGGCAAGGGGTGCGTGTACCGGATGCCCTTGGTGTCCATGACCACGATGAAGTCGACGCCGGTGGCCCGGCGCGCCGCCTCGGTGAGCGGCTGGAGAATTTTGCTCGGCTCCGGGGCCTGCAGTGCCGCCAGGATGCCTGGTGAGTGTGCGAACGTCTGCGCGACGGCCATGGAGCGGCGCTTGGCCTCGGCGCTGGTGTCCCGCTCCGACTGCAGGACAAGGGCAAAGACGCCGGCGGCTACGAGCAGCACCACCAGGGCCACCTGGAAAACCAGCACCTGCCCGGCCACGCTTCGCGTGCCCTTGCTGATCAGCCCCTTCGCCGAGAGGCGCCGAAAACGGGCGAAACGACTCGCCATGCGACCTTTCTAACACCGGTGATCCCAAGTGGCCAGGCCTGCCTGTCCTGCCCTTGCTCGGCTGACTTCGGGTGTCTGTGTGGTCATGCGCGGTAGGGGCCGGTCCTCCGGGCGGGGCACGCCCCCCCCGATCGCTCGCGTGCGGTGCGTGACGTCCCCGCGCCCGATGTCCGCTCTGGTCGATATGATGCATTTTGTGATCATGCTTGGGCGGCTGTGGCGCCGTTGTCCTGCCTACGGCGGCCGATGGGAAGCTGCCCGGTTGTCACCCGTGATCCTGACCGTCCTCATCGCCGGCCTGGCGTTCTCCACGCCCAGGGAAATCGCCGTCAGCCGCCTTCTGCCCGCCGCACCCGCCCTTGCCGCCGCGATGTGGCCCGTGCTCCCCACGATCCTGTTGGGGGCGTTCTGCCTGCTGACCATGATCGTTCTCAGCTTCTTCTACACCGATCTGGGGACGCAGTACACGTCGGCCGCGATCATCGCGGTCACTCTGGCGGCCGCGTACGCGAGCCATGTCCGGCTTCAGCGAGAGGAAATACTCTTCCAGGTCCGGTTCGTCGCCGACGCGGTCCAGAAGGTGCTGCTGCGCCCGCTGCCGCGCCGCATCGAGGACGTCGAGATCGAGTCGCTGTATCTGGCGGCCCAGGAGCAGGCCCGGGTCGGCGGCGACTTCTATGAGGCGATCGGTACACCGCACGGGGTCCGGCTGCTCATAGGCGACGTACGCGGCAAGGGCATGGCCGCGGTGGGGGCGGCCTCGGCGGTGATCAGCTGCTTCAGGGAGGCCGCGTACGACGAGCCCGACCTGCAGGGCATCATCCACCGGCTGGAGACCACCATCACGCGCCACAGCGCTGCGTTTCCCGTCCAGGACCAGTCGGAGCACTTCGCCACCGCTCTCCTCGCCGAGATCCCGTACGGCGGCGGCCACATGCGACTGCTCAACTGCGGGCATCCCCCGCCGCTGATCGCGCACCGTGGGCAGGTCCGGGTCCTCGAGCCCACCACCCCCTCGCCGCCCCTCAACCTCGCGGAGCTGATCGGTGACCGCTACTGGGTCGACATCGTCGCCATCGCCCCGGGTGACCAGTTGCTGCTGTACACGGACGGCGTATCGGAGACCCGGGACCACACGGGCCAGTTCTTCCCGCTGTCCAACTGGATGCGGCGGCAGAGCCTGGAGCAGCCCCGCGAGCTGCTCGACCGGCTGCACAGAGATCTGCTGCAGCACAGCGGCGGAAGGCTCGACGACGACATCGCCGCCCTCGCGCTGAAGTGCTCGCGGGGGCCATGACGGGAGGAGCTGCGGGGCGTCGTCCCACGGGCCCGCCGGCTTCGGCTGCACCGACCTCCGGCGGGCACCCCTGAGAGTCCAGGCGTGTACGGATGAACGGGCCAGGACGGCGGCGTGTCGCTGCCCGGGCAAGGTCGCTGCGATCGGCCCTTCGACCGACGCTTCGACGAGTGGCTTTTTGACGGGAACGACGACGGACGGAGAACCGGATGCTGGTACTGGGGCGCTCGCAGGTCGAGTCCCTGCTCGACCTGGACACGTTGATCGATGCGTTCGTCTCGGCGATGGGGGACCTCAGCGCGGACCACGCCTCCGCCCCGCCCGCGTCGCCGCACTGGTGTCCGAGCATGAGGCCCTCCTTGCGGCGATGCCCGGCTTCGTGACGTCGGCCGGGGTACTCATGAGCAAGCCGGTCCCCCTCTCCCCGCGCAACGCGGGAACGGTGCTGCCGACCCATCGGGCGCTGATCGTGGTCTTCGATCCGGGGACGGGCGAGCGTACGGCGCTGCTCGACGTACGGCCATCACCGCGGCGCGGAGCGGCGCCTGCTCGGCCTTGTCGGCGCGGCTGCCGGCCACGCGAGGACGCCACGGTTCTCGCGGTGCTGGGCTCGGCGTGGAGGCGCGGTCCCACGCCCGCGCGATCCGCCGGGTCCGCCCGATCCGGGTGGCCGGCCGTGATCCGGCGACAGCAGACGCCTTGGCCGAGGAGGTGTCGGCGGTGGTGCAGGCCGAGGTTCGTCCGGCGGCCACCTACGCCGAGGCGCTCGATGGCGCGGACATCGTCGCGGCGACCACCCACACCGTCGAACCGGTGATCCGCCGCGCCTGGCTGACACCCGGGGTGCACATCACGTCGGTGGGGTACAACCTGGCCGGCCGGGAGGTCGACGACGCGACGGTCGCCGAGGCTCTGGTGTGCGTCGAATCGCGGCAGTGCCGCGCTGGCCCCTTTCCCCGCGGGCAGCAACGACCTGCTGATCCCGATCCGTGACGGGCTCATCACGGCCGAGCACGTGCACATCGAACGGGGCGAACTCGTCTCCGGCAGCACAACGGGACCCAGCTCGCCGGACCAGATCACTCTGTACAAGTCGGTCGGCGTGGCAGTCCAGGACGCCGCAGCCGCCGCCCGCGAGCAGTCCGCCGGCGAGGAGATCACCTTGCGATGATGCCGATGGTCGTCAAGGTATGTGGTCCACTTACCGGTTGACAGCCGCATGGCGAGCATCCGGTCGATGGCCACGCCGTCGAGGAGGGTCCATCCCGGCGGGCCGAAAGGCTCCCGCTGCCTGAGTAAGGGGACTGGCGTTCGAGATGTCCCCCGGGCGAGGGAAATGGTGAGTAGTTGTATGTACTGATCGAAGGCGCGGGCATGCCCTGAATGGAGTATTCACGCCTGGCCGGGAGGTTGCCATGCACAGCCGCCGAATCCTCGCCCTGGGAGCCGCCGCCCTCATGGGCGGCCTGCTGACCTTGGGAGGCGCACCCGCCACCTCGGCGCAGGAGAGGGTCTGCGCCGCCGTCGATGTCGCCGACCTCAAGGTTCAGGCCGACACCGGGAGAGGGGCGCAGGATGACTGTATCCGTGTCCATGTCCTGTGACTGAGTGTCGAGCCCGCTGATTCGACAACTCGGCGCGGAACGCCCGTCAGTCGGTGGTGAGGTGGGTGCTGACGAAGTCGGTGAGTTTGTCGACGGCGGGTTCGACGTACTGCTTCTTGTCGTAGAGGTCGACGTGGCTGGCGCCCTTGATCCAGCCATCCCGGCCCACCGACGCAAACGCATGCGGCTGCTGTCACGGACCCGGTGGTACGCCGGCTGCACCAGGACTGGGCACACGACGCCCGGGAAGCCGGAGCGTAGTTGGGGATGAATGATGCCGTGGCCGGAACCGGCTGCTCAGACTGCTGACGGCACCGGCGGTGCCGGACCGTGCCCCGCGGGTGCTGGGGACGAATTCCCTTCCGCAAGGGCTGCATCTACGGCACTGTGCTCGTCGACGTCGAAGCAGGTCGGACCGCGGACGTGCTGCCCGAACGCGTCTCGGAGACGTTCGCGGCCCGGCGCAAGGATGATCCTGACGTCTTCTCAGACGTCGGTGATGCGCAGGCCGGCGTGGGCCTTGTAGCGGCGGTTCACCGAGATCAGGTTGGCTACCAGCGACTCCACCTGGTGGGCGTTGCGCAGTCGTCCGCCGTAGAGGCCGCGTGCGCCCGGGAGGCGTGAGGCGAGTGCCTGGACGGTGTCGGTGGCGGCGCGTTCATCACCCAGGACGAGTATGTCGGTGTCGATCTTCTCGATCTGCCGGTCTTCCAGAGTGACGGCGGAGAGATGGTGGAATGCGGCGGTCACCCGGGAGTCCGGCAACAGCGCGGCGGCCTGTTCGGCGGCGCTGCCCTCCTCGGGTCTGAGCGCGTAGGCGCCCTTCTTGTCGAAGCCGAGTGGGTTGACGCAGTCGACCACGATCTTGCCGGCGAGTTCCGCGCGGAGCGCGGCCAGCAGCTCGGCATGTCCCTCCCAGGGAGTGGCGACGATCACCAGGTGGCTCTCCCGCGCGGTCGTGGCGTTGTCGGCGCCGCGGACGTCAGGGCCGATGGATGCTGCCGTGGAGGCGGCCCGGGCGGCGTCCCGTGAGCCGATGATGACCTGTTGGCCCGCGCCGGCGAGCCGGTAGGCGAGGCCGCGCCCCTGTGGGCCGGTGCCACCGAGGATGCCCACGACCAGGCCGGACACATCGGGGAGGCGATGGGGATCGTTTCGACTGGCTTCAGCGGGAGTGGAGGGACGGGCGCCGGCGGCTTCGTCGGGAGTCGTCATGTTGTGGTCCTTGGCTCGTTCGGTTCGTTCTTCCGCGGCCCGGTGCCGCTTGTCGTCGGAGGGCTGCTGGGGCCGCGATGCGGGACATCGGCTGACACCGTCAGGCGGTCAGCGACTCCACGCGGCGCATCACCTCGCGGCAGAACGCGCCCACCCCGTTCGGATCGTCGGTGAACTGCGAGGGCTTGACGCAGAAGGTGGTGAATCCCTGGGCCATCTGCTCGGGGATGGGCTCGAGAGCCTGGGCCAGGTCGGCGCAGGAGTCGTCGTCGGGGAACACGGCGCGGGTGCCGCCGATCATCTCCAGGTCGGCGATGTCGCGGCCCGCGGCGGCCATCGCGGTCTTCAGTGTCTGCATGTGCTCGGGCGTCACCTTGCCCAGCGGGTTGAAGGCGTGGCCGTACCGGACGATCCTGCGGACCATCGCCTCGTGCATGCCCGCGCCGCCGAAGCACAGTCGGGGGCCGTCCGGGCGGTAGGCCTTGGGCTCGAAGTACACGTCCTGGAACGTGTAGTACTCGCTCTCGTGGGACACGGGAGAGGGGCCCCACAACTTCGCCCAGATCTCCAGGTGTTCGTCGAGGAGCTTGCCGCGCCGGGAGAACGGGACATTGAGTGCCGCGTACTCGTCCCGGCTCCAGCTGACGTTGGGCAGCACGATCAGACGGCCCTCGGAGAGAAGGTCGAGGGTGCCGAGCTCACGGGCCAGGAGCAGGGGATGCCGCAGGGGCGCGATGACCGCCGAGGCGGCGAGACGCAGGCGCTCGGTGACAGCGGCGATCGCGCTGAGCAGCATGAGGGAGTTGGGCCAGGGTGTATGGGGGTCCTGGTTGCCGGGCAGGGCGTAGTCGCGGGGGTTGCCCATCACGCCATTGGCTCCGGCGTCCGGGCCGAGCACGATGTGTTCGCTGATCATGACGGAGTCGAATCCGGCGTCCTCGGCCTCGCGAGCCCAGCGGATCACGGTCGGCAGATCCGCGCGGCCTGCGGTCATGGTCCAGTTCTCGCTCAGGACGAGCTGCATGCGGGGAGTGGTCATCGTGGTGGTCCTCGGGACGAGTGGTTGAGGGCAGACGTGAGTGGCGCCGCTCGTTCGGGCCGGGGCGCCCCGGCAGCCGCAGCCGTCCGGACGGCTGCGGCAGGCGGTCAGGCGGTCAGGCGGTCAGACGAGGGTGACCTCGACCGGCAGCTTCTTGATGCCGTTGACGAAGTTGGAGCGCACCCGGGGGACGTCACCCACCAGCCGGATGTCGGCGATGCGCGGGATGAGCTCCTCGAACATGATGCGGATCTCGGTGCGGGCGAGGAGGTTGCCCAGGCACAGGTGGGGGCTGCCCTTGCCGAAGGTGACGTGGTCGTTGTCCCGGCGTGTGACGTCGAAGTCGTAGGGGTTGCCGAAGACCTCCTCGTCGCGGTTGCCGGAGGCGTACCACATGACGACCTTGTCGCCCTCCTTGATCTGCTTGCCGCCCAGTTCGACGTCGCGGGTCGCGGTGCGGCGGAAGTGGTAGACGGGGGAGGCCCAGCGCAGGAACTCCTCGACCGCCGTGGGGATCAGCGACGGGTCGTCCTTCAGCCTCGCCAGCTGCTCGGGGTGCTGGAGGAGGGCCAGCATGGAGTGGGAGATGGTGTGGCGGGTGGTCTCGTTTCCGGCAACGACCAGGAGCAGGAAGTAGTTGTCGAAGTCCTCGGCCGAGAGCGGGATGCCGTCGCGTGGCGTGGTGTTGACCAGCTTCGAGACCAGGTCCGTGCCGTCGCCGCCGCGTCGCTGCCGGGCCAGCTCACGGCCGTACTCGAAGACCTCCAGCGAGGCGGGGGAGCGGAAGGGCAGATCGCGGTACTGCTCGCTCTCCTCGCTGTGCAGCAGGACGTCGGCGTAGTCGGGGTCGGTGTGGCCGATGATGCGGTTGCCCCAGTCGATGAGCTGCTGGTTGTCCTCCGGCGGCACGTCGAGGAGCCGGGCCAGGACGTTGATGGGGAAGTCGGCGGAGACGTCGGCGACGAAGTCGAAGGTGCCCTTGGCGAGGGCCGCATCCAGCGTCTTGGCGGTCAGGCCGCGCAGGAAGTCGCTGTAGCTGTTGATGACGCTCGCGCCGAACTGCCGCTGGATCACGTTGCGCAGGGCGCGGTGGCGGACGCCGTCCATCTCCAGGATGGAGGCGCGCTTCTTGATCTGGTCCTCGTCGACCTCTTCGAGGTTCACGAACTTCGTCGAGGTGAAGGTCTCGGCGTCGCGGTCGACGCGGGCGATGTCGGCGTGCCGGGTCACCGCCCAGAAGCCGGAGTTGGGAGCCTCCTCGGGCTGCCAGTGCACCGGGTCCTGGTGACGCAGGGTGTGGAACATGCGCCACGGGGTGGTCCCGTCGGTGAAGTTGTCCAGGTCGGCGAGGTTGACGTCCGCCAGCGGCATCGGGTCGGTCACGGCGGCGGTCGGGGTCTCGGTCGTCATCGCATGGCTCCCAGTCGTCACAGGTGGTAGGCGTACTCGGTGAACTCCCAGTCGGTGATGTGCCGTTGGAAGCGTTCGATCTCGTTGCGCTTGTAGGAGAGGAAGGATGCGGTGAAGTCCTTGCCGAGGACGTCGGTCAGTTCCGTGTCCGCTTCCAGGGCGTCCAGCGCGGCCGGCAGGCTCATGGGCAGCACGGCTGCCCTTGCGGTGTCGTAGCCGTAGCCCTCCAGTGGGGCGGGGGGCTCCTCGCCGGCCGACACCCCGAGCAGCGCGGCGGCGGCCGCGCCCGCGATCAGCAGGTACGGGTTGGCGCTGGCGTCACCGAGGCGCAGTTCGAAGCGGGCGCCGGAGCCGCGCTCGGGCGGGATGCGGACCATGGCGCTGCGGTTGTCCAGGCCCCAGTCGATCAGCCAGGGGGCGAGGGTGTCCGGGCCGAATCGCTTGTAGGAGTTCACGGTCGGGTTGGCCAGGGCGGCCAGGGCCGGGGCGTGGGCGAGGATGCCGGCGACGGCGTGGCGGGCGGTGGCGGACAACCCGTACGGCCCGGTGGGGTCGTCGAAGGCGTTGCCTCCCTCGTCGTTCTCGCAGGACAGGTGGAGATGGAAACCGGAGCCTCCGGCGTCGTTGAACGGCTTGGCCATGAAGGTCGCGAGCTTCCCCTCCTTCCGGGCCAGCTCCTTGATCGCGGACTTGAAGCGGAAGGCGCGGTCCGCGGCGGACAGGGCTTCGGAGTGGGTGAGGTTGATCTCGAACTGGCCGCCGTCGAACTCGTGGTTGCCGCTGGTCACGCCGATGTTCATGTCCCGCAGCAGGCGCAGGGTGCGCAGCAGGTGGTTGTCGCCGTCGGCGCGCAGACCGGCGGTGTAGACGGCGCCGGTGGTCCCGGCGTAACGCTTCCAGCCGCTCGGGGAGGCAGGGTCCTCGTCGCAGAGGAAGTACTCGAGTTCCGGACCGACCACCGGACGCAGGCCGTATTCGGCGCACCGGGCGAGGACCGTGCGCAGTAGATCGCGCGGTGACTCGGGCGCGGGCAGGCCGGTGGCCGGGTCAGTGGCGTCGGCGAGGCAGGAGACAACGCCGGGTTCCCAGGGGAGGGGGACCAGGCTGTCCAGGTCGGGTCGCACGGTGATGTCGGGCAGGCCGGCGTCGAGACCGCCGGAGACGGGGACCACGTCGCCCTGGGGGCTGGTGTGGTAGACGGCCCGGCAGAAGGCCAGGCCGTGCTCGCAGGCCGACGGCAGGTGGTCCAGCAGGATGTCGCGTGCGCGGTCGACGCCGATCAGGTCGGGATAGGTCACGCGCACCACGTCGATGCCCTCGGCGGCGAGCCGCTGCATGTGCTGACGGAGGCTGGGGTTCGGGGCTGCGCTCACCGATGTCTCCTCGGGCGCTTGGGGGTGTGGGTGGCGAGAGAAGTCGGAGGGCCGGTGCTGGTGGGGGCACGGCCTACTTGTTTGGTGCCAAACGGTATGGGCGCTACGGGCACCCCGCAAGAGGGGATGGAAAAAAATTATCCGCATGGATAGGTATTGACCAGGGGCGGGTCGCTTCCTATGTTGTTTGAAGCCAAATGAGTTGGGGCCCGGTCAGTCGCCAGGCCCTTGGCCGGGGCCCGGCCCAAGCGGTCGGGCCCCTCTTCCTCTCCTCGCCCCCGCCCCGACGCCCTCACTTTCAGGAGGACCGGCCATGAAGGTCGTCGTCGACATGAACAAGTGCCAGGACCACGGCCAGTGCGTCTTCGCCGCCCCCGATGTCTTCTCCATGGACGACAGCGGCCACCTGGCCTACGTCACCGACCCCGACGACGCGCTGCGCGACGAGGTCGAGGAAGCCGCCGACGTGTGTCCGCTCCAGGCCATCCGTATCGAGGACTGACCATGACGTCGACGCACGCACGCATCGTCGTGGCCGGCGCATCCATGGCCGGTCTGCGCGCGGCCGAACAGCTGCGGGCCGCCGGCTGGACCGGAGCCATCACGCTCGTCGGTGACGAGCCGCACATGCCCTACAACCGACCGCCCCTGTCCAAGGAGGTCCTGGCCGGCAACGCGCCCTTCGAGTCCCTCGCCTTCCGCCCGCGGGCGAGCGTGGCCGACGCGCAGTGGCGGCTGGGCACCAAGGTCGTCGCCGCGCGACTCGCGCAGAACATCGTCGAGTTCGACGACGGCGAGGCACTCTCGTACGACGGTCTGGTCGTCGCCACCGGAATGCGGCCCCGGCGCCTGCGCTGCCCCGGCCCGCTCGCCGGCCGGCACACGGTCCGCACCATCGACGACGCGCAGGGCCTGCGGCAGGCCCTCACCCGGCCCGGAGCCCGGGTGGTCGTCGTCGGAGGCGGCTTCATCGGCTGCGAGGTCGCCGCCACCGCCGTGGCCCTGGGTGCCCGCGAGGTGACCGTCGTCGACCCGCTGCCCCTGCCGATGGTCGGCCCCCTCGGCGAACTCCTCGCCAGGGCCCTGCTGAAGCGCCACGAGGAACGCGGCGTGCGCTTCGCCCTCGGCACGGGGGTGACCGGCTTCACCGGCGACGACCACGTCACCGGCGTCGCCCTCGCCGACGGCACCGTCCTGCCCGCCGACGTGGTGGTCGAGTCGGTCGGCTCGGTCGCCAACACCGAGTGGCTGGACGGCAACGGCCTCGACCTGAGCGACGGCGTGCCCACCGACGAGCACCTGCGCGTCGGCGGACGGCCCGACGTGGTGGCCGTCGGTGACGTGGCCCGCTTCCCCAACGCCCGCTACGACGGCGTACCGCGCCGTGTGGAGCACTGGTGCATCCCCACGGACACCGCCAAGCACGCCGCGAAGACCCTCGTCGCCCACCTGACCGGCGCCGGCCACGACCTGTCCCCGTTCGCACCGTTGCCCACCTTCTGGAGCGACCAGCACGACTTCCGCCTGCAGTCCTTCGGGGCACCGGTGCTCGGCAAGGAGGACGTGCGCGTACTGGAAGGCGACCTCGACGGTGACGTCGTCGTCGGCTATCACGCCGGTGGCCGGCTGGCCGGTGTCGTCGCCCTGGGCGGCCAGGCCGCGGCGGCCGCCGCCTCCCGCTACCGCGCCGAACTGCTCGCGCAGCCCGCCCTCATCTCCTAAGGACCTTGCTGACCATGACCACCGTCCGTGGATTCTTCTCCCCCAAGACGGCGAGCGGAGCCTCGTCGCTGATCCCCTCACCACCCTGGCGGTACTCCGGGGACCTGCTCACCGTCGAGTACCGCACCGACCCCTCCCGGGTGCGTGAACTGCTGCCCGAGCCGCTGGAGTTGGCGGACGAGGACCCGGGCGCCGTGGCGCTGATCTGGGCCGACTGGCAGTCCTGCTCGGGTTCTGGTCAGGAGCTGCTGGACCCGGTCCTGGCCCAGTACAAGGAGGCGTTCGCGGTCGTGCGCTGCAAGTACCGGGGGCAGACCTACACCCGCTGCGTGTACATCTGGGTCGACAAGGACTTCGCCATCGCGCGCGGGCTGCACCAGGGATACCCGAAGAAGCTCGGCTCGATCCACCAGACCCGCCCGCACCCCTACGGGCCCGCCCCGCGCATCGAGGCCGGCGCCCGCTTCGGCGCCACCCTCGCCGCCGCCGACCGGCGCCTGGCCCAGACCGTGGTCACCCTGCGCGAACCGTCCGAGACCAACGGCTTCGTCAACGCCCACCCCATGGCCCACCACCGCTGGCTGCCCTCCATCGAGAAGGGCAAGGGTCTGGCGCTCGACGAGCTGATCGAGTCCGGCGCCGCCTCCTTCGAGGGCGGGCAGCCGTGGCGCGGCGACGCCGAGCTGGAGCTGTTCGAGGCGCCCACCGAGGAACTGGCACGCCTGGAGATCCGCGAGCCGATCGCCGCCTACTACCGGCAGGTCGGTGTCGTGTGGGACGGCGGCCGACTGCTGGAGTCCGGCACATCCGGCGCCGAGTAACCCCCGTACAGATCACAGGACTTGGAGACCGGACATGACCGAGCACACCCTCACGGTGGCCGGGGTCGCCGTCGACACCCGGCACTGGATCGGCGGCGAGCGCGTCGCCTCCACCGAAACGTTCCCCGATGTCTCGCCGATTGACGGCAGCGTCCTGGGGGAGATCTCCCGGGGCACCGCCATGGAGGCCGCGGCCGCGGTGGCCGCGGCGAAGGCCGCCTTCCCCGCCTGGGCCGCCACCCCCCGCGCCGAACGCGCCCGCATCCTGCACGCCGTCGCCGACGGCGTCGAGAAGCGGCTGGAAGAGCTCGCCGTCGTCGAGACCACCGACAACGGTGCCCTGCTCCGCTCCCACCGCCGGGGCGTCATGCCCCGCGTCGCCCACAACTTCCGCTTCTTCGCGGACTGGCTGCTGAAGCTGGAGCACGAGGACTTCGAGACGCGCGGGCACACCAACCACGTCAGCTGGGACCCGGCGGGCCCCTGCGTGCTGATCACGCCGTGGAACGCCCCCCTGATGCTGGCTACTTGGAAGGTGGCCCCGGCTCTCGCGGCCGGCAACACGGTCATCCTCAAGCCCGCCGAGTGGACCCCGCTGACCGCGTCCCTGCTGGCCGACATCGCCGCCGAGGCCGGGCTGCCCGCCGGGGTGCTGAACGTCGTCCAGGGCTACGGTTCGGAGATCGGCGACGCCCTGACCTCGCACCCCGACGTGCGGCGGATCAGCTTCACCGGCTCGGTGCCGACGGCGAAGCGGATCTCGGCCTCGGCTGCCGCGAACCTGACCCCGCTCAGCCTCGAACTCGGCGGCAAGTCACCCCTGTTGGTGTTCGCCGACGCCGACCTGGACCTCGCGGTCGACCTGGCGGTGGAGCAGTACGACAACGCCGGGCAGGTGTGCCTGGCCGCGACGCGCTTCCTGGTCGAGGAGTCGGTCGCCGAGGAGTTCACCCGCCGCTTCGTCGAGAAGGCCGGACAGCTCACCCAGGGCGACCCGCGGGACGAGGCCACCGACATCGGCCCGAACATCCACCCGCGCCAGCTGGAGAAGATCGACGGGTTCGTGCAGCGGGCGCTCGCGGCCGGGGCCCGCGCGGTCATCGGCGGCCACCGGGGGGACGGCCAGTACTACGCGCCCACCCTCCTCACCGACGTCGCCCAGGACTCGGAGATCGTGCAGGAGGAGGTCTTCGGCCCCGTCCTGACCCTGCAGACCTTCACAGACGAGGACGAGGCCGTCCGCCTCGCCAACGACACCCGCTTCGGGCTGGCCGCCACGCTCGCCACCGGTGACCCGGAGCGCGCCGAACGCGTCACCGCCCGGCTGGTCGCGGGCACGGTCTGGACCAACTGCTTCTTCGTCCGCGACCTCCAGGCGCCCTTCGGCGGCTCCCGCCACTCCGGAGTCGGCCGCGAGGGCGGCACCTGGAGCTTCGACTTCTACTGCGACGTGAAGAACACCGTGACCGCCCCGCACGGTTGGAGGAACCATGGGTGAGATCGTCGGGGCGGGCCTGCTCGCCCACGTCCCCACCATCGTGCTTCCGCGGGAGACCCGGCTGGAGCTCAACGAGGGCAGGGAGATCACCCTCGTCACCGGCCTGCACCAGCTCCGCAAGGACGTCTTCGAGCGCGACGACTACGACACCGTCGTCGTCCTGGACTCCCACTGGGCCACGACGGTCGAGTTCGTCGTCACCGCGCAAGCACGCAGGGCCGGGCTCTTCACCTCCGAGGAGCTGCCGCGCGGGATGTGCCGGATGCCGTACGACTTCCCGGGCGACCCCGAACTCGCCGCGAACATCGAGAAGTTCGCGGACAAGCACGGCACCTGGATCACCGCGATCGAGGACGACTACCTGCCGATCTACTACGCCACCATCAACCTCTGGAAGTTCCTCGGCGAGGGTCTGCCGGACAAGCGGTGGGTGACCATCGGGGTCTGCCAGACCGGCGACATGGAGGACCACCTGCGCCTCGGCCGCGCCCTGGCCGACGGCATCGCCGCCACCCCGGGCCGCCGGGTCCTGGTCATCGCCTCCGGTGCGCTCTCCCACACCTTCTGGCCGCTGCGCGAACTGCGCGACCACGAGTCGAGCGACCCCGTGCACATCTTCACGCCGGAAGCGCGCGAGGCCGACCTGGAGCGCATCGCCTGGTTCAAGGAGGGCCGCCACGGCAAGGTTCTCGACACCATGCCGGAGTTCTCGCAGTACAAGCCCGAGGCGAAGTTCTTCCACTACCTGATGATGGCCGGCGCCCTCGGTGAGCAGGCGTGCGTCGCCAAGGCCCGCCAGTACGGCGAGTACGAGAACTCCATCGGCACCGGCCAGGTCCACCTGTGGTTCGACCGCCCGGCCGACGGCTGGACCGGCTCCGGCCCGTCCGCGACCCCGGCCCCGCGCACCCCTCACAGTCGTATCTAGGAGCCCGGAAACATGCCCGAGTACCGCCGCATCCTCCTCGACGGCGCCGCCGTCCAGGTCACCGTCGAAGGCGATGAGCTCGTCGCCGGGGACGGCCGCCGCGTCAAGACCGAGGACGCGCAGCACCTGCCGCCTGTCGTCCCTTCCAAGGTCATCGCCGTCCACCTCAACCACCGCAGCCGCGTCGACGAGTTCCAGATCGACCTACCCGACACCCCCACCTACTTCCACAAGCCGACTTCCTCCCTCAACTCCCACAAGGGCGCCATCGTCCGCCCCGAGGGCTGCAAGTGGCTCAACTACGAGGGCGAGGTCGCCATCGTCATCGGGAAGACCGCGCGGAACATCTCCCCGGCCGAAGCGGGCGAGTACATCGTCGGCTACACCATCGCCAACGACTACGGACTGCACGACTTCCGCGACACCGACGCCGGTTCCATGCTCCGGGTCAAGGGCTCCGACACCCTCTGCCCCCTCGGCCCCGGCCTGGTCACCGACTGGGACTTCCACGGCAAGAGCCTGCGCACCTACGTCAACGGCGAGGTGGTGCAGGACGGTTCGACCGACGAGATGAAGTGGGACATGCACTACCTCGTCGCCGACATCGCCCGCACCATCACCCTCTACCCGGGGGACGTACTCCTGTCCGGCACCCCCGCCAACTCCCGCCCCGTCCAGCCCGGAGACGTCGTCGAGGTCGAGGTCGAGGGCCTCGGCCGGCTCACCAACCACATCGTCACCGGTCCCACCGCCATCCGCACCGACGTCGGCGCCCAGCCCACCGAGTCAGAGGAGGTCCTGTCCACCGCCCTCGGCGGCGACTGGGAGTTCCGCGGCATCCGCCCGCCGAAGCGCTGACGCCCCTGCGACGGTCCGCAGGCCACCGTGTGCGGGTAGGGTCGCGTCCATGAGCGATTCCTCCGACAAGCCCCCCGCCAGGCCCCGCAAGCGCGTGGACTACGGGACCGGCCGCGAGGCCCTGCTCAACGCGGCCGTGCGCGTGGTGGCCCGGGGCGGGCTGCGCAAGCTCACCTATCGCGCCGTCGCGGAAGAGGCGGGTGTCACGCACGGGCTCGTGGTGCACCACTTCGGTTCGCGGGACGCGCTGATCGAGGCGGCCCTCGAACACGCGGTGCGCACCAGCACGAGTATCAGCTCCCTGGAACCCGGCACGGGCGACATCGCGGACTTCGCGGCGGGGCTGGCGGAGATGGTCACCCGCGAGCCGGGCATGCAGATCTTCCAGTACGAGCTCATGCTCGAATCACGGCGCAGGCCCGAACTGCTGCCGCAGATCCGCGCGCTGTACGACGAGTACTTCCAGGCCACCGAGAGGGAGCTGTCCCGCAGCCTGCCCGACGGCACCAGCCCTGCCCTGACCCGGCTCGTCTTCGCCGCTCTGGAGGGTCTCGTGCTGCACCAGCTGGTCCTCGACGAGCCGGACGTCACCGAGGCCGCAATGAAGGAACTGCGGTCACTGCTGACCCGGCAGCCTGGAGACGCGGAGTAGTCGCGCCTACGCCAACCACTGCCATAACAGCAGGTCAGGGCTGGGCCCCCGTCGCATGGCGACGGGGGCCCAGTGCTTTTGCGGCGGCGTAAAGAGTTGATTACGCGGCCGCGAAGTATTGACGAAATTATCCGAGTGGATAATTCTCGCGGTACGAGGTCTCTGGTCGTCCCTCTCTCTCCCCATCTCCAGTTCCCCCCCCGTCTCGCGCCCGATACCAGGAGTGCCACGACATGACCGTCACCACCGCCGGACCCGCGTCCGCAACCGAGGACCTGCTGCCCTTCCGCGACCCCGGCTTCCGGGCGGACCCGTACCCGTACTACGCGCGGCTGCGGCAGGAGCACCCGGTCTACCGGCATCCGGTGGGCCTGTACGTCGTCTCCCGCTACGAGGACGTCGCCCGGCTGATCCGCAACCCCACCCTGAGCGTGCAGCAGCTCGACTTCGGGCCGGCCGCCCCGATCCACCACACCATGCTCGGCAAGGACGCCCCCGACCACACCCGGCTGCGCCGGATCACCAACCGCTGGTTCACGCCCAAGGCCGTCGAGGAGTGGTCCAAGGTGATGCGCGCCTGCGTGGAGACCGTGCTCGACGAGGTCGAGAAGGGCGACGGCACCCTGGACGCGGCCGGCGGCCTGTCCCTGAAGTGCACCTTCGAGACGACCTGCCACATCTTCGGCATCGAGCCGACCGAGATGGACACCATCCAGCGCAAGACCTACGAGATCGGGCTGAGCCTCGGCCCCGGCGGCAACGACGAGGAGGCCCGCGCCACCACGGAGGCGTTCGCCTGGTTCGCCGAGCATATCCGCAAGCTCGTGGCCGACAAGCGGGACCACCCCGGCGAGGGACTGGTCGACGCCTTCATCGCCGCGCAGGACGAGGGCAGGATGACCGAGGACGAGGTCGTCTACACCATCTTCCTGTTCTTCGCCGTGGGCCACCTCGACGTCAAGCACCTGATCAACCACGGCATCTGGCTGATGACGCAGCGGCCCGAGCTGTTCGCCGCCTACCGCGACGAGCCGGAGGCACGGCCGGGCATCATCAACGAGATCCTGCGGATCGACACGCCCGAGTCGATGGTGGTGCGCCTGACCACGCAGGACACGGTCATCGGTGACACCACCGTGCCGGCCGGAGAGGCGCTGGCCCTGCTCATCGCCTCCGCCAACCGCGACCCCGAGGTCTTCGCCGACCCCGACACCTTCGACCACACCCGCCCGGTCGCCGCCGGCCAGCACCTGGCCTTCGGCTCCGGCATGCACGGCTGCGCCGGCCAGGTCCTGGCCCGCGCCGAGGCCGACATCGTCTTCAGCTCGATCGTCAACCGGTTCTCCGGTGTCGAGTTGGCGGGAGAGCCCGCCTGTGCGCACACCGAGTTCCTGCGCACGATCACCCACCTCCCCGTCCGTTTTCTCTGATCCTCCCGACCTCTTTCGAAAGACAGGAGCCGTCATGAAGGCCGAAGTCGACCTCAACAAGTGCCAGGACCACGGCCAGTGCGTGTACGCGGCCCCCGACCTGTTCGCGCTGGACGACGAGGGGCGCCTGTCCCTGCGGTCGCAGGCGACCGACGTCTACGTGGCCGACGTGGACGTGGCAAGCGCCGAGGAACTGTACGAGGCCGCCGAGGTCTGCCCGCTGCAGGCCATCACGGTCCACGAGTAGGGACGGGAACGCGGCACGTCGCCGATGGCGTCCGGGCCACCGGAGAGCGACCCCGGCGACTGCGGTCTGACCGTCGGTCGCCCAGGGAGTACGCGGCCTGCATCGCGGCCGTCGTCCAGTCGCCGCGGCACGGCGGCCGCCGGACGGGCGCCAAGCGGACCCTGCCGACCCTGCTGAGCGTCAACCCCCCTCTACGGCCTCGACGATCGCTGCCGCGGCATCCGCGGCGGGTGCCGGGTGATCTACGTCCACCCCCACGACGCGGGTCGTGTCCTGCCCGACCGCGCACGGCTGCTGGGCCGCCCACTTCCCCGAGGCCAACGTCCTGGTACGCCTCATGCGCCGGGGCACGGCCGGCCGGCCCGTCGCCTGGGTCACGGTCTCGCAAAGACCTCCGAGGCCGCAGAAGGATCTCCCCGAAACCCCTTGCCAAACGGATAGTTCCAGCCCACCATGAGGCAACTCGTTTGGCCTAAAACGAAACTCCGCCCCCCGTCCCCCGGCAGGTGATTCGAGTGGACAGTCAGACCGTGTCTCTTACGCAAGCGGGTCATGATGCATCCATGGCAGGCAGGCTCAAGCCCGATTCTCTCGGTGTCCTGGGCGTTCTCTTCTTCGTTCTCTCCGCCCAGGCACCGCTGACGGCCATCGCCGGGGCTGTGCCCTTCGCCGTCGCCATCGGCAGCGGCGCAGGCGCTCCTACCGCCTATGTCGCGGCCGGCGTCATCGTCCTGCTGTTCTCCGTCGGATTCGTCGCCATGAGCCGTCATGTCGTGGACGCCGGAGCCTTCTACGCCTATATCGGCAAGGGCCTCGGTCGGCCGGCCGGTTCCGGCGGCGCCGGGCTCGCCCTCCTGGCCTACTGTGCCGTCCAGGCCGCCATGTACGGGCTGTACGGCGCCTCGGTGAGTGCCCTGGTCGAGCACTACTCGGGTGCCCACGTGGCATGGTGGGTCTGGGTCCTGGTCACCATGGCGGTCGTGGAGATCCTCGGCGCCCTGGGGATCGACATGGGCGCGAAGATCCTCGCCGTCTTCGTGCTGGCCGAGTTCAGCATCCTGGTCGCCTTCGCCCTCGTGACCTTCTTCAAGGGCGGCGGCCCCGAGGGGCTCGGCGTCACCGAGAGCTTCTCGCCGTCCGCCGCGCTCCAGGGCGCTCCCGGTGTGGCCCTGATGTTCGCCGTGGCGTCGATGTTCGGCTTCGAGTCCACGGCCATCTACGGCGAGGAAGCCCGCGAGCCCCGCAAGACCGTCCCCCGCGCCGCCTACGCCTCCGTCACGCTGATCACCGTCTTCCTCGCCTTCACCACGTGGATGCTGGTCTCGGCGCACGGCGCATCCCAGGCGACGGGCGATGCCGGTAAGGCGCTGCAGAGCGGTGACGGGACCAGCTTCGTCTTCGCCCCGATCGCCGCCCTGTTCGGCGGCTGGGCGGGCGACGTGCTGCCGATCCTGCTGGTCACGTCCCTCTTCGCGGGCATCCTGGCCTTCCATAACTCCGCCAACCGCTACCTGTTCTCCCTCGGCCGCGAGGGTCTGCTGCCCCGCGGCCTGACCGTCGTCAACCGGCGTCACTCGCCCTGGGGCGCCGGCGCCGCGCAGACCGCTATCTCCGTGCTGCTGGTGATGCCCTTCGCCCTCCTCGGCAAGGACCCGGTGCTGACCCTCTTCTCCTGGCTCAGCGGCGTCTCCGTCCTCGGCGTCATGCTGCTGTACTTCCTGACCTCGGTCTCGGTCGTCGTGTTCTTCCGCCGCTCGCGCGCCGACACCCGCCCGTGGAACACCCTGATCGCCCCCGTACTGGGCGCACTCGGCATCGCCGGGGCCGTCTGGATCATCGTCGACAACTTCACGACGCTGATCGGCGGTGACCAGACGACGGCCATGTGGCTCGAGCTCACCGTTCCGGTGGTGCTGGTCCTCGGTGTCGTCGGCGCCCGGCTGACACGGACCCGGGCGGAGACCTCCGACTGAACACCGTGATGCCTCACCGATACGGCCGGAGCCTGCGCCCCGGCCGTATCGGGCCTTCTGCCGAGCACCACGAGTTGTTTGTCATCGACCGACATGAAGGAAGCGAAGGGAAAGCGCGTGCTGAACGCCACCCATGAGGAACTGCTGCGCCGCGCCAAGGAACTCGACCTGCCCACGCAGCACCACATCGACGGCAGGAGCGAAGCCGGTGACGGTGGATCGTTCGCCGTGATCTCCCCGCGCGACGGCCAGAGCCTGGTCCAGGTCGCCGACGCGCGGGAGGCGGAGGTCGATCTCGCCGTCGCGGCGGCGCGCCGCGCCTTCGACACCGGGCCGTGGCCGCACCTGGCGCCCGCCGAGCGCGGCCGGGTCCTGCTGCGGATCGCCGAGCTGTTGGAGGAGCGGCGCGAGGAACTGGCGCTGACGGTGAGCCTGGAGATGGGCAAACCGATCACGGACGCGTACGCCATCGAGCTGCGCGCCGCGATCAACACCTTTCGCTGGTACGGGCAGCTCGCCGACAAACTCACGGACGAGTCCCCCCACACCGCACCGGACTCGCTCGCCCTGATCACCCGGGAGCCGACCGGTGTCGTCGGCGCCGTAGTGCCGTGGAACTTCCCGCTCACGTTGGCGAGCTGGAAAGTCGCGCCCGCGCTCGCCGCGGGCTGCACGGTCGTCCTGAAGCCGTCGGAGTCCTCTCCGCTGTCCGCCCTCCTGCTCGGCCGCGTCGCCACCGACGCCGGACTGCCGCCGGGTGTCCTCAACGTCGTGACGGGTGACGGGCCGGTGGCCGGCCGGGCGCTCGGCCTCCACCCCGGCGTCGATGTCCTGGCCTTCACCGGGTCCACGGCCGTCGGCCGTCACTTCCTGCGCTACGCCGCCGACTCCAACCTCAAGCGCGTCTGGCTCGAACTCGGCGGCAAGTCACCGAACATCATCCTCCCCGACGCCCCCGACCTGGAGAAGGCCGCGGCGACCGCCGCCTGGGGCATCTTCTTCAACCAGGGCGAGATGTGCACCGCCCCCTCCCGGCTGCTTGTCCACTCCTCCATCGCCGAGCAGGTCACGGAGGCGGTCGTGGCACGGGCGCGCGAGCTCCGGGTGGGCGACCCGCTCGATCCGGCCACCGAGATGGGTGCGCTGGTCGGCGACAGCCACCTCGGCAGGGTCCTGGAGCATGTCGCCTCCGGCCTGGACGAGGGCGCCCGGCTGCGCGTGGGCGGGGGCCGGGCCCTGGCCGAGACCGGCGGCAGCTACCTGCGGCCCACCGTGTTCGACCGGGTCGACCCCGGCATGCGGCTGGCCCGCGAGGAGATCTTCGGCCCCGTCCTGTCCGTCCTCACCTTCGACGACCTCGACGAGGCGGTACGGCTGGCCAACGCCACCGAGTACGGCCTCGCCGCCGGTCTGTGGACCTCCGACCTGTCCACCGCCCACAAGGTCTCGCGCGCGCTGAAGGCCGGGACGGTCTGGGTCAACTGCTACGAGGAGGGCGACCTGACCGTCCCCTTCGGCGGCATGAAGCAGTCCGGCAACGGCCGCGACAAGTCCGCCCACGCCATCGAGAAGTACACCGAACTGAAGACCACCTGGATCCAGCTGTGACCCGTACGCACACGCGACCCCTGATCGCGATTCCGGCCCGGTTCGCCGCCACCACCTCCGCGCTCCGCTACGCCGCCGAGGTCAACGCCCGCGCGCTGGTCGAGGCCGTGTGGCGGGCCGGGGGCGAGCCGGTGAGCATCCACCCCGCCGACCCGGCCGGAGCCGACGTGGCCGAGCGGCTCGCCCGCTTCGAGGGCGTGCTGCTCCCGGGCGGCGGAGACCTGGCACCGCACCGGTACGGAGCCACCGACACCCACGACAGCGTCTATGACGTCGACGACCTCCAGGACGTGTTCGACCTCGAAGTCGCCCGGCGGGCCCTGGACTTGGGACTGCCCCTGCTCGCGATCTGCCGAGGGCTGCAGGTGGTGAACGTCGCCCTCGGCGGCAGCCTGGAACAGGACATGGGCGGCGCGGACCGCGAACACCGGCACATCGTGCATCCGGTCGCGATCCAGCGCGGCACCCTGCTCGAACAGGCCACCGGCGCCGAGAAGACGGAGGCCTCCTGCTACCACCACCAGCGCGTCGACCGCATCGGTGTCGGGCTCACGGCCACCGCGCGGGCCGCCGACGGCACCGTGGAGGGACTCGAACTGCCCGGACACCCCGGGTGGTTCACGGCGGTGCAGTGGCACCCCGAGGACACCGCGGACCGGGACCCGGCCCAGGAGGCCCTGTTCGACGCACTGGTTGACGCCGCCCACCGAAGACACTGAAAAGGACATGGCTCTCTTCGTCCACAAGCGACAGGCACCCCGCCTCGCCCCCGAACTCGACGACGTCGCGCTGGGCCGGGTGCTGAGAGGCATCGCCGCCGCCCGGGGGCCGGGGCCGCAGGACCTCGCCATCGCCCAGGTGGAGCGGCTCCTGCGGAACACCGGTGACGACTGGGACCGCCGCTGCCACCGGGTCGGCGTCCTCGCGCAGGCCGCGCCCGCGCTGGCCCGGACCTGGCGCGCGCGGCGGCCCCGCGACCCGGATGCCCTGGCGCTGGCCGGGTGGTCCGAACTGGCGACCGACCCGCATGGGGCCCTGGCGCTCTGCCGCGTCGCCGCCGATGCCCGCCCTGGTGATCCGACCCCCTGGGTGGGTGCGCTGGCGGCGCTGCGGCTTCTGGGGCGGCCGAGTTCTGAACTGTCCCCCGTCTGGCAGGAGATACGCGCGCGTGATCCATGGCACCGGGAGGCGCATCTGCAGATCCTGGGCTACCTCTCCCCGGAGGAGCAGGGCAGCCAGGCCGCGCTGCGGGACTTCCTCGACGATGCCATCGCGGTCATGCCGTGGGACGCGCCGACGGCATGCCTGCCGCTGACGGCGGCTGTGCGGCAGTACCACCGGGAAAGGAGCGGCGGAGGACTCCAGGCGCTGGGGGTCAGCCGGTACTGGTCGCAGCCGCACACCGCACGGCTGCTGGACCAAGGCATGGCCCACTGGCTGCACCCTGGTC
Organism: Streptomyces sp. NPDC001492; assembly: GCF_053597275.1. Classification (NCBI taxonomy): domain Bacteria; kingdom Bacillati; phylum Actinomycetota; class Actinomycetes; order Kitasatosporales; family Streptomycetaceae; genus Streptomyces; species Streptomyces sp. NPDC001492. Next base: position 167,304 of record NZ_JBSFHW010000015.1, on the reverse strand, counting down.
ACCTGCGTCACGCGGCCGCCGTCGCGGACCTGGGAATCCTCGCCTACGCCCTGACCCGGGCAGGCCGCAGCAGGCATGCAGGCCCGGTCTTCTCCGAGGTCGGCGGACTGGTGACGCCGTGGCCCTGGAGCTACGAGGGCGAGCCGGTGGAGTGCTACCTCGACTACTCAGGCCGCAGGTAGGTGTGGGTGCGGCTCTCCTGCCGCACGGCGCCGCATGCGGAGTAGGGGGCACGACCGCACGGTCCTGCCCCCCCACGCTCTGCGCCGACGTCAGCCGCTGCGCTCCGCCGCCTCGACGATGTTGGTCAGCAGCATGGCCCGGGTCATCGGCCCCACTCCGCCGACCGGCGGTGCGAGGGAGCCCGCGACCTGCTCGACGTCCGGGTGGACGTCTCCGAGGATGCCCTCGACCGTCCGGGTGATGCCCACGGACAGGACGGTGGCGCCCGGCTTGATCCAGTCGGGCTTGACCAGATGGGCCACGCCTGCCGCGGCCACCACCACGTCGGCGACGCGGGCGTGGGCGGCGGTGTCCTGGGTGGCCTCGTGGCACAGGGTCACCGTGGCGTGCTCGGTGCTGCGGGTCAGCATCAGGCCGAGCGGGCGGCCCACGGTGAGCCCGCAGCCGATGACGCAGAACTGCTGTCCGGTGATGGGCACGCGGTTGCGCCGCAGCAGGTCGATGATGCCGCGCGGGGTGCAGGGCAGCGGCCCCGGCATCCCCAGCACGAGTCGGCCCAGGTTGGCGGGGTGGAGCCCGTCCGCGTCCTTGGCCGGGTCGATGAGCTCCAGTACGGCGTGGGTGTCGATGTGGGCCGGCAGCGGCAGCTGGACGATGAAGCCGGTGCAGGACGGGTCGGCGTTGAGCCGGAGCACGGCGGCCTCGACATCGGCCTGGGTCGCCGTGGCGGCCAGCTCCACCCGGATCGACGCGATGCCGACCTGGGCGCAGTCGCGGTGCTTGCCGCCGACGTAGGAGCGGCTGGCGGGGTCCTCGCCGACGAGGATGGTGCCCAGCCCGGGAGCGATGCCCCGGTTCTTCAACAACTGCACCCGCTCGGCGAGTTCACGTTTGGTCTCGGCTGCCGCGGCCTTCCCGTCGAGCAGCGTCGCGGTGGTCATGTCGTACGAGCCTCTCGGTGCGGTCGTCAGGCGAAGACGACGGTGCGGGAGCCGGTGAGGACGACGCGGTCCTCCGCGTGCAGCCGGACGGCCCGGGCCAGCACGATCCGCTCGACGTCCCGGCCGATCGCGACCAGCTCGGGTGCCGTGTGGCGGTGTCCGACGCGGACGACGTCCTGCTCGATGATCGGACCCTCGTCCAGGTCGGCGGTGACGAAGTGGGCGGTGGCGCCGATGAGTTTGACGCCCCGGTCGTGGGCCTGGTGATAGGGCTTGGCGCCCTTGAAGCCCGGCAGGAACGAGTGGTGGATGTTGATGACTCTCCCGGAGAGCCTGCGGCACAGGTCGTCGGAGAGGACCTGCATGTAGCGGGCGAGCACCACGAAGTCGACCTGGTGGTCGGCCACCAGCCGCAGCAGCTCGGCCTCCGCCTCGGGCTTGGTGTCGCGGGTGACGGGGAGGTGGACGAAGGGGATGCCGTACCGCTTCGCGACCGGTTCGAGGTCGGGGTGGTTGGACACGATCAGCGGGATGTCGACGGGCAGTTCGCCCAGGTCCCAGCGGTAGAGCAGGTCGACCAGGCAGTGGTCGAACTTCGACACCATCAGCAGCACCCGGCGGCGCTGCTCCTCGGGCCGGACGGTCAGCACGGGGTCGAAGCGGGCCAGCCGCAGCGCGAGTTCGTCCCGCAACTTCTCGGTGTCGGCCGCGGGTGTCTCCAGGCTCACACGGATGGTGAAGATGCCGGTGCCGGGGTCGGAGAACTGGGCGCTCTCCAGGATGTTGCCTTCGGCCTCGGCGACGCCGGCGGCGAGTGCGTGGACGATGCCCGGCTGGTCGGGGCAGCGGAGCGTGAGTATGTAGCGTTGCACGTCAGGATCTCCGTCGGGTCAGGCCCGGACGCGGGCGCGCTCGGGGTCGTACACGGGGGTGGGCCGGACCGTGGCGTCGGCCTTGGACCCGTCGGTGGCGACGGCGGTCAGCGTGGTGCCGGACTTCACGGCGTCGCGGTGCACCCGGGCCAGGCCGAGGGTGGCGCCGTCGAGGGCGGGGGAGGGCACCGCCATCGTCACGTAGCCGATGTCCCGGCCGTCCAGCTCCAGTCGGGCGCCCTCGGCGCTCTCCGGCGCCGCGTCCACGACGACGCTGACGACACGGCCGGTGACGCTGTCCTTCTTGGCCAGCAGCGCGTCGCGGCCCTGGAAGGGGCCCTTGTCGAAGTCGAGCGCCCAGCCCATCCGGCATTCGAACGGGGTGACCGTGTGGTCGTACTCCAGCTCACCCATGATCATCCCGGCTTCGGTGCGGCAGGTCAGCAGGGCGAGGGCGCCGAAGGCCCTGATCCCGAGGTCCGCTCCGGCCTCGAAGACCGCGTCCCACAGTTCCAGCGCGCGCTCCCGCGGGACCTGGATCTCGTAGCCGAGCTCGGCAGTGAACCCGAGCCGGCTGACCTGTGCGGGGATGCCCGCGACGAGGGTGTCGCGCAGGAAGGTGTAGTAGGGGAACGCGGCGCTGGAGACGTCGACGTCGGTGAGGCGCTGAAGGACCTCGCGGCTGCGCGGGCCCTGAAGGGTCAGGACGGCGGACTCGTCGCGGCGTTCGGTGACCGTGGTCCCGGCGGGGGCATGGGCGGCCAGCGACTGCTGGGTGGCCGGATCGCCGCCGGTGACGACGACGTGGTCCGGCGCGAGGACGGCCACGGTCACGTCGTCCACCATCATCCCGTCGTCGTCGACCACGACCCCGTAGGCGATGCGTCCGGCGCCCAGCCCCTTGACGCTCCGTGAGAAGACGGCGTCGACGGTCGTGACGGCGTCCTCGCCCTCGACGTGCCACTTGTAGAGCATCGAGTACTCGGAGGCGCCGACGGCGGTGCGGATGGCCTCGTACTCCTCCGCCGGATCACCGATGGCCAGCGGTACGGCGTTGCCGTAGACGTCGATCCACTCCTCGACGTGGTCCGCGTAGCGGGGAGCGAACGGGGTGGTGCTCAGTCCTTCGGGAAGGGCCATGGGAACTCCAGTGCAGAGGGGAGGCGAGCGCTGGAGCGAGAATCTATCCATCTGGATAACTTGTCAATAGGATAGATTGACCTTCGGGGAACAGCCGGACAGAGGGAGGGTCAGTGACTGCCGAGGCGGAAAGGGACGGAGCTGCCGGCCAGGAGGCCCGGCCCGGTTATGGCGAGGGGCGGGGGGCTCTCCTGGAGGCGGCGGTCAGGGTGGTGGTCCGTGGCGGCCTGCGAAAGCTGACGTATCGTGCCGTCGCAGCGGAAGCCGGTGTCACGCACGGGCTGGTCGCCCACCACTTCGGTTCGCGTGACACGCTGCTCGAAGAGGCGCTGCGGTGGTGTGTCGCCCGCAGCGTCGAGACGTCCTCGCTGGTGCCCGCCAGTGGAAGGCTGGAGGATTTCGCCGCGACCCTGGCCGACTTCGTCGCGGCCGACCCCGACCTCCAGATCTTCCAGTACGAGCTGAAGCTCGAATCCAGTCGGCGGCCTGAACTGCGCCATCACGTCGACCTGCTCTACGACGCCTACCGCAATGCTGTCCGCGAGGCGCTGGCCTGCCTCGACGTGTCACAGGAGATGACGGGCATCGTGTTCGCGGCCCTGGACGGCCTGGTCTTTCACCAGGTCACGTCCGGCGCACCGGACCGCATCGACGAGAGCGTCGCCGCCTTGCGGCGACTCCTCGCGGCCCATCGCGCGCAGGCGTCCGGCGTTGCGTGAGCCGAACCTCTCCTGCACCTACTTCAGGAGCGGCGATGACGAGCACCTTCAAAGGGCGTGATCAGCCAGTCCGGCCGCAGGGCAGGTCTTCCTCTGCCATACCGACGCCCCTGGGCGCGACCGCGGTGCTGGACGAGCAGGTGCGGTTCGCCGGAAGGCCAAGGAACTGTTCGGCTGGGCGTCAGGATTCGACTGGCGGGCCGCCCAGGCCGAGGGGCGGTCCGGCGGGAAGGGCCACCAGCTCAGCGTGTCCTTCCGGGGTCACGAGCACGGGTGGGGATGGCCCGCTCGCGCCATGACGCAGTGCCGGGAGACTGGATCATGGATGGCGTACAGGCAGGTGACGCCCCATGCCTGGTCCTCGGCCGCGGTGGGTCCGGAAGGCAGGGCGCCGGTCCGCGCCACGAGGTCGCCGAGACGGGCGGTGGTGACCGTGTGGCGTGGCGTGTTCGGATTCCCTGGCCTGGCGTCATGCCTCCTCGGCGCCGCGGTCCGGCAGGGAGCCGTACTGGCTGCGCAGGCGGGCCTTGAGGATCTTGCCGGTGGCGTTGCGGGGCAGGGCGTCGACGAGGACGACCGACTTGGGGAGCTTGTACTTGGCGAGTCGGCCGGACAGGGAGTCCATGATGTCGTCGGGCGACACGTCGGAGCCCGCGCGGGGCACGACCAGCGCTCTGCCCACTTCGCCCCATCGTTCGTCGGGTACGCCGATCACCGCGCATTCGGCGACCGCGGGGTGCTGGTACAGGAGTTGCTCGACCTCGGCCGGATAGACGTTCTCCCCGCCGGAGATGTACATGTCCTTGATGCGGTCGACGATCGTGACGTACCCCTCCTCGTCGACGGTGGCCGCGTCTCCGGAGCGGAACCAACTTCCTTCAACGAAGGCGTCCTTGGTCGCTTCGGGCCACTGCCAGTAGCCCTTCATCACGTTGGGGCCCTCGATGATCACCTCGCCGACCTCGCCCGGTGCGACGTCGGTGAGGTCGGGTCGCACCACGCGTACGTCGGTGAAGAAGCAGGGTGTGCCGGCCGAGCCGGCCTTGCGGATGCTGTCCTGTGCGCGCAGGCCCAGTGCGGCGGGGGCGGTCTCGGTCAGGCCGTACGCCTGGAGGAAGGTCAGGCCGCGGCCCTGGTATGTGTGGATGAGGGCCTTGGGTACGGGTGCCGCCGCGCACTGCAGGATCCGGATCGACGACAGGTCGGCCGTCGCCCACCGCGACGACCGGGCCATGGCCTGGTACATCGCGGGCACGCCGAACATCCTCGTCACCCGGTGCTCGGCGATGACGTCGAGCACCCGTTCCGGGTCGAAAGCGCGCATCAGCACCGACTTCCCTCCTTTGAGGAAGCCCGGCAGGAAGACGGCGTTGAGGGCGGCGGTGTGGAACATCGGTGCCACCACCAGAGCCACGTCGTCGGAGGCGATGTCCACGTCCAGCAGCATGTTGAAGCAGTTCCAGGCGATGTTGGCGTGGGTGAGCATGACCCCCTTGGGACGGCCGCTGGTGCCCGAGGTGTACTGGATCATGCACACCTCGTCGAGGCCGACCGTCTCGTCCAGGGGGTCGTCCGGTGCGTTCGCCAACAGCTCCTCGTACGCGCTCCCCACCTCGACGTACTGCTTCACCTCGACGTCGTCCCTGAACGCGTCGACGACGTCGGTGAGTTCGGCCGCGAACACCAGCACCGACGCTCCCGAGTCGCCCAGGATGAAGGCCAACTCGGGTGCCGCGAGGCGGGTGTTGAGCGGGACGAAGACGGCGCCCAGCGCGTTCGCGGCGAACAGGGTCTCCGCCAGGGCCGGATGGTTCGCGCCGAGGTAGGCCACCCGGTCGCCGTGCCCGACCCCCAGGGCACGCAGGGCGTGCGCGAGCCGCGTCACGCGCGCGGCCAGCTCCCCGTAGGACAGGGATCCACCGTCGTGCACGACGGCGGTGGCCTCCGGCGCCATGCGGGCACGCCGCACGGGCCACGAGCCGAGCCCTTGATCGCGCATGGTGCGTCTCTCTTCTCTCAGAGTTCTCAGAGCCAGTCGGGCCAGGTGTAGTCGGCCGATTCGTCGTGGTCCCGGCGGGGCGGCAGCGGGGCGAGCCGCCCCCGGGAGAAGACCAGCGGTGCGGCGCCGGTCTTCTCCACCCCGAGTTCCCGGACGTGGCCGAGGACGAAGTAGTGGTCGCCGAGGGTCCATACGTCGGCGATGTCGCAGTCGATCCAGGCGGCGACGCCCGCCAGGACGGGGCTGCCCGAGGCCGCGCCGCGCCACGGGTGGCGGTCGAAGACGTCGGGTGCCTTGGCGCTGACGTCCCGGCACAGGCCCTCCTGGCCGGCGGCCAGCACGTTCACGCAGAAGGAGCCGCCGGCCATGATCCTTGGCCAGGTCGTGGAGGAGCTGCCGGGGAGGAACGCGACGAGCGGAGGGTCCAGGGACACCGAGGTGAACGAGCCGATCACCATGCCGACCGGGGTGCCGTCGGGTTCCTTCGCGGTGACCACCGTGACACCCGTCGGGTAGTGGCCGAGCACGTGCCGGAACCGGCCGGGGTCGTCCGCCGGGCCACCGCCGGGCGCCGTCGCGGCGGGCGTCCGCCGGTTCACGCCGGGGTCTCCAGCCCGAGCAGAGAACGGGCGTACGCCGTGGCCCACGAGCCGTGCTGCGCGTTGATGTGGGTCTTGTACGTGGCGACGTCGCGCAGGTACCGCTGCATGCGCTGGCCGTTCGCCAGCGCGCTGGAGCCACTGGCCGCGGCCAGCATCTCGACGGCCTGGCAGGCGAGTTGGCCGGACTGCCGGGCCGTGACGGAGAGAGCCTGGTCGTCCAGTTCGGAGAAGGGCTCGCCCCCTGCCAGGCCCCGGGCGGCGTACGCGACGTAGTCGTCGGCGACCGACAGGATGATCCGCTGCGCGCTGTCGGCCAGGGCCGTGGCCAGGCCGAGGTTGCGCTGGTGTTCCGGGTCGTGGCTGCGCGGCTTGAAGGGCGGCAGCAAGCTGTTCTTGGTGGTGATGATCCGCTGGTACTCGTCGACCGCGGCCCAGGCGGTGCCCGCCACGATCGAACACAGCTGGATGTTGAAGAACGGCATCAGCCGGCCCGCGTACATCGGGTTGCCGTGCAGTTCCACCCCCGGCCCGTCGGTGGCGTCGGCCGCCCCGAGGTGGGTCCTGGACACGTACTCGTACGGTACGAGGACGTCCTCGGCCACGACGCTGTTGGAGCCGCTGCCGCGGAAGCCCAGGATCTCGCCCCAGTTGTCGAGCATCCGCCAGCCGGAGGGCACGAGCACCATGCCCGGCACGGGTATGCCGCCCTCTTCGTCGATGATGAGCACGCCCCCCAGGAAGTGCGTGGAGACGTTGACTCCGGAGGCGTAGTCCCAGCGGCCGTTGACCAGGTATCCGTCGGGGGTCCTCGTCGCGGTGGCGCTCGGGGCGATCGGCAGCGGGGCCCGGAAGTCACCGTCCGGCCCGAACACCTCGCGCTGGGTGCTCTCGGGAAAGCGGCCGGCCACCACCAGGCTGTGGGAGGCGGCCAGACACAGGTTCCAGCCGCTGGACGGGCAGCCGCGGGCCACCTCGGTGACCATCCGGGAGTAGGTCCGCAGGTCGAACTCGTAACCGCCGAAGCGGCGTGGCTGGAGGGACCGGTAGAAACCCGCCTCCAGGAACGCCTTGTGCGTGTCCTCGGAGATACCGGTCCGCTGTTCGGTCTCGTCCTGGTGATCACGAAGCCAGGCCCTCATGCCGGCGGCCCGGCGCACGAGTTCCTCCGGTGTCAGGTCCGGCTCCGGCTGCGGAATCTCGATGATTTTCTCGGCTGCCTCGGTTGTCTCGGACAATTCGCACCCCATCCGCTGCTGTTCTGGGTCGGCCTGAAGGGAGTGTTGGCAGCGCGGCGAAGGACCGTCCAATGCCGGTAACTGGGAGCTTGATGAGTGTCGCGCATCACAGCAGTTCGGAGGGGGTGACGGGAATGCCGCACATTTCTGCCTGGTGACGTGCGGGGAAGCGCGCGGTAACGTGGCGCGGACCACAACGCTGTGGACCTCGCCTTTCTGGAGGCTGAGTGGAACTCCGGAACCTGCGCCATTTCTCGGCGCTCGCGGAGACCTTGAACTACCGGGTCGCCGCCGAGCGGCTGCACCTCACCCAGCCCGCGCTGACGCGATCGATCGCCGCCCTGGAGCGTGAGCTGGGTGTCCAGTTGTTCGACCGCGACAAACGGCATGTGGCGCTCACCGCCGACGGCTCGGAACTGCTCCAACGGGCGGGCGAGGTGCTGGCCGATGCCGACCGGCTCGCCGCCACCGCAGACGCCATCAGGGCCAGGCGACGGGACGAGGTGCGGATCGCGCTCTACGGGGTGGCTCTCGCGGAGCTGACGCATCCGGTCATCGAGGCGTTCTGCGAGCGGTATCCCAGAGCCACGATCCGGGTGCACGAAGCGGACTTCCACCAGGGGCAGGCTCCGCTGCTGGCCGGCGAGTGGGACGTGGCGCTGATGTGTCTGAACGTCGACATGCCGGGCCTGACACGCGTACCGATCTTCACCGAGCCCGTTTCCCTCGTGCTGTGGAAGGGGCATCCGCTGGCCTCGGCCGCCGCGGTGGACATGACCGAGGTCTACGACCAGCCCTGGGTCACCCCCCACCCGGATGACGACTTGTGGGTGGGGGGACACCACGGGGACCACGACGCCCCGACAGTCGGCTCCCACGCCCGCTCGGTCCTGGACATGACCTCGAAGATCGCCTACCAGCACATGGTGGGACTGATGCCCCTGTCGGGCGCCCGGATGTTCCCGCACCACCCGGGAGTGGAGACCGTCGCCCCGAAAGAGCCCCTCCACGCAGTGGCCGCGGTCGCCTATCCGAAGACGGGCCACTCGCCCGCCGCCCCCGCGTTCGCCGAGGTCGCCCGCCAGGTGGCCCGACGCGCGACCGGCGTTCCGTACGCCGAGATCTCCCAGTAGGAGGGGCGAGCCGCCGTACGGCGGCTCGCCCGCCCAGGCCGCGTGCAGGACGGCGCGCAGATCGTCGGCGGAGGCCGGGCGGGGATTCGCGTACGGCGCCCCGAGAGCGACATCGACCGCACGGTCCACGTCGGCGGCGGTCAGGCTCAGGTCGGCGAGCGATCGCGGGATGCCCAGCCGCTCGCCCAGCTCGTGCAACTCCCTTACCGGGTCCGGGACATCGAGCGCCCGGCGCAGCGCCGCCGGTGCCTCGGGAACCGCCGGCGCGCTGAAGGCCGGCACATGGGGCAGGGCGACGGCGTGTGTCTCGGCGTGCGGCAGGTCGAACGTGCCGCCGAGCACATGGCAGAGCTTGTCGTGCAACCCCATGGTGGTGGCGCCGAGACAGGCACCGCACAGCCACGCCCCGTACAGCGCGCGGCTGCGCGCGTCATGCCCCGAGGGGTCGGCGACGATCTCGGGAAGGGCCGCGACCGGCGTCCGCACACCCTCCTCCGCCATGAGGGAGACGATCGGAGTGGAGTCCGGGGCGTACAGCGCCTCGACGGCGTGCGCGATCGCGTTCATGCCGCTCGTCGCGGACCCCACGGGCGGCATGGTGAGCGTGGGCAGCGGGTCGTACACGACGCTGCGCGGCAACACCTTCGGGTCGCGCCCGGTGCGTTTGACCGCGCCCTCGGTCAGGCCCTGGACGGGTGTCATCTCCGGTCCGGCGTACGTCGTCGGGACGGCGACGATCGGCAGGCCGGTCCTGAGCGCGACGGCCTTGGCCAGGCCGGCCACGGAACCGCCGCCGACCGCCGCGCAGCCGTCGGCCCGGGCTTGGCGAGCCGCTTCGACGGCCAGGTCGGCGACCTCCACCGGGACGTGCGTCACCGCCCCCGCGTGCAGCCCGGCGCAGGCGTCGCCGGGAGACGCGGCGACGGCCCGGGCCGTGTCCAGGCCATGGTCGTCGCACAGCACGAGCACGCGACGCAGGCCGAGAAGCGCGACCTCGTCGGGCACCGCGTCCGGGACGGCACCCGACCGGAAGAGGACGCGCATCGGCTGGGCCTGACAGGTGAAGTACAGGGCGCGTTCCCTCACGCGATCACCGGTTGCAGCACGATGTCGGAGCGCGCCCGGCCGAAGGGGTTGGCCAGGCCCAACTCCGCGGCCTCCTCGGGGGGAGTCCACCTCGACGAACTCCTCGACCACGGCCGAGCTCCTCGCCCGCGATGGCGGTGAAGGAGACGGTGTTCCCCATCAGATGCTGCGGAGTGGCCTGGGCGATCACATCCTCTTCGGCACCCAGGTCACGCGGCACTTCTATGGTGCGCTGGTGGGTGATGTGCGCCCGGGGGCGTGTTCGCGAGGCGTGAGTAGCGGGTGACCATGACGTTCGGCACGCCCTAGGTGCTCAGCGCCAGTACGGCGCTCGCTCCCGCGGGCCCGCTTCCCACGATGAGCACATCGTCTCGACGGTCGGCACGGTGGTCATCGGGACGTTTCCTCCGCATCCGTCAGCCGCTTGTTCAGCCAGGTCATCAGTGCCTCGGCCACGTCGTCGGAGTTCTTCTCGCCCATGGGCAGGTGACCGTTGCCCGTGAAGCCCAGGTCCGCCAGGCGCAGCAACTCGACGTCGGCACCGGCCTGGACGAGGTAGTCGGCGACACCGTGCTGGAACGCCGCGAACGGCGAGGCGTCGGCCGCGACCACGGCGATCGGGAAGCCCTGGAGCCCCGGCAGGGACCGCACGGCGCCTGCCTTCTCGTCCTGGACGAGACAGTCCTGCAGCCCGTCGCCCCCCGCCTCGCGCAGCCGAAGGCGCAGTTCCTCCGGGGTCCGTACCGGCGGCTCGTAAGTGATCGGGGCCGCGGTGAGCCCCCACTCCAGCTTTCCGAGGCCGGGCAGTTCGGTGAACGGCGGCCCGATCGGCTCGACGGAGACAAGGGCCTTCACCAGCCCGGGCCGGGCATCGGCGACCAGCCAGCCGAACGGCGCCCCCATGGAGTGAGTGATCAGCACGGCCGGTCCGATACGGTCCAGCAACTCGGCCCCGCAGCGCCGCATCTGCTCCTCGTTCTCGGCGAAGGTGGGCAGCGTCGGGCCCTGGCTCGCCATCAACTGGTCCAGCGCGGAGTCGTCGCCGATCTCGCCGCTGCCGGGCCACTGGCTGCCAGGTCGTCCCGCCCCCTCGCAGAACAGCCAGCGGATGAACTCGTACGTCGGCGCCGCGCCCTCGATGGGCCCGAGGACATCGGGGTGGTACGGGGAGCGCCCGTGACCTGGACGGTCGACCACGTACACGGCGTAACCGGCCTGGAGGAAACGGGTGGCCCAGCCGGGGCGCCCGTCCGGCGTGGACAGGTAGTCCGTGCCCTGGCCGCCGCCCCCGTGGACCATCACCACGGGCAGCGGATGCCGGAGATCGGCCGGGATCTGGTACTGGACGTACATCGCGGCCTCGGCGGCGGTCCCGGCCTCGGTCGGCTTGCGCCCGACACCGACCCAGAACGCGCCTTGCTCGCTGATCGTCAACGGCGAGGTGGCACGGGCCGGCTCGGCGGTTGCGGGTGGTGGGGAGATGGTCATCGTCGAACCTCCGTCACGGCGTCTGCGCCCATGCCCAGCACTATTGGTGATCGGCTCCGGGGCGGTCCAATGCCGGTTGGGGACGCCGTGATGCATGGCGCTCATCAGCGTCCCCGAGGGCGGCTGCTTCACCGGGAAGGTGCGCGTGGCGGCGAGGGTGACCAGGGCGTCGGTGCAGAGCGCGGCCTCCAGCTGAGACCCAATCGCTCGGCGCGCACGACGTCGAAGGACGACTCCACGAACTCGGCGACGACGGGCGGCCGGCCGGGCAGTACGTGAAGCTGAGTGAACCTCAGCGGCTACTTCGCCAGCCGCTTCGGCTGCCAGGTGAACGCCGAGAATGACGCCACCCTCGCCACCGTCGCCGAGCACGGGCGCGGCTGCGCCCGCCACATCGACGATGTCGTGGGCATCCTCGCCGGCCCGGCGCACCGGTGCCGGGATGATCGTCGGCGGACGGCTGCACCGGGCCCGAACGGCGCCGCCGGCGAGATCGGGAACCTGCGCCTACTGGGCTGGTGCGACGCCCCCGGCGGTCTGGAGGCCCACGGTGCCGACGCCGAGGCCGTGTTGAGCGCCGCGCCGAGCAGCGCATGGAAGCAGCCGCCCCGCTCCAACCGCCGCTAGCGCTGCACCGTGCGGCCCGCCTTCCTGCTGGGCATCGCCGTCTCACTCTTCGCGAACATCGCCGCGGCGCCGGCCCTGGCCTGGAAACCCATGGCCGAGCACGCCAAGTGGACGCGCAGCACCGCGAATTGCACGGCTGTCCCGTCTCGGCCGAGTCGCTGCGCAAGGAGTTGCACATCGGCACCGAACGGTCCCGGCAGTTGGTGAGATTGATTCGGGCCGGTCAGAACGGTGACGCTCTGCAGTAATGAGGGTTGCCATCCCTCCCCTCGCGCTCCCTGCCAAGTCGGACGGAGTTTGGCTGGAAACTCGGGCAGGTCTACGGACGGCCTAAAGGGCGTTGGGCATTCCCTGCTGTTCTGTCGACCCATGGTCGATGGACGGGTGTGTGGAGTGTCGGTGGCCGCCTTCGAAACCTGGCCGCGCACGGCCGGTGCGCCCGCCGTCGTACGCGTCGACCTCACCGAGGTTCAGCAACGCCGGTCACCGCAACCGCTGGAGCGTGGCGTGTCCGGTGTGGAGTCGTCGTCTCCGCAAGGCTGTTACCGGTCGCGATGCGGGGTGCATCGAGCGTCTGTCGTCCAAGGCTGTGCGGCTACCGAGGTTGATGTGCCACGTGAGAGTGGGGCTGGCCGTGCCGCTACCCACGGTGACAGCGCAGTCGGCTGTTGACCGATCGTGAGGCTGCACGCCATGAGTCCTCATGTTGGGGGGACTCAGACGTCGGGAAACGTGGCTGCGGCGGCAGCCGGCTGTTCCCCGTCGTGCTGACGTCCGCGTCCCACAGGCTCAGGTCCGCCAGGGGTCTCGTCCACGTACCAAGCAGAACGCGGCACTCCATCGCGCAAATTGTCGAAAGTGACCCTTGACTTCCCGGTGGTCCGGAGCGGGCCGTCCGTGCGGCCTCGGTGTCTGCCTGCTTGAACAGAGCGCTGAGATTCCGCTTTCTATGTGCCGTGGAGCGCTCCCACCCGCAGTCACAGCCCCGTGCTCACCGACAAGATCCCGTCGGACAGACCCTCTCCGCGCCCGGCAGCACAGGTCACAGGCGCGTCCTCCGTCGCCGCGGCACCCGCAGGCGGCCACCGATCCAATGGAGCCATCTTCAAATCTCGGGCACAAATTCCACACGTTCCACTCTCCAGATGGGTTCCGATGGTCTAGATTGACCTTGCTTCGCATGCTGGGACACGAGGCGACAAATGGTGATCCATGGGTCGGCGTTGCAGAGAGCCAGTAGCCGCGTTTCTGGTGCCGACGTGGGGGTGATCAATTCTTGAGGCCCGAGAGGGGCTTCGGGTGCGGGGAGCATCCGGGGCGTCGACGGGTTTCCGTACAACTCGAGAGTCTGGCCGGGCACGTGAGTGTGCTGCGGCCAGGGCGAGTTGTTCAGGTGCGGTTGCAGTAGCCGTGATGTCGTGCGCGGGAGGCGGGGGCCTCCCACGGGAAGGGACAGCGCATCGCGGGGGGCGGGGACCTCCCAAGGGGAGGAAGCGTGCGGGAGGCGGGGGCCTCCCGTGGGGGAGGGGCAGCAGTGTTGGGCGAACACGTCGTATCACTGGGGACCGGGGGGTTTCTGTGCGGCAGGGGGGAATAGTCGACCCTTTTTCGTCAGCGCGCGGGCGTCTGGCGAACGAGGCGATGAGCCGGCCCGCGAGCGACTGGGAACAGCGGTACCGCCGTACCGTGATCACCAGCGACACGGTTGCCACCGCCTTGGTGGTGGCGGCGATAGGCAACTTCTTCGGGGCCCGGGACGCGGCCAACTGGCATGAGAAGTGGGGGATACTCGCCTTCGGCACCTGGCTGCTGGTGCTGGGAGCGCTCGCGGTGGGCCGGGCGTGGGCTCCTGCCGTGCTCGGCCAGGGCGCCGAGGAATTCCGAAGACTCGGACGCTCACTGTTCGCGGCGACCGTCGTGCTGGCGCTCGGCGGCATAGCCCTCACCTCGCGCAACATCAAGCTCTGGATCTTCGTCGCGGTCCCCGCGATCGCGCTGGTCACCATGACCGCGCGGTATGTGCTCCGCCTCTGGCTGCACAAGCAGCGCAAGGAAGGCCGATGCCTCAGGCCGGTGCTCGCCGCCGGAAGCCCGGCCACCGTGCGCGACCTGATCACCCGGACCCGCAAGTTCCCGCACATCGGCTGGCGCGTCGAGGCCGTGTGCACGCCGGACGGTCGCGGGCGCGACGGCGACCAGCTGGACGGTGTACCGGTCGTCGGCCGGTTGACGGACGTCGCCAAGCACGTTCACCACGACGGCTACCGCGTCGTCGCCGTCACGCCGGACCCGCACTGGACGCCGGACCGGCTGCAGCGGCTGGCCTGGAACCTCGAAGGCAGCGATGCCGAGATGGTCGTGGCGCCGGTGCTGATGGAGGTGGCCGGCCCGCGGCTGCACGTCGACGCGGTGCTCGGTATCCCGCTGCTGCGGGTCAGCCTGCCGGCCTTCACCGGAGGCCGCCGTGCCATCAAGGCGGTCGTCGACCGGGTCGGCTCGGCGGTCCTGCTGATGCTGTTCGCGCCGCTGATGGTGTTCGTGGCGCTGCTCGTGCTGGCGGACAGCCGGGGCGGTGCCTTCTACCGCCAGCGCCGGGTCGGCAAGGACGGCCGCGAGTTCACCATCCTGAAATTCCGCACCATGGTCGTCGACGCCCACCGGGCACGCGCGGAACTCGCCGACCGCGACGAGGGCGCAGGGCTGCTGTTCAAGGTCCGCCACGATCCGAGGGTGACCCGGGTGGGCGGGGTGCTGCGCCGGTACTCGATCGACGAACTCCCGCAGCTGTTCAACGTACTGACGGGATCGATGTCGCTGGTCGGCCCACGACCGCCCCTTCCGGAGGAGTGCGCCGCGTACGACCCGGACATCCGGCGGCGGCTGCTGGTCAAGCCCGGCCTCACCGGTCTGTGGCAGATCAGCGGACGCAGCGACCTGCCGTGGGAGGAGGCGGTCCGCCTCGACCTTCGGTACGTGGAGGACTGGTCGCTCGCCCTCGACACGGTGATCTTGTGGAAGACATTGCGTGCGGTGCTGCACGGGCAGGGGGCCTACTGATGCGCGGGGGGCGTCGTCCGGCCGACATGTGGACGGCAGGCCACAAGGGCCTTGCTGGGGGGACCGCAGGCCACAAGGGCCTGCGTGGGGGGAGGAACGGGTCATGAGAGTCAGCGTTTTCGGGCTCGGCTACGTGGGCTGCGTATCGGCCGCGTGCCTGGCCAGCCTGGGGCACGAGGTCATCGGCGTGGACGTCAACCAGGTGAAGGTCGACCTGGTCAACGACGGCAAGGCGCCGGTGGTCGAGGAGCGCATCGGCGAGCTCATCGCCGACGTCGTGCGTACCGGCGCCCTGCGCGCCACCGCCGACGTCCGCGAGGCGATCGAGGACAGCGAGATCTCGCTGATCTGTGTCGGCACACCGTCGGAGCCCAACGGCAGCCTGTGCACCACCTACTTGGAGCGGGTCACCGAGGAGATCGGCGCCGCGCTCGCCGAGCGCGGCGGACGGCACACCGTCGTCTTCCGCAGCACCATGCTCCCGGGCACCTGCCTGAACCTGCTGGTGCCGATCCTGGAGAAGAGCCTCGGCGGCACGGTCGGCGTGGACGTCGGGGTCGCGGTCAACCCGGAGTTCCTGCGCGAGGGCACCAGCGTGCGGGACTTCTTCGACCCGCCCAAGACCGTCATCGGCGAGCTCGACCCGGCCAGCGGCGACGCGGTGACGGCGCTGTACGAGGGCCTGCCCGGCGAGGTGTTCCGGGTGCCGGTCCCCGTGGCCGAGGCGATCAAGTACGCGGACAACGCGTTCCACGGCCTGAAGATCGGCTTCGCGAACGAGCTGGGCGCGGTGTGCCAGGCGCTCGGGGTGGACTCGCACCAGGTCATCGACGTGTTCCTGGCCGACCGCAAGCTGAACATCAGCCCCGCCTATCTGCGGCCCGGCTTCGCCTTCGGCGGCTCCTGCCTGCCCAAGGACCTGCGCAGCCTGGTCCACGCGGCACAGCGGGCCGACGTCTCGGTGCCCATCCTCTCCCACGTGCTGCCCTCCAACGCCGACCACCTCCAGCGCGCGGTGGACCTGGTCGAGCGCACCGGCAAGCGCCGGGTGGGAATGTTCGGGCTGTCCTTCAAACCCGGCACCGACGACCTGCGCGAAAGCCCGCTCGTCGAGCTGGCGGAGCGCCTGTTCGGCAAGGGCTATGACCTCAAGATCTACGACGCCAATGTCAGCCTGTCCCGGCTGCTCGGCGCGAACCGCGAGTACATCGAGAACCGGCTGCCGCACCTCGCGCAGCTGCTCGCGGAGTCCGTCGAGGAGGTGCTCGACCATGCCGAGGTGTGTCTGGTCGGCACCAGGGACCCGTCCGTGCTGTCGGTGCTGCCCCACGGGAACGCCCCGGTGATCGTCGACCTCATCCACCTTCCCGACGCCGACGAGCGCCGGGCCGAACCTGGGTACGTGGGCCTTGCTTGGTAATGCAATGAGCGGTGAGGGGTCGGGGCGACGCGCCCTGATCCTGGTGGAGAACCTGTCGGTGCCCTTCGACCGGCGGGTGTGGCAGGAGTGCACGACGCTGCGCGACGCGGGCTGGACGGTGGACGTCATCTGTCCGCAGGGCACCAAGCGCGACACCGAGCCGGAGGCCGTGATCGACGGGGTGCGGATCCACCGCTACCCGCTGCGCGCGGCCACCGGAGGGCCGGCCGGCTATCTCAAGGAGTACGGATCGGCGCTGTGGCACACGGCCCGGCTGGCCCGCAAGGTCGGCCCGGTCGACGTGGTGCACGCCTGCAACCCGCCCGACCTGCTGTTCCTGCCGGCCCTGTGGCTCAAGCGGCGCGGCGCGCGGTTCGTCTTCGACCAGCACGACCTGGTGCCCGAGCTGTACCTCTCCCGCTTCGACCGCGGCAAGGACCTGCTCTACCGCGGCGTGTGCGCGCTGGAGCGGCGGACCTACCGGGCCGCGGACATCGTCCTCGCCACGAACGAGAGCTACCGCGAGGTCGCGGTGCGCCGCGGCGGCAAGCGGCCGGAGGACGTGTTCGTGGTGCGCAGCGCGCCGCAGATCGATCGGTTCCAACCGGTGCCGCCCGAGCAGGAGTTGAAGCGCGGCAAGCCTCATCTGCTGTGCTACCTGGGCGTCATGGGCCCCCAGGACGGCGTCGACTACGCCCTGCGGGCGCTTGCGAAGCTGCGCGACGAGCTCGGGCGGACCGACTGGCATGCGGTGTTCGTCGGCTCCGGCGACGCCTTCGACGCGATGGTGGAGCTGTCCAAGGAACTCGGTCTCAGCGAGCAGGTGCAGTTCACCGGGCGGATTCCGGACGCCGACCTGGTGCGCTACCTGTCCACCGCGGACGTGTGCCTGTCTCCCGACCCGCGCAACCCGCTCAACGACGTGTCGACCATGAACAAGGTCCTCGAGTACATGGCGATGGGCCGGCCGATCGTCTCCTTCGACCTGAAGGAGGCGCGCGTCTCCGCCGGTGACGCCGCCGTCTACGCACCCGCCAACGACGAGGCCCGGTTCGCCGAGCTCGTTGCGGAGTTGATGGACGACCCGGACAAGCGGGCCCGGATGGGCAAGATCGGCCAGGAGCGGATCAGCGGGCCGCTGTCCTGGGAGAACTCACAAGCGTCGCTGCTCGCCGCCTACGCGGCCGCCTGCCGTGACCACACCCCGGTGTCGGCGAACGACCCGATCCGGACAGGGAAGAGGCAGCGCAGTTGAGCGAGGACACGATACGCCTGGTCACCATCGGGCGGATATTCAGCCGGCGTTGGCGGCTTCTCGCCGTCCTCGCCGTCGTGGGCGCGCTGGTCGGCTTCGGCGCCTCGGTCGTGGTGTTCCCACCGCGTTACACGGCGTCGGCCCCCGTACTCCTGCCGGGACTGTGGGAGGAGCGCGAGCTGCTCACCCAGGTGGACCTCGCGACCAGTTCGGCGGTGGTCGACCGCGCGGCCGACGCGCTGCACTGGTCCGGCGTGAGCACCACCGAGCTGCGGGACCGGGTCAGCGCCAAGGCCGCGGACGGAAACATCATCACCATCGCCGGAACGGCCGACACCCCCAAGCGCGCGCAGCAGCTCGCCGACCAGGTGGCCCAGCAATTCGTGCAGTACACCGCGCAGATCGCGGGCAGCGGCACGGACTCCGCGACCAGCACGGCGAACGACGCGTTGCGCAAGAAGGTCGAGGAGGCCAACCGCCGCATCAGTGACCTGGCCAAGGCGGCCAACCCGGGACAGACAGTGGAGAGCGTGCAGGCCCGCACCGAGCTCGAGAACCTGCGCACCTCGCTGGAGGGGGCCATGAAGAAGGTGGACGAGGCCAACCCGGCGACCAACAAGGCAGGCATGGTCGTCATGGGGCCCGCCGCCCCGCCGACCGGTGAGGCCGCGCCGACGAGGGTCCAGCTCATCGTCGGCGGCGCGTTGCTGTTCTTCCTGCTCGCGGTCATCGGCCATCTCGTCGCCGCACGGATGAACCGCCGGCTGCGCACCGAACCGGAGATCGCCGCGGCGCTGGGTTCCACGCTCCTCGGCACCGTCGACGTGGCCGGTGAACGGCGCGCACGCCGGCCGGAAGCCAGGGGCTCACGAGCCCGCATCCGCCGCTTCCTCGGGCTCGACACCCCGTGGGACCTGCCGGCCCCGCAGAAGTCCGGCGACGAGGCCGGCCGACGTCTGCGCTACCGGCGGGTCTGCGCTCGCCTGAAAGAGCGACTGCCCTCCGCCCAGCGGCTGCTGGTCGTCGTACCGCAGGGCGACGACATCGCCCGCCGGGCCGCGGGGCAGCTCGTCGCCGAGGCCAGGAGCGGTCCGATGCTGCGGATGGTGGAGGTGCCGGTGGACCGGCCGGTGGTGCCGGACCGCGAGAACGAGTCCGGTGCCGTGGTGGTCCTCAGCGTGGACAGCTGGACCGCCGAGGAGCTCGCCGGCATCGCGGAGGCATGCGCGGACGGCAGGCATGAGGTCGTCGGCATCGTCGTCGCCGACCTGGTCCAGGCCCGCCCCACGAGGTCTGCCGGCCCGCTTCCGGACGACGCCACGCTGGCGCTCGCGGTGCGCGGCCACGCAACGGGAGGTTCAGCGTGACGACAAGCACGACCTCGGAGTCGTCGCCCGCCACTCCGCTCATCGACCTACAGGCGCTGGTGGTGGCGGTGCGCAGGCGCCGTCGCCTGTGGACGGCCATGGCGCTTCTCGGCCTGCTGGCCGGCGCCGCGGTGGCGGTCCTGATGCCGCCCCCGCCGACCGCAGTGACCAAGGTGCTGGTCGCGCACGCGGAGGACCAGCCGAACGACACCGGCACGCTGATCCGCACCGACGTCCAGCTGCTGCAGACCACGCAGATCGCCGACAGGGCGCTGCAGTCCCTGAAGTCCCCGGTGAAGCCCGAGGACTTCATGAAGGACTACCAGGGTGCCGGTCTGACCAACAACCTGATGCAGATCACCGTGACCGGCGACACCGACGCGCAAGCGGTGGCCCGCGCCAAGGCACTGGCCGACTCCTTCATCGCGGACCACGTACGGCGGATGAAGGACACCGCGAAGGCCGAGGCCAAGGCCCTGCTGGACCAGCGTGACCGCATGCGCGTCGAACTCGCCCAGGTCAACAAGCAGATAGGAAACCGGTCCCCGGACACCGACCCCAAGGCGTCGGCGGGCATCGAGACGCTCTTCGCCCGCCGGGCCGAACTCAACGCGCGCATCTCCGACTTCGACCAGCGCGCCGCGGACGCCCGCACCGGAACCCCCCAGGTCATCGCCGGCACACAGATCGTGGACACGCCGCGCGCGGTGCGCCACTCCCTGCCCAAGGCCCTGGTCACCGAAGCCGCCGTCGGGGGGATCCTCGGGCTCGTCCTCGGCCTCGCCCTGGCCGCGGTCGGCACGGTGGTGGCGGACCGTCCCGTATTGCGCCGGGACATCGCCGCGAACCTGGGCGCCTCGGTCATCGCGGAGCTGCCCCGCCGCTCGGGCAAGCTGTGGCAGCGCCGCCGCACCCGGGTCACCCGCGAACGGCTCACCGCGACCCTGGCCCGCACCACCGGCGATTTCGCGGAACCGGTGTCGCTGCTGGAACTGGGCTGCGCACGCAGCACGAGCGTGATCGCCCTGGACCTCGCCAGGGCCGTGGCGGCACAGGGTCCGGTGACCGTCGTCGACGCTCTGCCCGGCGGGCAGCTCGAAGGCCGTAAGAAGCCGGGAGATCCGCCCGTGGTCAGCGGCGAGCGTGCCGCGACCCTCTCGCCTCAGGAGCGCCGCATCGGCGTCGGCTCGGTGGCGCCCGGCACGGCATGGACCGACCTGCGCCACCTCGGCACCCAGACGGTGCTTGTCGTACGGGCCGGACACGGCAGCGCGGCCTGGCTGCACACCGTGGCCCGGCAGCTCGCCGACCAGCGCATTCCGGTGATCGGTGTGGTGCTGATCGACCCCGATCCGCGCGACCGTACCGACGGCACCCTGTGGGACGGGCTGCACACCGCGCTGCGCGGCCGCGCCGAACGGCCGGCCCGGCAGAACGGCACCAACCAGCCGCGGACGGAGCGGCAGCCGATCTGGGCCACCCGCGTCCCGGGCAACGACCAGGACGGGCGGTAGCACATGTGTGGCATCGCAGGCACCTACCGCTGGCCGGACGGAAAGCTGGTGACCGACCGGCTCACCGAGACCCTCGCCCACCGCGGCCCGGACGGGGCGGGCCGCTACGGCCACCCCGTCGGTGACGGCGAGGTGCACCTCGGGCACCGCCGCCTCTCCATCATCGACCTGAGCGAGACCGGCGCCCAGCCGATGGTCTCGGACGGCCTCGCCCTCACGTACAACGGCGAGCTGTACAACGCGCCCGAGCTGCGCGCCGAGCTGGAGGCGGCCGGGGTGCGCTTCCGCGGCACCTCCGACACCGAGGTCCTCCTGGAGGCCTGGCGGCGCTGGGGCACGGACTGTCTGCCCCGGCTGCGCGGCATGTTCGCGTTCGGGATCTTCGACGAGCGCACCGGTGAACTGGTCCTGGTCCGCGACCAGTTGGGCATCAAGCCGCTGTTCCTGCTGCGGCGCGGCGAGGGTCTGGTGTTCGCCTCCGAACTGAAGGCGCTCGCCGCCGCCACCGGCGGCAAGCTGGAGGTGGACCACGCGGCGCTGGTGGCCTCCCTCCTCTATTACTGGGTGCCGGACTCGCGGTGCGCCTTCCGCGAGGCGGAGAAGCTGCCGCCGGGCAGCTGGCTGCGGTGCCGGCCCGACGGCCGGGTGGAGCGCGGCCGGTTCTGGGACCTGAAGGAGGTCGCCGCCGAGGGCCAGGAGCGGGCCCGGACGGGTGAGCAGCCCGACCTGGCCGCCGTCATCGAGGAGTCGACCCGGCGCCACCTGCTCTCCGACGTCCCCGTGGCGACCTTCCTCTCCGGCGGCCTCGACTCCAGCTATCTGACCGCGCTGGCGGCCCGCCACCAGCCGGGGATCTCCGCCTACACGATCGGTTTCCGCGCCGAGGACGCCAAGTTCGAGGCGATGCCCGACGACCTGCGCTACGCCCGGCAGGTGGCCGCCCGGTTCGGCGTCGACCTGCACGAGATCGAGATCGCCCCGAACGTGCTCGACCTGCTGCCGCAGATGACGTACAGCCTGGACGAGCCGATCGGCGACCCCGCCGCGATCAACACGTTCCTCATCTGCACGGCCGCACGCGAGGCCGGGGTCAAGGTGATGCTCTCCGGAATGGGCGCCGACGAGCTGTTCGCCGGCTACCGCAAGCACCTGGCCAACCTGATCGCGCTGCGCTACCAGCGCGTCCCGCGGCCCCTGCGGCGCGGGGTGTCCGCGGCCGTGGACCGGCTGCCGGTCGCCACCTCCCGCCGGGGATTCCGGTCGGTGCGCTTCGCCAAGCGGTTCCTGTCCTTCGCCGACCTGCCGGAGGAGACCGCCTTCCGGCGCAGCTACACCATGTATGACCAGGAGGAGCTGCTCGCCCTGCTCGATCCCGACCTGGCCGGCACGGTCGACGACGTACTGACCGAGCATCAGGACGTCTACCGGGACAACGACCTCGACGACTTCGTCAACCGCATGTGCCTGACCGACGCCCGGATGTTCCTGCCGGGACTGAACCTCACCTACACGGACCGTTCCAGCATGGCCGCGTCGACCGAGGTACGGACGCCGTACGTGGACGTCGAGGTGGTCAAGGCGGCGTTCGCGATCCCCGGCGACCGCAAGATCGCCGGACGGCAGGGCAAGGCGGTCCTGAAGGAGGCGGCCACCTCGATCCTGCCCCGGGAGATCGTGTACCGGCCCAAGGGCCTGTTCAGCGCCCCGCTGCGGGCCTGGATGAGCCGGGACCTGGCGCCGCTGGTGCGCGAGGTGGTCAACGACGGCGAGCTCGTCCGTTCCGGGATCCTGCGCCGCGACGCACTGAAGCGGATGGTCGCCGAGGACGCGGCCGGGCAGCAGGACTTCTCCAAGCATCTGTGGCACGTACTGACGCTCGAGTACTGGTATCGCGACGCGACCTCTGGGTCCGGCCAGAGCACTCGTTTGACGGCTTAGGAATCTCAGAGGAGTTCGAGTGAAGCAGGTTGTACAGAACTACAAGAGCGGCGAGCTGGCGGTGCTCGACGTTCCGGTGCCGGGGTGCAAGCCGGGCGGGGTGCTGGTCCGCAGCGCCTACTCGCTGATCTCCACCGGCACCGAGATGATGAAGGTGTCCGAGGCCGGCATGTCGATGCTGGGCAAGGCCCGCTCCCGCCCGGACCAGGTCGCCAAGGTCATGCAGAGCGTGGCCACCAACGGGGTGCCCGCCACCTACCGCAAGGTGATGGGCAAGCTGGACTCCTACACACCGCTGGGCTACTCGCTGTGCGGGGTGGTCGAGCAGGTCGGCGCCGGCATCGACGACGTGAAGGTCGGCGACCTGGTCGCCTGCGCCGGCAACGAGCACGCCCTGCACGCCGAGCTCAACTGGGTGCCCAAGAACCTCTACGTCCCGGTGCCCGACGGACTCGCGCCCCAGCACGCGGCCTTCGGCACCGTCGGGTCGATCGCCATGCAGGGCGTCCGCCAGGGCGAGCCGCAGCTCGGCGAAGTGGCCCTGGTCATCGGCCTCGGACTGATCGGGCAGCTGGTGGTGCAGCTCCTGGCCGCCTCCGGCGTCCGCGTCGTCGGCGCCGACCCCGATCCGGCGCGCTGCGAACTCGCCGAGCGCCTGGGCGCCGCGGCCTGCGGCGACCCCGCCTCCGCCGCCGTGGAGAACGCCGTCGCCGAACTCACCGACGGTCATGGCGTGGACCAGGTGTACCTGGCCGCCGGCGGCGGCAGCAACCAGCCCGTGGAGCTGGCCGCCAAGCTGGCCCGGGACCGCGGCCGGGTCGTCGACATCGGCAAGTGCCGCCTCGACCTGCCGTGGAACGCGTACTACGAGAAGGAACTCGACGTCCGCTTCTCCCGCTCGTACGGCCCCGGACGCTACGACCCGGAGTACGAGCTGGAGGGCCGCGACTACCCGATCGGCTACGTCCGCTGGACCGAGCGCCGCAACCTGGCCTGCTTCCTCGACCTCGCCGCCCGCGGCAAGATCGACGTGGAGCCGCTGATCTCGCACGTCGCCGACTTCGACGACGCTGTGGAGACCTACCAGCGCCTCAAGGACGGCGAGCTGAAGGCCATCACCGCGCTGTTCCGCTACCCCGAGCAGGCGGGGGAAGCGAAGGCTCCGGCGGTCGCCGTACCCGCAGTGAACGTGAAGCCGAGTCCGGCCCGCGCCGCCAGGACACCGGTCAGGCTGGCGTTCGTCGGCGCCGGCAACTACGCGACGTCGATGCTGCTGCCGCACCTGGCGCAGCGCGAGGGCGTCGAGTTGTCGACCGTCGTCACCACGACCGCGCTCTCCGCGGCCAACGCGCAGCGGAAGTTCGGCTTCACCGAGGCGACCACCGACCTCGACGCCGTGCTCGGCGACAAGTCCATCGACGCGGTGTTCGTGGTCACCCGGCACAGCTCGCACGCCGATCTGACCCGCAAGGCGCTGCTGGCGGGCAAGACGGTGTTCGTGGAGAAGCCCCTGGCGCTCAGCGAGGACGAGCTGGCCGGAGTGCTCGCGGCGGTGGAGGAGTCCGGCAACGACCGGCTGCAGGTCGGCTTCAACCGCCGCTTCGCGCCGCTGCTGCAGGAGGCCAGGAAGCAGTTCGGCACCCGGAGCGGCCCGGCGAGCCTGCGTTACCTGGTCAACGCGGGTCAGTTGCAGCACGGCAGCTGGTACCTCCAGCAGGGCACCGAGGGCTCACGCTTCGCCGGCGAGGGCGGCCACTTCATCGACACGGCGAGCTGGCTGCTCGACGCCGACCCGGTCTCCGTCTACGCGGTCGCCCCGTCCGGCAACGAGGATCTGCAGGTCGTGCTGCGCTACCCGGACGGGTCCACCGCCACCATCAGCTATGTCACCACCGGCGCCCCCGGCTTCCCCAAGGAGACGCTGGACCTGGTCGCCGACGGCAAGGTGCTGCGCCTCGACGACTTCGTCCGCGCCTCGCTGTATTTCGAAAAGAGCACAGCCGGCCGTAAGAAGTGGGTCAGTTCACGGCTGCCCAAGGCCCGCGACAAGGGCCAGAACGCCGAACTGGCCGCGTTCATCAAGGCCGTGCGGACCGGCGGCCCGATGCCGGTGCCGCTTCAGTCGCTGGTCGCCACCACGGCGGCCACCCTCGCCGTGCAGGCCGGCCTGGCCGGCGGCGCGCCGGTGACGTTGGAGAACGCACGATGACGATGAGCGCGGGCTGGTACCTGCGGCGGCTGTCCCGGATGGGACCGCAGGAGGTCGCGGGCCGGGTGGGCGACACGCTGCGCAGACGGCGCTGGCGGTCGGCGCCGCCGAACTGCCCGAGCGTGACCGGCGCCCGGTTCACCGCGGTCCTGCCCGCCGGAGCGATCGCCGCGGTGCCGTCGGACGCCGCGAAACGCCTCGTGGCCGAGGCGGACCGGCTGATGGACGGGCACGCCGAGTACTTCGGGGTGGCCCGCGACGACCTCGTCGACCCGGACTGGTGGTACGACCCCAAGACCGGGCGCCGGGCCCCCTCGGGCTATGCCTTCGACGTGCCGTACCGCAGCGAGGACGCGGTCGGGGACATCAAGCAGATCTGGGAGCTGTCCCGGCACCACCACCTCACCCAGCTCGCCGCCGCCTACGCGGTCACCGGGGACGAGCGGTATGCGGAGCGCGTGGCCGCGCACCTGCGGTCATGGTGGGAGGCCAACCCGCCGCTGCGCGGGGTCCATTGGATCAGCGGCATCGAGCTGGGCGTCCGGCTGCTGTCGTGGGTGTGGGTGCGCCGGCTGCTGGAGGGCTGGCCGGGCGCGGCCGGACTGTTCGAGGACAACCCGGTGGCGCTGAACCAGATCTGGCACCACCAGCGCTGGCTGGCCGCCTTCCCCAGCCGGGGATCGTCGGCGAACAACCACGTCATCGCCGAGGCCGCCGGGCAGTTCGCCGCGGCCTGCGCGTTCGGCTGGTTCCCCGCCTCGGAGCGCTGGCGGGCCGACGCCCTGCGCTCGCTCGACCGGCATCTGCGCAGCAACACCTTCCTCTCCGGCCTCAACCGTGAACTGGCCTCCGAGTACCACGGCCTGGTGCTGGAACTCGGCCTGGCCGCCCTGGCCGAGGCCGATGCCGCCGGCGTGCCGGTCCCCGCGACCCTCCGTCTGGTGCTGCTGCGGATGACCGACGCGCTCGCCGCCGTCGTGGACAACCGGCTGCGGCCGCCGCGCCAGGGCGACGCGGACGACGGGCACGGTCTGATCCTGGACGGCGAGGGCACCGACCGCTGGGGCTCGCTGCTGTCCACCGGGGACGCCGTGTTCGGGCGGCTCGACTGGTGGCCGAGGGTGACCGGCACCGATGTGCGCACCCCGCTGCTGGCCGCGCTCATCCGGCCGTACGAGAAAAACGGAACCGGACCGGCCGTGTCCCGCCCGGCAAGCAGGCCGGGCCACTTCGCCGATGCGGGTATGACGATCCTGCGTGGCCCGGAGGAGATCTGGTGCCGCTGCGACGGCGGCCCGCACGGCTTCCTGTCCATCGCCGCGCACGCCCACGCGGACGCGCTGTCCGTGGAGGTCCGCCACGACGGCGTCGACGTGCTCGCCGACCCGGGGACGTACTGCTACCACGGGCAGCCCGAGTGGCGGCAGTACTTCCGCTCCACCCTCGGCCACAACACCCTTGAGCTGGACGGCGCCGACCAGTCCGTCTCCGGCGGCCCGTTCCTGTGGACCCGGCATGCCGACACCCGCGTACTGGTCGCGGAGACGTCCGGCGCGGGGTCGGCCCGCTGGAGCGCGGAGCACGACGGCTACCAGGGCTCGGTGCACCGCCGCCAGGTGGAACTCACCGCCGAGAGCCGGGAGCTGAAGGTGGTCGACGAGGTGCGCGGCCCGGGCGGGGCCGTGCGGCTGGCCTTCCACCTCGGCCCGAGGATCACCGCGGAGCTGGTGGAGAACCGGGCCGAACTGACCTGGACCCGGGACGGCGAGGACCGCTCCGCGGTGCTCGACCTGCCCGGGCAGCTGTCCTGGCGGGCGCACCGCGGCGAGAGCGAGCCGCCGCTGGGCTGGTACTCCGCGGGATTCGGGCGCAAGGAACCCGCCACCACCCTGGTCGGCACCGGCTTCACCGACGGCACGGAGGGCTTCACCACCGTGCTCAGGTTCCGCGGCTAGGGAGGGGCACGTGCGGATCAAGAGGCGGCCTTGGGCGTGGGCGGTGGCACCGCTCACGCTGGCCCTGCTGGCGTTGACGGGCTGCGACGGCACGCAGCCCGCCGAGGCGAAGGCGACGACCGCCGCGCCCACCATGTCCGGGGCGCGGACCACCGCCCTGGCCCGGGTGTGCGCCAAGCCCGAGGCCGGGCCGGCGAAGGCCCCGGCGGGCGCGGTGACGGTCGACCCCGCGAAGGTCGGCGACCTGGCGGCGAAGACCAAGAGCCACCCCGCCGACACCACGTTCTGGCTGCGACCGGGCAAGCACCGGCTCGACCCCGACCGCTACGCCCAGGTCATCCCCAAGAAGGGGGACCGCTACCTCGGCGCGCCCGGCGCGGTGCTCGACGGCCGGAAGACCAACCAGTACGCGTTCGCCGGCACCGCCCAGGGCGTCACCATCGCCTACCTGACCGTGCAGGGCTTCGTCCCGCCGCAGAACGAGGGCGTGGTCAACCACGACTCGGCCGACGGCTGGGTCATCGAGCACTCGACCATCCAGAACAACCTGGGCGCCGGGCTGATGGCCGGAGCCCGCCAGCAGGTCCGCGCCAACTGCCTGCGCGCCAACGGTCAGTACGGCATGAACGCCTACAAGGGCAGCGGCCGCATCAGCGGCCTGGTGGTCGAGGGCAACGAGATCGTCGGCAACAACACCGGCGACTGGGAGCGGCGCCAGCAGGGCTGCGGCTGCACCGGCGGCATCAAGTTCTGGGCCGTCGACGGCGCCGACGTACGCGGCAACTGGGTGCACGACAACCGCGGAACCGGACTGTGGGCGGACACCAACAACAACGACTTCCGCATCGAGGACAACGTGCTGGAGGCCAACGACGGCGCCGCGCTGATCTACGAGACCAGCTACAACGCGGTCATCCGCAACAACACCATCCGGCGCAACAACTGGGTCGAGGGCCGCAAGGCAGCCGGCCGCGGCGACACCTTCCCGTTCGCGACCGTCTACCTGTCCGAGTCCGGCGGCGAACCACGCGTCAAAGCCCGCACGAACAAGATCGATATCTATGGCAACCTGCTGGAGAACAACTGGTCCGGGATCACCCTGTGGGAGAACGCCGACCGGTTCTGCAACAGCCCGGCCAACACCTCCTCCGGTGACTGCACGCTGCTGGTGAAGAAGACCAGCCGCTGCTCGAAGTCCACGATCACCAAGGCACCGCTCTACGCCGACTGCCGGTGGAAGACCCAGCGGGTGGACATCCACGACAACCGCTTCGTGCTGGACAAGTCGGTCCTCAAGTGCACGACGAAGTGCGACCGCATGGCCGTGCTCTCCAACTACGGCACCTATCCGGACTGGTCGCCGTACAAGGGCGAGAAGGTGGCCGACGCGATCACCCTCAAGCAGCACAACCGCTGGCACGACAACGTCTACGCCGGGCCGTGGGCCTTCGTCGTCCACGACCCCAGCAAGGTGCTCGACTTCCAGAGCTGGCAGGGCGCGCCCTACCAGCAGGACGCGGGCAGCACCATCAGCGGACAGGCGGGTGGTTGAGATGAGCACGCTGTCCGGCGCCGAACCGCGCTCCGCCGGCACACCGAGGATCATCGGGGTCGTCTGGGGGCTGCTGGTCCTCAACACGCTCGGCTCCGCCGGGGCGAAGACCATCGTCCCGCTGCCCCGCTCCCTCATCCAGATGGTCACGATGGGCGCCCTGGTCGCCGCGTTCACCCTGGCGCTGACGGTCAATCTCCGGGTGCGCATCCGGCCCAGTGCGTACGTCTTCACCCTCACCCTGCTGCTGGTGTCGAGCGTGATCTCCAGCGCGAATCTGGAGTCGGGGTTCGGCGCGCTGTTCCGCTGCTTCCGGCTGGCTCTCTTCGTCGGCACCCTGTGGCTGCTCACCCGCTGGTGGGACGGCGGCCTGACGTTCGTCAGGCACCACATCCGAATGTACTTCGCGGTGCTCGGATCGGTGGCCGCGGGCCTCGCCGTCTCACCGGGTGCGGCCCTGCCCGACCTCTACGGCGGACGCCTGGTCGGCGCGCTGTGGCCGCTCACCCCGCCGCAGATCGGACAGTACGCGGCGGTGATCATCGGGCTGACCGTGCTGCTCCTGCTGGGCCACCGGACCGACAAGAAGAGCGCGGCGGTCATCATCGTGCCGTCCCTCGTCCTGCTCGCGCTGACCCACACCCGTACGGCCACGCTCGGCCTGCTCGTCGGGCTGGTGCTGGCGATCGGCTCGCTCCTGCTGACCAGCGCCGCCGCCCGCCGCTTCTTCACCTGGGCGGTGCTGTTGGCCACGGTGGCCGCGGTGGGGTTCGCCTCCATGCTCCAGTCGTGGTTCCTGCGCGGACAGAGCAAGGAGAACTTCTCCAGCCTCACCGGCCGCGCCAAGGTCTGGGACGCCCTGCTGTCCGCGCCCCGCTCGACCTCGGAGCAGCTGTTCGGCGTGGGCCTGGGCGACAAGTCGTTCGGCGGCCTGCCGATCGACAACAGCTGGCTGGCCGTCTACAACGAGCAGGGCCTGATCGGCGTGACCCTCGTCGCGGTGATCATCGTGGTGCTGGGCGGTGTCGCGCTGCTGCGGCCGCCGTCGCTGCAGCGGGCCTGCGCGATCTTCCTGATCAGCTACTGCGCGATGGCCTCGTACACGGAGGCAGGTCTCGGCGACGCCTCACCGTATCTGCTGCATCTGGCCCTGGCCGCCTCGCTGCTGGCGGCACCTGCCGAGGCCGCCGTCCTCACGACGCCCGAAGTCCCCCGGCTTTCCACGCCGGAACTCCCTCGACAGCGCGTCCCGCGCTGGGCCCGCCGATCGGAGGTGACCTGAGCATGCACATCCTCGTGGTGCACAACCGCTACGCCTCGGCGCAGCCGAGCGGGGAGAATAGGGTCGTCGACCAGGAGGTGGAGCTGCTGCGCGCGGCCGGCCACCGGGTCGAGGTGTTCGAGCGGCGCAGCGACGACATCGGCGCCATGTCCCTGCTCAGCAAGGTCGCGGTGCCCCTGCGGGTGCCGTGGAACCCGGCGGTGCGCACGGAACTCGCCGCCAAGCTGCGCACCGAACGGCCGGACGTGGTGCACGTCCACAACGTCTTCCCGCTCCTGTCGCCCGCGGTCCTGGCCGCCTGCGCCGACGCCGGGGTGCCCGCCGTGGCCACGCTGCACAACTACACCCAGGTCTGCCCGCCCGGCACGCTGCAGCGGGACGGCCGGCCGTGCACCGAGTGCGTCGGATCGGCGCTGCCGCTGCCCGCCGTCCGGCACGGCTGCTACCGGGGCTCCCGCCTGGCGACGGTGCCGCTCGCGATCAGCCTGTCGGCCAACCGGCGGCGCTGGTGGTCCGGCGTGGAGCGGTTCTTCTGCATCTCCGCGGCGCAGCGCCACACCCTGGTGCAGGCCGGAATGCCCGCGGAACGGCTGGCGGTGAAGCACAACTTCGTACCCGACCCGGGCGCCACCAGAGAGGGCGACGGAGAGCATCTGCTCTACCTCGGCCGGCTCGCGGAGGCCAAGGGCGTACGGCTGCTCATGACCGCGTGGGACGAACTCGCGGCGAGCGGCGGTGTGGGCGTGCCGCTCGTGATCGCCGGCACCGGGCCACTGGAGCCGGAGGTGACCGCCTGGGCGGCGGGCCGGGACGACGTGCGCCACGTCGGCCTGCTCGACACGGCGGAATGCCAGAAGGCCGTCGCGCGATCGGTCGCGGTGGTGGCTCCCTCGACCTGGCTGGAGGCGTTCGGCCTGGTGGTCGTGGAGGCGATGGCGGCGGGCGTCCCGGTCGTCGCCGCAGGGCACGGCGCCTTCGTCGAACTCGTCGAGGACGGCGTGACCGGGCTGCTGCACGAGCCGGGGGAGTCCGCCTCGCTCGCGTCCTGCATCCGCCGGATCACGGCCGAGCCGGACGGCAACCGGGAGATGGGCCGAGCGGCCCGGCTCCGTTACGAACAGGGTTTCAGCCCGGCGGTCGGCCTCGACCGCCTGGTTGATGAGTACCGCACCGCGATCGCGGGGCGGTCAGCACAGACTCGCGGCGGGGACGTCCGCGCGAGCAGGGGGGATGGGAACAGCAGATGACACGATGCCGACTGTGCGGCTCGGAGGCGACGGCGAGCGTCGTCGACCTCGGGGCGACGCCACCTTGCGAGAGCTTTCTCGCCGCGGACCAACTCGACCAGCCGGAACCGGCGTACCCGCTGCACCTGCGGGTCTGCACCGACTGCTGGCTGGCGCAGATCCCGCCGCTGATCACGCCGGAGGAGACCTTCAAGGAGTACGCGTACTTCTCCTCGTACTCGACCTCCTGGGTGGAGCACGCCCGCACGTTCGTCGCCGACGCCGCAGAGCGCGTGGGTCTCGGACCCGACGCCTTCGTCGTCGAGGTCGCCAGCAACGACGGGTACCTGCTGAAGCACGTGGTGGACCGCGGGATCCGCTGCCTGGGCATCGAGCCGTCGGTGAACGTCGGCGCGGCGGCACGGGACAAGGGCGTGCCCACGCTCACGGAGTTCCTGAGCCCTGAGACCGGCGCGGCCGTCCGCGAAGAGCACGGCCCGGCCAACCTCGTCGTGGCCAACAACGTGTACGCACACATCCCCGACGTGGTCGGCTTCACCCAGGGCCTGCGCGCCCTGGTCGCCGACGACGGCTGGGTCTCCATCGAGGTGCAGCACCTGCTCACCCTGATCGAGGAGAACCAGTACGACACGATCTACCACGAGCACTTCCAGTACTACACGGTCGCCTCCGCGATCCAGGCCCTGGCCAGCGGCGGACTCGCGCTCGTGGACGTCGAGTTGCTGCCCACGCACGGCGGATCCATCCGGCTGTGGGCCCGCCCGGCCGAGGTGGCCGGCGAGCCGACCCAGCGGGTGGCCGACGTCCTGGCCCGGGAGAAGGCCGCCGGCCTTCAGGAACTGTCCGGGTACACCGAGTTCTCCGCCCGGGTCGCCAAGGTGCGCCGCGACCTGCTGAAGTTCCTCATCGAGGCGGCCGAGCGCGGCGAGACGGTCGTCGGCTACGGCGCCCCCGGCAAGGGCAACACCCTGCTCAACCACTGCGGCATCCGGCCCGACCTGCTCGCGTACACGGTCGACCGCAACCCGTACAAGCACGGCCGGTTCACCCCGGGCACCCGCATCCCGATCCTCGCGCCCGAGCAGATCGCCGTCGACAAACCGGACTACGTCCTCGTCCTCCCGTGGAACCTGCGGGCCGAGCTGGTCGAGCAGCTGTCCTACGTGCACGAGTGGGGCGGCCGGCTGGTCTTCCCCATCCCGGAACTGAGCATCGTCGAGGCCGCGTCCCGAAAGGTCACAGCATGAAGGTCGTCCTGTTCTGCGGCGGTTACGGGATGCGGATGCGCAACGGAACCTCCGACGACGTGCCCAAGCCGATGGCGATGGTCGGCCCCAGGCCGCTGATCTGGCACGTCATGCGCTACTACGCGCACTACGGGCACAAGGAGTTCATCCTGTGCCTCGGCTACGGCGCCCACCACATCAAGGACTTCTTCCTCAACTACGAGGAGACGACGTCCAACGACTTCGTGCTGCGCAAGGGCCAGACCGAGCTGCTGTCCACCGACATAGCCGACTGGACCATCACGTTCGCGCAGACCGGCATCGAGTCGCCGATCGGGGAGCGGCTGCGCCGGGTGCGGCACCACCTGGACGGCGACGAGATGTTCCTCGCCAACTACGCGGACGTCCTCACCGACGCCCCGCTGCCGGACATGATCGAAAACTTCGCCCGGCGCGACGCCGGCGCGTCGATGATGGTGGTACCGCCCCAGTCCTCCTTCCACTGCGTGGACCTGGGCGAGGACGGCCTGGTGGGCGGCATCACCGCGGTCAGCGACATGCCGCTGTGGGAGAACGGCGGCTACTTCGTGCTGCGCCAAGAAGTCTTCGACCACATCCCGGAGAACGGCGACCTGGTCGCCGACGGATGCGCCCAACTGGCCAAGCAGGGCCGCCTGGTGGCACACCAGCACCGCGGCTTCTGGAAGCCCACCGACACCGTCAAGGAGCGGGCCGCGCTCGACGAGGCCTACGCCCGCGGCGACCGTCCCTGGGCCGTGTGGGAACACGACAACACCGGGGTGCACGCGTGATCCGCCTCGAAACCGGAAGCCTGGACCGGATCGTCGCCGTCGGCGCGCACTGCGACGACATCGCCATCGGCGCCGGTGGCACCCTGCTGACGCTGTGCCACGCACGGCCGGGCCTCCGCGTCGACGCGCTGGTGCTCTCCGGCGGCGGCAGCGAGCGCGAGCAGGAGGAGCAGGCCGCGCTCGCCGCCTTCTGCCCGGGCGCCGACCTGCGGCTGACCGTGCACAAGCTGCCGGACGGCCGGCTGCCCGTGCACTGGGACGAGGCCAAGGCCGCGGTCGAGGAACTGCGCGCGCAGACCGACCCGGATCTCATCCTCGCCCCGCGCACCGACGACGCCCACCAGGACCACCGCGGCCTGGCGCAGCTGATACCCACCGCGTTCCGCGACCACCTGGTCCTCGGCTACGAGATCGTCAAATGGGACGGCGATCTCGGCCGCATGGCCGCCTACCAGCCGCTGTCGACGGAGATCGCCGAAGAAAAAGTGCGGCTGCTGCAGGAGCACTACGCCTCGCAGCGCCACCGGCCCTGGTACGACCGCGAAGCCTTCCTCGGTCTTGCGCGAATCCGCGGCATCGAATGCCACGAGCGATACGCCGAGGCGTTCGCCGTCACCAAACTCACGCTCAACCTGGGGGGTTGAACCATGCGCGTACTCCTTACCGGACACCAGGGATACCTGGGCACCGTGATGGCCCCGGTCCTCACCGCCGCCGGACACGAGGTCGTCGGCCTCGACTCCGGCCTGTTCGCCGACTCCGTCCTCGGCGACACACCCGCCGACCCGCAGGGGCACCGGGTCGACCTGCGCGACGTCACGGCGGAACACGTGGCCGGAGTGGACGCGGTGATCCACCTGGCCGCCCTGTCCAACGACCCGCTGGGCTCGCTGGCGCCGGAACTCACCTACGACATCAACCACCACGCCTCCGTACGGCTGGCCCGGCTGGCCCGCGACGCCGGTGTGCGGCGCTTCCTGTACGCGTCGACATGCTCGGTCTACGGCGCCGCAGGCGGCGACGACCTGGTGGGCGAGGACGCCCCGCTGCGCCCGGTGACGCCGTACGCGGAGTCCAAGGTGCGGGTGGAGGACGACCTGCACGCGCTGGCCGACGACGACTTCACCCCGGTGTACATGCGCAACGCCACCGCTTTCGGCTACTCGCCCCGGCTGCGCGCCGACATCGTGCTGAACAACCTGGTGGGCCACGCGCTGCTCTCCGGCGAGGTGCTGGTGCTCTCCGACGGCACCCCTTGGCGCCCGCTGGTGCACGCCGCCGACATCGCGCGGGCCTTCACGGCCGCGCTGACCGCCCCGCGCGAGGCGGTGCACGACCGCGCGTTCAACATCGGCAGCGAGACCAACAACGTCACGGTCGCCGAGATCGCCGAGCAGGTCGCCGAGGCGGTGCCCGGCGCGAAGGTGCGGATCACCGGGGAGAACGGGGCCGACCCGCGCTCCTACCGGGTGGACTTCTCCCGGTTCCGCGCCGCCATCCCCGGCTTCGACATCGAGTGGTCGGTCAAGCGCGGCGCGCTCGAACTCGCCGATGCCTACCGGAAGTTCGCACTGACCAAGGAGGACTTCGACCAGCGCTTCACCCGGCTCGCCGTGCTGCGCGCGGCATCCGAGGCCGGCACCGTCGACGACACCCTGCGGTGGCGCCGATGACCCCTCCCGGCGAAGAGATGCACGCCCTGGTGGAGCGGATGTACCCGCTGTGCCGGAGCATCACCGGCGACGGTGTCCGCGCCACCCTGGACATCGTCGGCGAGTACCTCCCGCTGCAGGTGCACGAGGTGCCGACCGGGACGCAGGTGCTGGACTGGACGGTGCCGCAGGAGTGGAACATCCGCGACGCGTACATCGCCGATAGCACCGGCCGACGGGTCGTCGACTTCGCCGCGTCCAGCCTGCACGTGCTCGGCTACAGCATCCCGGTGTCGGCGACCATGCCGCTGTCCGAGTTGCGCGACCACCTGCACACCCTGCCGGACCAGCCGTCCTGGGTGCCGTACCGGACCAGCTACTACAAGCCGGAGTGGGGCTTCTGCCTGGCCCAGGAGACGCTGGACGCGATGCCGGACGGCGAGTACGAGGTCCGCATCGACTCCACGCTCGCCGACGGCCACCTCACCTACGCCGAGCACGTGGTCCCCGGGCAGGTCTCCGACGAGGTGATCGTCTCCTGCCACGTCTGCCACCCCTCGCTGGCCAACGACAACCTGGCCGGCATCGCGGTGGCGACGTTCCTGGCCCGCGCGCTCGCCGAGGAAACGCCGTACTACACCTACCGGTTCATCTTCGCGCCCGGCACCATCGGGGCGATCACCTGGCTGGCCCGCAACGCCGAGCGGGTGGAGCGGGTCAAGCACGGCGTCGTGCTGGCCTGCGCCGGGGACCGGGGCCAGTTGACGTACAAGCAGAGCAGGCGCGGCGACGCGGAGATCGACCGGGTGATGCGGTACGTGCTGACCGCATCCGAACGCCCGCACCAGGTCAACGAGTTCACGCCGTACGGCTACGACGAGCGGCAGTACTGCTCGCCCGGGTTCAACCTCGGTGTGGGCTCGCTCACCCGGACCCCGTACGCGGGCTACCCCGAGTACCACACCTCGGCGGACAACCCGGACTTCGTCTCCCCGGAGGCGATGGCGGACACCCTCGCGGTCTGCCGCGAGGCGTTCGCCGTCCTCGACCGCAACCGGCAGTACATCAACCTCAGCCCGTACGGCGAACCGCAGTTGGGCCGGCGCGGGCTGTACGACGCTCTCGGTGGCCGCAGCGACACCAGGCAGGCCCAGATGGCCATGCTCTGGGTGCTCAACCTCTCCGACGGCGAGCACAGTCTGCTGGACGTCGCCGAGCGGTCCGGGCTGCCGTTCGACACCGTCGCCGCCGCGGCCGATGCCCTGCACGGCGCCGGTCTGATCAAGGCGTGACGCCGATGACGATCGAGGGGGAGAAGACGACCAGACCGGCCGGGTCCGCCAAGCGGGCCCTGGTCGGCCGGCTGTCCTGGGGGCTGGCCGACCAGGCGGCCTCCAGCATGTCCAACTTCGCGGTGGGCATCTACGTGGCCCGCTCGCTGGGGGTGACCGCGTTCGGCGTGTTCAGCCTGGCCTGGGTGACGTACGGCGTGGTGCTCAACGTCTCCCGCGGCCTGTCCACCGACCCGCTCGTGGTGCGCTTCAGCGGTGCCCCGGACGCGTCCTGGCGCGGGGCGGTGGCCCGGTCGACCGGGACCGCACTCGGCGTCGGTACCGCCATCGGCGCGGTGTGTCTGGCGGCCGGGCTCGGTCTCGGCGGCAGGCTGGGGCCCGCGTTCGCCTGCCTCGGCGTCATGATGCCGGGGCTGCTGCTGCAGGACGCCTGGCGGTTCGGGTTCTTCGCCGCAGGCAACGGGCGCAAGGCGTTCGTCAACGACGTCGTGTGGGGCGTCGCGCTCGTCCCCGCCATGGTCGTCGCGGCCCATGTGGGCAGCGTGGCCGCCTTCGTGCTCGCCTGGGGCGCGTCCGCCGCCGTGGCCGCCGCGTACGGCTGCATCCAGTCCGGCATCAGGCCCCGGATGGCGGAAGCACGCGGGTGGCTTCGCGAACAGCGCGATCTCGGCTACCGGTACCTGGTCGAGAACGTCAGCCTCAGCGGCGCCAGCCAGCTGCGGGCCTACGGACTCGGCGCGATCGTCGGGGTCGGCGCGGTGGGTGCGGTGCGGGGCGCCGAACTCCTGATGGGCCCGTTCCTCGCCGTGCTGATGGGCCTGTCGCTGGTCACCGTCCCGGAGGCGGCACGCGTGCTGCGCCAGGCCCCGCACCGCCTCGGCGCGTTCTGCCTCCGGCTGGGCGGTGGACAGGCCGGCGCCGCGCTCCTGTGGGGCGGGGCCCTGCTGCTGATGCCCGACCGGCTCGGCGACCTCGTGCTCGGCGATGTGTGGCGCTCCTCCTCGCATCTCATCCTGGCGATCACCTTCAGCGTCGCGGGCGCGGGCCTGGGCACCGGCGCGGCAGCCGGGCTGCGCGCGCTCGGCGCGGCCCGGCGCAGCCTGCGCTGCCAGCTGTTCGCCTCCGTCTGCTACGTCGGCGGCGGGCTCGGCGGCGCCGCCCTGGCCGGCACGGTCGGCTCGGCCTGGGGTGTCGCTGCCGCGACCCTCAGCGGCTCGGCCGTGTGGTGGCTGCAACTGCGGTCGGCCCTGCGTGAGTGCGACCACAACTCCGTTCCCGAAGTGAGGACCTCATGACGGCCCAACCCAGGCTGAGCATCGGCCTGCCCGTGTACAACGGCGAGGAGTATCTCGCCGAGTCGCTCGACGCCCTGCTCGGGCAGACCTACGAGGACTTCGAGCTGGTCGTCTCCGACAACGCCTCGACCGACGGAACCGAGGACATCTGCCGCAAGTACGCCGCGCAGGACTCCCGCATCCGCTACATCCGGCTGCCCCGCAACGTCGGGGCCACCCCGAACCACAACTACGTCTTCACCCAGTGCCGCGGCGAGTTGTTCAAGTGGGCCTCGCACGACGACCTCTACGCCCGCGACCTGCTGCGGCGCTGCATCGAGGCCCTCGACGAGCAGCCCGACGTCATCCTCGCCCACGCCGACCAGGCCGTCATCGACGGCGACGGCCAGGTCAAGGTGCCCTACGAGTACACGCTCGCCACCGACTCCCCGCACGCGCCGGACCGCTTCCGCAGCCTGCTGTTCGAGCCGGGCGGCGACGACTTCTACGGGGTGATGCGGGCCGACATGCTGCGCCGGGTCAAGCCGCTCGACAGCTACCACCACGCGGACCGCACCTTCGTCGCCGAGATCACCCTGCACGGGCGCTTCCACCAGGTGCCGGAGCTGCTGTACTTCCGTCGCGACCACCCCAACCGGGCCGAGCGGGCAAACCCGTCCAAGCGCGCCCGGTGCGTCAACCTGGACCCGCGCCGGGCGGGCCCGCTGCACCCGACGCCCCGGCTGCTCGCCGAGTACCTCTGGGGCTTCGCCGCGGCGATCCGACGGGCGCCGCTGTCCCCGGCCGACCGGCGCGAGTGCTACCGGCACATGGGCGCCTGGATGACCAGCCGGGTCCGGCCGGGCGCCGGCGAGCGCGTCGAGGACCGTGCCCCGATCGACCCGGCGGCGCTCAGCGTCTCCGTCGACGCCCTCGTCGCGGGCCGCGAAGGGCGGCGGGCATGAAGACGGCACCACGGGTGGGCGTATTCGGCCTCCTCGGCTCCGGCAACCTCGGCAACGACGGCTCGCTGGAAGCGGTACTCGGATACCTGCGCACCGAGCACCCGGACGCGGCCGTGGACGCCCTGTGCGGCGGGCCCGAGGCCGTGACCACCCGGTTCGGGATCCCCGCCA
This sequence comes from Streptomyces sp. NPDC001492, assembly GCF_053597275.1. NCBI lineage: Bacteria > Bacillati > Actinomycetota > Actinomycetes > Kitasatosporales > Streptomycetaceae > Streptomyces > Streptomyces sp. NPDC001492. The sequence continues at coordinate 129,091 of NZ_JBSFHW010000015.1, read as the reverse complement.
CACGGCTGCACTGGAACCGCGCGGAGTACCGCACCGCGTCACGCGCGGGCGCAGTCGCGTCGAAGGGCCTGGGCAAACTCGTCGACGTCTTCCGCACCGCCGCGTGGGTGCGACGGCACGACGTGGTGATCGTGCCGGGCATGGGCGTCCTGGAGGCCACGCTGCCGCTGCGGCCCTGGGGCTTCCCGTACTCGCTGTTCCTGCTCTGCGCGAGCGGCCGGCTGCTCGGCACCCGGGTCGCCCTGGTCAGCGTCGGCGCCGCCGAGATCCGCAACCGGCCCACCCGGGCCCTGGTGCGCTGGTCGGCGCGGCTGGCCGCGTACCGCTCCTACCGGGACGCCCAGTCCCGTGACGCGATGCGGGCGATGGGCGTGGACACCGCACGCGACGAGGTCTATCCCGACCTCGCGTTCTCCCTGCCGACGCCGACGGCGAGCGCACCCTCGGGCTCACCGGGCACGGTCTGCCTGGGCGTCATGGACTTCCACGGCGGGAACGACGACCGCGCCCGCGCCGACGAGATCTACCGGCGCTACCTCGACGGGACGATCCGTTTCGTCCGCACGCTGGTCGAGGAGGGCAGGCCCATCCGGCTGCTCACCGGCGACCAGTGCGATGTGGCGGTGGTCGAGGCGATCCTCGACGCGGTGGACTCGCCGCTGGTCACTGCCGCCGAACCGGCGTCACTGGCCGACCTGATGAAGGAGATGGCGGTGGCCGACACCGTGGTCGCGGTCCGCTATCACAACCTGATCTGCGCGCTGAAGACCGGAACCCCGGTGCTCGCCCTGAGCTATGCGGCCAAGAGCGACGCGCTCATGGACCGGATGGGCCTGGGCGCCTTCTGCCACCCCGCGCGCGAGGTCGACGCCGACCGGCTGCTCGAACAGTTCCGGACGCTGGAGAAGCGATCGGGAGAGCTGCGCCAAGTCCTCGCCGAGCGCAACCAGGCCGCGGCAGAGCAACTCGCCGAGCAGTTCGCCGCGTTGACCGCGGCGCTGTTCCCGACGACCGACCCCTCTCACACCCTGCGGAAGGCTTGATGAAAGCGACCGAAGTCCCGGAGATCGCCGGCGCGTACCTGTTCGAGCCCACGCCGTACGCCGACGAACGCGGTTTCTTCTGCCGCACCTTCGACGCCGACGTGGTCCGCTCGGTGGGCCTCGACCCGAACGCCTTCGTCCAGGACAGCGTCTCCCGCTCGGTCCGTGGTGTGCTGCGCGGCCTGCACCTGCGCTCCGGCGCGGGCGAGGCCAAGCTGGTGCGCTGCTCGTACGGGAAGATCTTCGACGTCGTCGTGGACCTGCGCCCGGAGTCTGCGACGTACCGCAACTGGGTCTCTTTCGAGCTGTCCGGTGAGACGCAGAAGACCGTGTACATCCCGGCGGGATGTGCCCACGGCTTCCAGGCTCTTACCGAAATCGCAGACACCTCTTACCGTATCGATCGTCAGCACGATCCGTCCGAGGACGTGACGATCGCCTTCGACGACCCGGAACTAGCCATCCCCTGGCCGCTGCCGGTCACGTCGATGTCCCAGCGGGACCGTGAGGCGCCTAGCCTCAGCGAGGTCCTGAAGCACAAGGAGGGTGAAGTCGGTTGACCACCGAACACACCGTAGAGACATCGGAGTTCGTCCTGCCCCGGTCGCGGGCGGCGAACGAGCGGCTGCACGCCATGATCCCCGGAGGCGCGCACACCTACGCCAAAGGCGACGACCAGTACCCCGAGAACCTGGCCCCGGTCATCAGCCACGGCCGCGGCGCCCATGTGTGGGACGTCGACGGCAACCGCTACATCGAGTACGGCTCCGGCCTGCGCTCGGTCAGCCTCGGCCACGCCCACCCACGCGTGACCGAGGCGGTGCGGCGGGAGATCGACCGCGGCAGCAACTTCGTCCGGCCGTCCATGGTGGAGGTCGAGGCCGCGGAGCGCTTCCTGGCCACGGTGCCGACCGCCGAGATGGTGAAGTTCGCGAAGAACGGCTCCGACGCCACCACCGCCGCGGTGCGCCTGGCCCGCGCCGCCACCGGCCGCCCGCGGGTGGCCCTGTGCGCCGACCATCCGTTCTTCTCCACCGACGACTGGTTCATCGGCACCACACCGATGTCCGCCGGCATTCCGGAGGCGACGAACGAGCTCACCGTCTCCTTTCCCTACGGGGATCTGGCTGCCACGGAGGAACTCCTCACCCGGTACCAGGACGAGGTCGCCTGCCTGATCCTCGAACCCGCCACCCAGACCGAACCGCCGCCCGGCTACCTCGCCGGGCTGCGCGAGCTGGCCGACCGGCACGGCTGCGTGCTGATCTTCGACGAGATGATCACCGGCTTCCGCTGGTCCGAGTCGGGCGCCCAGGGCCTGTACGGCGTCGTCCCCGACCTCTCCACGTTCGGCAAGGCGCTGGGCAACGGGTTCGCCGTCTCCGCGCTGGCCGGGCGTCGCGAGCTGATGGAGCGGGGCGGGCTTCGGCACTCCGGCGAGCGGGTGTTCCTGCTGTCCACCACGCACGGGGCGGAAACGCATTCGCTGGCCGCCGCGATGGCCGTGCAGAGCATCTACGCCGAAGAGGGCGTCACCGCTCGGCTGCACGCCCTCGGCGAGCGGCTGGCGGCCGGGGTCCGCGAGGCCGCGGCCGGCATGGGCGTCGGCGAGCACATCGTCGTGCGGGGCCGGGCCAGCAACCTGGTCTTCGCCACCCTCGACGAGAACGGGCAGCCGTCCCAGGAGTACCGCACCCTGTTTCTGCGCCGGCTCCTCGAAGGCGGGGTGCTGGCACCGTCGTTCGTGGTGAGCAGCGCGCTCAGCGACGCCGACATCGATCACACCGTCGATGTGGTGGCCCAGGCATGTGCGGTCTACCGGAAGGCACTGGACGCCGGTGACCCCACCCCCTGGCTGGCCGGACGACCGGTGAAGCCGGTGTTCCGCCGCCTGGCGTGACGTCAGCGATGTTCCAGCCGACCGGCGTCGGCCGTGCGAACGGCCCGCCGGTCGGCCACACGGTCGACCAGCCATGCGGTCGGCGGTACCACCGCCAGTGCGGTGCACCAGCCGCCCAGCGCGTCGGTCGGGTAGTGCGCACCCAGGGCGACCTGCGCCCAGCCCATCGCGGCGCCGGCCACCAGCGCCGCGCCGAGCACGAGTGACATGCCGGCCGCCCTGCCGAGGCCGAGCCTGCCGGTCGCGGGCAGCGCCGCCGTGAGGGCGAGCGCGGTGAAGAAGGCGGTGTGCCCGCTCGGGTAGGACAGATTGTCGGCGCCGTGGATGGTCCGTCCCGCCACGTGCTTGAGCAGCGTCGCCGTCCCCACGGTGATGCCGACACCGGCCACGGCGAGCACCGCGACGCGAGGACGCCGAAGCAGCAGGCAGCCCACGACGGCGGCCACGATCACCATCGCCGACCCGGCGGGTTCCCCCAGGAAGTCCAAGGTCAGAGCGACGTACCGCCACGGTGGCCGGACACTGTCCGCGGTCGGTGGGAAGATCCACCGGTCCACCCTGCCGGGCTCGCCGTGACCGGCGTACAGGACCCCGATCGCGGCGACCACCAGGGCGGCGAGGACCGCTGTCAGCCCGAGCCAGGGCCGCAGCGACGGGGGCAGTACCGCGGCCTCCGGCCGGCCGGTCACACGCTCACCGCGCCCGGTCGGCCCACGCCGACGTCCAGGTCCGCTCCTGCCAGGCGATCCAACGCGAGCCCCCCGTCGTGTCCTGTTCCCCCACGCGATCATAACTGCCGCGTGGAAGCCCGTTCCGGGCCTTTACGACTCTGTGGGGGCCGTCAGACTGCGCGTCGGGCGGGGGGCTGCGTACGTCCGCTCCTACGGGTAGTTGGTCAGGTCGGCCACGTTGGTGCCGGAGTTGGACGGGCCGCCCGTGTTGTTGATGACGTGGCTGATGGTGCCCGTGCCGCCGAGGGAGACCGTCACCATGCTGGTGAAGCGGACGCCGGAATTGTTCGGCGCCTCGATGGCGTGCGCGGCCACGACAGCGGGGTTGACGTTGAAGTAGCAGTAGCTGCCGAGGCCGTAGGCCTGGTGGCTGGTGACCGAGTCGGCGACCTTGTAGGCCGCGTAGCCCTGGGTGGAGCCGTTCATCCAGGCCGCCTGGTTCGGCGGGTCGTAGGGCATCTCGTTCTGGAAGAAGTACGTGCGGCCGCCGTTGCCGTTCCAGACGGTCTGGTACTTCTGGAAGTGCTCGACGAACAGGCCGTACATCGTCACGTTGTCCCCGTTGACGATCATTCCGGTGTCCGCGGTGTTGCTGGTCCAGCCGACACCGCTGCCGTGGTCGGCCCGCCAGATCCACATGTGGTCGCCGATGACGTTGTCGCTGTTGACGATCAGGGCGGTGGTCACCTTGCCGACGCCCGCGCCGCCGACGCGGAAGTAGACGTCGTGCAGGGAGGTCGGGTCGGCCGTGTGGGAGGCGGAAGAGCCGCTGGGCCCGACCTCCAGCAGGGAGGGCGAGTTGGTCGTGCCCGCGTCGAACAGCAGGCCCGCGATCTTCACCCCGTCGACGTCGGCGACCTTCATGGCGGTGATGCCGTTGTCGGGGACGAAGGTGGCCAGGCCCAGGCCGAGGACGACCGTGTCGGCACGGTTGATCTGCAGGGTCTGGTCGAGGTGGTAGACACCGGGGGTGACCAGGAGGTTCTTGCCCGCCGCGAGGGCGGAGTTGATCTGCGAGGCGGTGGCGCCCGGCTTGACGACGTAGAAGGAGTCCAGCGAGAGCGAGGAGCCCGAGGTGCCGCCCGTCCAGCTGGTGCCCGAGGAATCGGACCGCAGGGACGGCACGAACACCTGGTAGTTGCCGGCTCCGTCGAGGTACAGGAACGGCTTCTCGCGGGAGACCGGGCTCTGGGCGACCGTCGTGTACGGCGGGTTGGGGAAGCTGGTGCCGGGGACTCCGGTGCTGCCGGTGAACACCATGTTCCAGTTGGAGCCGGTCCAGCTGCCCAGCTGGGAGTTGCGGGTCAGCCACTGCTGCTGGCTGCCGGAGTTGACCTGGCCGTCGATCTTGCTGTCGGCGAGGAGACCGCCGCTGGACCAGCCGCCGTCGTCCAGGGCGAGATTGCCGCGCAGGTGCATCCGGCGGTACGGCGCCGCCTGTGAGACCGCCCAGCGGTCGGCGCCGCCGGCCGGGTTGACCGACAGGTTCTCCGCGCCGCGCCAGAAGTTCTGGGTGGCGTTGCCCTGGAACCAGTCGGCCTCGGCGTGCACCGCACCGTTGATCGTCACCGCGTCGGGGGAGAGGCCCAGGCCCAGCACCTGCGTGGAGAAGCCGACGTTGACGTCGGCGCTGTAGGCGCCCGGCTTGAACAGCACGGCGTAGCGCTGGGAGCCGAACTGGTTGGTCTCCTGCTGCTGGAAGATCGTGTTCAGCCTGCTCTGGATCGTCGAGGACGACATCGACGGGTCGAAGACGACCACGTTCGGACCCAGGTCGGGGTCGGCGGCCGACTGGGCCACGGGGACGACCTGGAAGCGCTGGGCCGCGGTGCCGTTGCAGGTGTACTGCACGAACTGCACGCTGTCGGCGGTCGAGGCCGCGGGGTCGTCGAGGCACTTGCCGCTGTTGCGGTTGACGAAGTGGTAGGCGCCGCCGCCCTCGTCCACCGGCAGCCACTGCTGGTTGGCGCCGCCGCCGTAGGTCCACAGGTGGACCGGGGCGTTGTCGGCCGTGGAGACGTCGGCGACGTCCGCGACCTGGCCCGTGTCGTTGGCGTTGTTGATCCGGACGTATCCGTCGCTCGTGGCGGTGAAGCTCCACCGCTGGGCCGCGGTGCCGTTGCACGAGTACTGCTGCACGACGGTGCCGTTGGCGGTGGCGGCCGCCTTGGCGTCGAGGCAGCGGCCGCTCGCGGCGTTCATGACGGTCGCGAAACCGGTGGGCAGGGCGGTGGCCGCGGCGTGCGCGGGGGCGCCGGTGAGCAGGGACGCGGCAGCCGTGGCCACCACTGCGGCCGCGGCGGATCTGCCGCGCCGGGGGAGGGAAGGCATGGGTTGTTCTCCTGGTCTCGTGCGGGGAGGTCAGCCGGTGTATCCGGCGAGGACGCGGGTGTAGTCCCAGTCGGACTGGCTCACGCCGGAGCAGCTGTCGGCGGAGCCGCCGGTGCAGGGCCGGTCGCGGTTGGCGGACCAGAACGTGAGCCGGGCCAGATGGTGCTGCTGGGCGTAGCCGAGGATGGTCCGGAAGTCGGCCACCGTGACGGTCTCGTTGTTGTCGGTGATGCCGTTCATGGACGAGATGCCCATGTCCCGGTAGGCCGTGTCGTCGCTGTAGCCGTACGCGTTCTTCAGCGCGTTCTTGAGCCCTTCCGCGGCCTGGGTGGTGAGGCTGCCCATGTTCTGGCCGGCCCCGCCGAAGTCGAACGGCATGATGGCCCAGGCGTCGACGGTCAGCCCGGAGGACGCGGCCCGGTTGATCAGGCTCGTGTCGGGACCGCTCTGCCCGGTGCCGATGGTGATGTACACCTTCAGGCCGGGGTTGGCGGCCTTCACGGTCTTCAGCGCGTCCACGGTCCGCTGCTGCACGGTTCCGTTGCTGTAGGCGTCGGCTTCCAGGTCGATGTCGATGGCCTTGAGGCCGCCGTAGGCGTTGATGACCTTCTGGTACGCCGCCGCCAGCTCGCTCGCGCCGGCGCAGGAGCTCTCCAGCTTGTTGCCGCTGTAGCCGCCGAAGGAGGGGATCACGTCGCCGCCGTTGCCGCGCACGGTGTTGATCGTCTGCTGGTCGACACCGCCGGTCAGCGCCCGGCTGCCGTCCCACTGCGGGTTGCAGTAGCCGTTGCTGAGGACGAAGGCGAGCGTGTAGTACTTCACGCCGGTCGCGTTGGTGATCGTGGTGGGGCTCGGCGGGTCGCCCCAGCCGTTGTAGAGGTACGGCGCCACGGCCATCGGCGCGGACGGGGCGGTGCCGTCACCGGCCGCGGGAGCGGTCCACTTCTGGTTGGCGCCGCCCGTGCAGGTCCAGATCTGGGCGCGGGCGCCGTTGGCCGAGGAGTTGTCGGTGACGTCGAGGCACTTGTTCGCCTGCGGGTTGACGATGTCGTGGGCGGCGCTGACGGTCCACTTCTGGTTGGCGCCGCCGGTACAGGTCCACAGCTGGAGCTTGGCGCCGTCGGCGGTCGAGTTGCCGGTCACGTCAAGGCACTTGCCGAGGGCGCGGAGGGTGCCGTCGGAGCCGACGGTCCACTGCTGGGCGGCGGTGCCGTTGCAGTCGTAGAGCTGGACGGCCGTACCGTCCGCGGGGTTGGCGCCGGCGACGTCCAGGCACTTGCCGGCCAGCCCGGTGATCGTGCCGGTGGCGGCGTGGGCGGGGGACGCGGCGAGCAGGCCGGTGGACAGGGTGAGAGCGGTGACCGCCAGGGCGGCGGATGCGGGGAGCGGCCTGGGTCTGGGCATGGCGGGGGAGCCCTTTCGTGGGGGGTGGGGTGCTCGGGCCGCGTTCACCTTGTGAACGGGCGAGTGCACGCGCGGGGTTGGGGCTGCCGGTGAAACTAAAGGTATGGACCACTTTCGTCAAGGTGTGAAGTAAGAGTTGATGTAAGGGAGTTGTCGCACCCGGACCCCGGCCCCGAGCCGGATCTCGGGAGACAGTGTCCGCCCGCGCTCTGTGTGCGTGCGGACACTGCCGCGTTGAGCGGCGGAGCGTCAGCTGCGCAGGAGCCGCAGGTCGATCACGTCCGCCATGGCCTTCATGCCCGTGTCGTTGGGGTGGATGTGGTCGCCGGAGTCGTACGACGGGTTGAGGGCGGCCGGGTTGGCGGGGTCACGCATGGCCCGGTCGAAGTCGATGACGCCGTCGAAGGCGCCGCCGGTGCGGATCCACCGGTTGACGCTCTGTCGGATCGCCTCGGCGGCGGGCGTGTAGTAGCCGTTGCCCTGGTCGGGCATCAGGGTCGCGCCGATGATGTCGACGTGCGCGGTGTGTGCCTGGTCGATCAGGGTGCGGTAGCCGTTGATGAGGTCCTGGGCGGTGAGCGGCCGGCCGTCGGGGCCGGCGTTGTTGCCGATGTCGTTGATGCCTTCGAAGAGGATGACGTCCTTGACGCCCGGTTGTCCGAGGGCGTCGTGACCGAAGCGCTTGAGGGCGCTGACCCCCTGCCACAGGTTCGGGACGTCGGTGAGGACCCGGTTGCCGCCGATGCCGGCGTCGACGACGCTCAGCCTCTGCGGGCCCGGTCCGGCGCCGAGCCGGCGGCCGAGGAAGTCGGGCCACCGGGTGTAGGTGCCGGTCGAGGAGTGGTAGCCGTCCGTGATGGAGTCGCCGATGGCAACGACGGTGCCCCTCGCGCTCGATGACAGAACGTCGAGGCCCGCGAGGTAGTACCACGAGGTCGTGGTCGTGCCGAACGCGGCGGCGCTGTCGTCACCCGTGTGGTTGCCCGAGGCGATGTAGGTGGTGTCGAAGGCGTCGGAGTGCCAGGTCGACATACCTGGCGCACCGGGGACGTAGAGGCTGACGAGCAGGTTCTCGCCGACGCCGACCGGGATCGGGACGACGTCACTGACCGCCTCCTCGCCGGCCGGGATCGTGAGGCGGCGGGAGCCGGCGAAGGTGACGTTGCGGATGGTTCCGCGTGTCGCCTCGCCGCCGTCGGCCTGGACGGCCACGTCCACCTCGCCGACATCGAGGGGGGCGCTGCTGAACCGGTTGGACAGGGTGATGCGTGCGCCCGAGCCCGCGACACTGCTGTGCACCACCATCCGGATGGTCTGGTTGTCGAAGGACGGGCCGCCCGTCGTCATGCTGGGCGACCAGGCACTGACCCTGGTGGCTCTGGCCTGCGACGAGGAGGTGGCCGCGCCTGCCACCGTGGCGGTGCTCAACGGAACGACCGTGAGTGCCACGCCGGTCAGGGCGCCGCACACGGACAGCAGTGATCTGCGACGCGGTGGGCGACCCGCCGCCGGTCTTCCCTTTGCAGAGGACATCGTCGTTCTCTCCGCTCTTGTCGTGGTCCCATCGGGAGTAGGGCCGGACCGGACTCAGCCGAAGTTGCTCAGCGTGACGGACGCCCCGGGCTTGAGGCTGACCTTCCGAGCAGTGCCGCCCGCGAAGACGGTCGTGTCGCGGCCGCCGACGCTCCTCAGCGTCAGCTGCGTGACCTTGCCGCCTCGCCACGTGAGGTCGGCGACGAAGCCGCCGCGGACACCGACGCCGGACACCGAGCCGGAAGCCGCCCAGGCGGCGGGCAGGGCGGGCAGCAACTCGACGTGACCGGGGCGCGAAGAGAGCAGCATCTCGATCATCGCGGAGGGGGTGCCGAAGTTCGCGTCGATCTGGAAGATGCCGCGGCCCCCTCCCATGTCCATGATGTCGAAGAGGTTGGACGCGCTGCCGTTGCTGCCGTTCACCGACGGCTTCAGGTTGTTGACGACCAGCTGGTAGGCCTTCTCCGCGTTCTTCAGCCGCGCCCAGCACAGGCTGCGCCAGGCGTTGGACCAGCCGTAGCTGTTCATGCCGCGGGCGGTCAGCAGGGCCTTCGCGCCGGCGAGGATGTCCTTCGGGGTGGAGTCGTCCGGGCGGATCCGGTCGCCGGGGAAGAGACCGAACAGCGGGGAGAGATGACGGTGTGTGGTCTCGCCGAGGTTGTCGGGCGACATCCACTCCTCCAGCCAGCCGGTCGTGGGGCTGACCACGGGCAGGTAGAGGCGCTCACGCAGGCCGTCGACGGTCGTGCCGTAGGAGAGGTCCTTGCCGAGTACGCGGGTGGCGGTGCGGTAGTTGCCGAAGAGGTTCCAGACCGCTTCCTGGGCGTAGGTGATGCCCTTGGCGTCCTGCGGGCCCTGCTCGGGCGACCAGTCGCTGTCGTCGATGAGGACTTCGCGCGGGGCTCCCGAGGCGTCGGTGACGGTCGTGGTGATCAGGCGGGCCTCCCAGAACTCCACGGCGCCCTTGAGGAGGGGATAGATCCTTTCGAGGTAGGCGCGGTCCTGGGTGAACTCGTAGTGCTCGAACAGGTTCTGGCAGATCCAGGCATTGCCTGCGGGGTGCCACCACCAACCGCTGCCGCCGTATGGGTTGGTGGAGAAGGCCACAGCCCAACCGGCAACCTTTCCGCTGGAGTTGCGGAACCTGTTGGCCGAGGTGGCGAACAGTCGCTGCGTGACGTCCGTCCACGAGGGCAGCTGTGCGAGGCAGTAGTCCGCGAAGGCGTCGAAGCAGCCGGACAGTCCCGTCCGGTCGGCCATCCAGTAGTTCATCTGGACGTTGATGTCGGTGTGGTAGTCGCCCATCCAGTCGGGGTCGTTGCCGTCCAGCCAAGGGCCTTGCAGGCCCATCGGCAGGCTGCCCCGCGATCCGGAGATCATCAGGTAGCGGCCGAACTGCAGGTAGGCCGCCTCGAGTTCGGGGTCGGGGACGTCGTCCCGGTAGCGCGCCTGCACCCGCTGCCAGGTGTCCAGCCTGCGCTGGGCGGCGGACGACGTACCGAGATTGATGTCCTGCTGCTCGAACACCGGCCGGAAGTCGGCGACATGGGTGTGCAGCAGGGTGCTCGCGGAGTGGCCGGCGGCGGCCAGGACCTTGGTTCGCGCCAGGCGTTCCGGTTCCACGGACGGGTCGCGGAACCCGGCGGCCGCGTCAGGGGCGTAGTTGGTGCCCCCGCTGACCACGACGGTCAGGTCCTTGCAGTGGCGGAACGAGATCGACGTACCGTCGACGGCGACCGTGCCCGCGCTGCTGTGGGCCGTGACGGCGGCGCCGTACTTCAACCCGTTGGCGAAGGACGCCCCGAACGAGGCACAGGGCTCCGTGCGGTCGGCCGTGGTGGTCTCGCCGTGCGTGCCGGTGAGGGAGACGGTGCCGGTGTAACTGCCGCCGCCCTGCTGGGAGAAGTACAGGACGATGACGTCGTCCGGGCGGCTGGCGAAGACCTGCCGCTGGTAGGTGACGCCGGACAGGTCGTACGAGGCGCTGACGAAGCCCTGGGCCAGGTCGAGGGTACGACGGTAGTTGTCGACCGAGCCCAGGTCGTGCGCGGGGATGTCGACGGTGAGTTCGGCCAGCAGGGTCAGCGAGCCGAAGTCGTCACGGCCGTAGGGGAATTGGCCGTCGCTCTGCAGGGTGTCGTTGAGGCCGCCGGTCCACAGGGTGGAGTCGGTGATCGTCAGCAGTTCGGCGGCGGGGTCGTTGCTCGTGAGCGCTCCGAGGCGCCCGTTGCCGACGGGCAGACCCTGTTGGATCATCGAGGTGCGGGATCCGGGGGCCTGCCACCACAGCTGGTTCTTCGCGGCGGCGGCCGGGGACAGCAAGGGGGAGGAGGCGGGCCGGACGGGGGCCGCCGAGGCGGTGAAGGCGGGCAGACCGCCGAGGGCGGCGACCGCGCCGGCCGTGGTGGCGAAGGTGAGAAAGCGTCTGCGGCTCGGGTGATCGTTGGGTGAATCGGGGTGCTGAGTGTCCACGTTGTGCACTCCATGTCCGGGGGAAGGGCGCATGCGGGAACGACGGACGGGGGCCGTCGGGAGGCGTACTGATCAGGACGGGAGGCTTATCAGGCGGACTTGGGTACGTCGATCCGGTCGATGTCGGGGGAGTAGTCCCAGCCGCTGTCGAAGGTGATCGTGTTGGAGCCCGCCTTGAGGGCCAGCTGGACGCTGACGGTCTCGACCGTGTTCCAGTCACCGGTGGACGGGAACCTCAGACTGGTGCCGTGGCCGCTGTTGGAGTAGACGGTCACCGAGCGGGCATCGCCGCTGACGTAGCCGACGTTGACGGTGTAGATGCCGTCCTTCTTCACCGTGATGTCGTTGAACTGCAGCTTGCTGTCGAGGTAGAGGTCGCCGACTTTCTTGCCGCCGGAGCAGGCCTCGCAGGAGGCGACGGAGGCGTTGCCGGTCAGGGTGTTGTTGCCGGACTCGGCCTCGTAACGGGTGGTCGCGAGGGGAGTGCCGCCGGGCTTCACGGTGAACAGCCGGGAGCCGTGCGCGGGCAGCGTCGAGGTGATCCGGTTCTTGTACGTGCCGAGGTTCTGGTGGTTCCACAGGTCCCGCACGGCGGCCGCGCCGGTGAAGCCGAAGGACGCCCAGTCCGCGGTGACGGAGGCCGGCGAGCCGCCGAGGTTGAACAGCGCGACGGTGTAGCTGCCGTCGGGGTTCCTGGTCCCCCAGACCTGCTGGTCGCCCATCGGGGTGAGGGGACGCGCGACGGGCGAGGTGTTCTGGTCGACGCCTATGACCTCCTGGTTGGTGAGCAGGGAGAGGCCGTAGCTGTCGAGCTGAGTGAGGTCGTCACCGGTGAACAGGGGCGACTTGTTGATGGCCCACAGCGTCATGTAGCTCTGCCGCTCGGCCTTGGTGAGGCCGTCCATCGCACCGTTGCCGACGTCGATCGCGTCGAGGTCGTTCCAGCCGCCGGGGCCCGCCTCGCGGCTCCACGCGGGGGCGTCGTTCCACCGGTCGTTGACCGAGTTCTCCCAGGTGACCAGGGTGTTGCAGTAGCACTCCACATCGGTGTCGATGCGCCAGCCGTTGGAGTACTTCTTCCAGTCCGCGGCGTGGGAGATGTCGAGCGACCAGGACAGCTCCAGGTGGATCGGCCGCCCGGTGTCGGCGATGGCCCGGTGCCAGGCGGCGACGTCGGCGACGTTGTTGTAGTTGTCACCGGACTTGGACGAGCCGGGGCCCACCCCGTCCAGCTTGAGGAAGTCGTAGCCCCAGCCAGCGAGCAGCTGCGCCTGCGCGTCGATGTACTGCTGCGCGCAGGGGTTGTCGAAGTTCAGCTTGTAGGCGCTGTCCCAGCCGTTGGTGGTGCGCAGGTCCGGGTAGACGACGTCCGCGGTGGTGCAGCCCGGGGCGTCGTGGATCGGTGTCCTGCCGTCGCCGTACGCCCCCTTCTCCAGGCCGACGGGCAGATAGATGCCGGCCTTGAGACCCTTGGCGTGGATGTGGTCGGCGACCGACTTCATGCCGTGCGGGAAGCGCACAGGGTCGGGGGTCTGCCGGCCGTACTGGTCGAACTCGGAGGTCCAGTTCTTGTCCATCCACCAGCCGGCGTCGATGTTGACGTGGTCGTAGCCGTATTTCTTGAGGGTGGCGGCCAGGGCGTCGGTCTGCTTCAGTACGTTCGCCTCGGTGAGGTAGCTGTAGTTGCCGTCAGGGTTCAGGCCCGGGTACTGGGAGGACTGCATGCTCCAACTCGACCAGCCCATGTAGGGCTTGGCCGCCGGGCCGGAGGGGGTGTCGGCCGCGACCGGAGCCGAACTGGCCGCTGTGACCCCGGACGTGGAGGCGAGGGGCGCTGCCTGAGTGGCGGCGGCCGGGACCACGGCGCCGAGCCCGGCCGTGACGGCCAGGACCAGCACGGCTCTGAGGGGACGGCGCGTGAAGACGGGGAGGGCTCTGGAGGGGGATGAGGGCATGGCTCGCCTCCTGCTTGTGCGGTGAGTGGAGTGGTGCGGCGGTACCCGGCGGGGGCGGGGTATCGGTGATTTCGGGCTAAGGGAGGCCGGTGACCGTCGCGGACTGCGGGCTGCGGCTCTGCAGCATCGTGGCTACTCCTCGTACGTCTCCGACCCCATGAAGGACTGGATCGCGGTGGCCGCGGCCCCGCGCGCCCACTCCTCGAAGGGCAGCGGACGGGTCATCACGTCACACTGCGAAGCGGTACCGAAGGCGGACGCGGCGAACGCGTCCCGGATGCCTTCGGCGAACAGGTCGTACGCGGCCAGGCCCTCCCCGGAGATGACCACCCGCTCGGGGCCGAGGAGGTTCACCAGGGAGGCGATGGCCTTGCCGATGGCCTCGCCGGCCTGCGCATAGACCGCTCGGGCACCGGGGTCTCCGCCATGGGCCAGGTCCAACGCCTCGCCCACATCACTCAGTTGCCTGCCCGTGGCCGCGCTCACCGCGCGGAGGATCGCGGGGTCCGCCGCGATCGCCTCCACGCACCCGCGGTTGCCGCAGTGGCAGAGCGGCCCCCTCGGGTCGAGGGACAGATGCCCGATCTCACCGGCCACGCCGTGCGCGCCCGACACCACCCGCCCGTGCACCACCAGGCCACAGCCGATGCCGGCACCCACGGTCACCAGGGCGAAGTCCGAGAGCCCGACTCCGGCCCCGAACCAGTGCTCGGCGACCGTGAGCGCCCGCACATCGTTGTCGACGGTGACCGGCAGACCGGTCGCGGTAGCGGCGAGCTCGGCGAGCGGTACGTCACGCCATTCCAGGAAGGGCGAGTAGCGGACCACACCGTTCGCGCGGTCCACGTCCCCCGAGATCGCGATGCCCAGCCCCCGTACCTGCACACCGAATCCGACGGCCTCGATGAGCAACTCCTGGACCAGCGCGGTGATGGCGGGCAGCACGGCCTCAGGCTCGCGCCCCGTGAGGGCCACGTGCCGGGACACGCGGATACGGCAGCACAGGTCGGCCAGCACGCCGATGATCTCGTCGCCGGTCACCTTCACCCCGATGAACAGCGCCCTTCCCGCGTCCACCGACACCAGGGTGGCCGGACGCCCCACCGCGGGCCGCGCCTCTTCGTCCGCGCCCTCGACGAGATAACCGAGTTCCATCAGCGGACGGACGGCCTTGGTGACCGCGGCCGCAGAGAGCTTGGTGCGCCGCCCCACCTCGGCCCGGGTGAGCGGGCCGTGGGAGAGCAGCGTGGTGAAGACCAGGGAGGCGGCCGGAGTCATGCTGGGGGCCGACTCCCGGGAGAAGGTCGGGCGCATGGCCGGAAACCTAAGGTCGGATCTTTTCCGCTGTCAATGAAAAAACCATTCTTCCTCTGAGTATTGGGAAGAGCGCTATAGATCCATCGAAGACATTGTCTATCGTCGCCATCTGTCAGGGAATCGAAGGTTTAGATCTTCAAGGCACCGCTCCGGCAGGGCGGGATCTTGCACATCCATGTGTCACCCGTCAGTATGGTTACGTGAATCATGCATTTCCCTGCGGGACGCTCCCTCTGGACTTCGTCGGCACGTTGCGGGCGCGACGCAACGGCGAGCCGCTCGAGAAGCTCGCCACTCCCGAGCTGCTCGACGACTGGTTCCTGGAGTCCGGGATGCTCGATCTGGCACCCGGGGCGAGCGAGGCCGACCTCTCCCTCGCCGTGGAGCTGCGTGAGGCGATCTACTCCCTGGTGGCGGCCCGTATCGAACGGCGGCCGTTGCCCGCCGAGGCGGTCGCCGAGGTGAACCTGCAGGCGTCCGGTCTCCCCGTGACCGTGCGGCTCGGTCCCGACGGTGCCACCCGTACCGGCACGGTTGTCCAAGGGCTCGCCGCCCTCGCCCGTGAAACCGTCGAGATCATCGGCGGTGAGGAGGCCGCGCTGCTGCGCGAGTGTTCCCGCCCCGAGTGCACCCAGGTCTACCTCGACCGTTCACGGGGCCGCCGGCGGGAGTGGTGCGCCATGCGGACCTGCGGAAACAGGGTCAAGGCCGCCGCGTACCGGGCGCGCCAGCACGGCGCGAAGAGCTGACGCCGGGGGAGTGGAGGGTTGTGACCGGTCCATCAGCCACCTCTCTCCGGGCGCGGTACGTCGAACAAGCCGTGTCCGACCTGGCGGAGAACCGCCGCCGACAGCGCGAACTGACCGAGAAGATCAAGATGTTGAAGCAGGAGGAAGCCCTCCTGACGGACATCCTCCGGCTCGCCGAACGGAGCGAGGAGGCGAGCCCTTCTCCGGCGCGTCCGCTCGGAGATGTCCTGATCGAACTGCTCGGCACCCAGGACCGGCCGCGATCGGCGAGGGCTCTGTGTGACGCGCTGAAGGAGCGGCATCCGGACCGTTCGCCCACCCCGCAGGTCGTGCGCGGCACCCTCGAGTCACTCGTCGCGAAGGGGCGGGTGCGTCGCCACAAGCGGGAGCGGGCGGTGTCGTACTCCCTTGCGGAGCACACGACGGACTGACGTCCCCCTGTTCAGAGGTGGTCCGCGTCGACCACGGCCTGGGCGAAGGCCGTCGGTGCCTCCTGGGGCAGGTTGTGGCCGATGCCGGTCAGTGTCCGGTGCTCGTACTTGCCGGTGAACTTGTCGCGGTACATGGCACCGTTGCCGGGCAGGGTGAAGGGGTCCTTCTCGGGGTCGAGGGTGAGGGTGGGCACCGCGATGGGCGGTGCCGTGGCCAGCTTCTCCTCGTAGCGGTCGTAGCGGGGTTCGCCCTCGGCCACGCTGAGCCGCCAGCGGTAGTTGTGGATGACGACCGCCGCGTAGTCGGGATTGTCGAAGGCGGCCGCGGTGCGCGCGAAGGTGGCGTCGTCGAAGGCCCAGGTCGGCGAGACGACATCCCAGACCAGCCGGGTCAGCTGGGTGCGGTGGTCGTGGTCCTCCATGGCCTTCTTGCCGCGCTCGGTGGCGAAGTAGAACTGGTACCACCATGTGTGTTCCGCGGCCGCCGCGAGCGGTTCGAGCTGGGCCTTGCGGTCGGTGATGAGGTAACCGCTCACCGAGACCAGGGCCTTGACGCGCTCGGGCCACAGCGCGGCGAGGATGTCGCCGGTCCGTGAGCCCCAGTCGAAGCCTGCGATCACCGCCTTGTGGATCTTGAGGGCGTCCATCAGCGCGATGATGTCCAGGGCGATCGCCGACTGCTGTCCGTTGCGGAAGGTGCGGGAGGACAGGAACCGGGTGGTGCCGTGGCCACGGAGGTAGGGCACGATCACGCGGTAGCCCTCGGCCGCAAGGAGCGGAGCGACATCGACGTAACTGTGGATGTCGTACGGCCAGCCGTGCAGGCAGATGACCACCGGGCCGTGAACGGGGCCCAGTTCGGCATAACCGACGTCCAGCAGGCCGGCCTTGACCTGTTTGAGCGAGGGAAACGAGGTGTGCGTGCCCGCGGTGGCCGAGAGGCCCGGCGCGGCGCTCGAAACACCCTGAAGGCCGGCCAGTGAGGCGGCGGCCGCTCCCGTGCCCAGACCCATGGCCGTGTTGAAAGTACGCCTGTTGATCATCTGAAGCCTCCCGCGTATTGGGGCAAGTCCCGCACGGCTGCCGCGAGTTCGGCGGCAGGGCGACTCTGGCACAGGCTGCATCACCTGTCAAAGCGGTTACGAAGTGAGATGGATAACCGATTGGAAGGGTGACGAGTCTTGTCGCCCCAGCCGTCACCTGTCAGAGTGGTTACTCGATCGAGGCATCGACCGATGAAGAAATGGAGTTCGGCCATGAACAAGGAACCGACGACGGACCCGGCCGCGTCATCGCGGCACGCGCGCTACGGCACGCTCCCCGAGCGCATCCGCTTCGAGGACATGACCGAAGAGGTGGAAGCCGGCCACGGGGGCGGGGTCGCCTCGTACCACCCCGAGGGCGCCTGGAAGTACTACTCGTGCCTGGCCCTGGACCTGGGGCTGTAGGCGTCCGTTCGTCATGACAGGAAAGCCAATGAGACGACTTCTGACCCTTGTCGCGGCCG
The DNA here is from genome assembly GCF_053597275.1 of Streptomyces sp. NPDC001492. Classification (NCBI taxonomy): domain Bacteria; kingdom Bacillati; phylum Actinomycetota; class Actinomycetes; order Kitasatosporales; family Streptomycetaceae; genus Streptomyces; species Streptomyces sp. NPDC001492. The sequence goes on along the minus strand of NZ_JBSFHW010000015.1, from coordinate 111,718 downwards.
GAGTGCCGTTGGCGGTGGCCTTGTGTCTGCCGACCGGAGCCTCCGCCGACAGCCGGGGCTCCGCCGCCCCCTTCAACTGCTCGACCGTCTCCGTGCGGGCCCCGGCCGGCACCGAGGCGGAGTCCGTGACGGTGACCCGCCAGGAGGGCGGCACCGTGAACGGGACCGGGATCCTGGGCGGTTCGGTCACCGGCGTACCGGCCTACTGCGAAGTGACCGTCACCCTCACCCATCCCGGCGACGGTGACCACGCCAAGGTGCGGACATGGCTGCCCGCGCAGGGCTGGAACGGCCGTTTCCAGGCGCTCGGCGGCAGTGCCTACGCCGCCGGGGACAACGGAGTGGGCCTGGGTACGGCGATCAAGAACGGCTATGCCGCCGCCACCACCGACGCAGGCGTGGGCGACGTCCTGGACACGGGCTGGGCGCTGAACAGCAAGGGGCAGGTCGACACCGCGCTGCTGAAGAACTTCGCCGACCGCTCCCAGCACGAGATGGCGCTCGTCGGCAAGCAGGTCGTCGACGAGGTCTACGGCAAGGCCGCCTCCTACTCCTACTGGAACGGCTGCTCCACCGGAGGACGCCAGGGCTATATGGAGGCCCAGCGCCACCCGGACGACTTCGACGGCATCCTCGCCGACGCACCCGCCGTCAACTGGGACGAGTTCGAGGTCGCCACCCTGTGGCCGCAGGTGGTGATGAACGAGGAGAAGACCCGCCCGGGCATCTGCAAGCTCAACGCCTTCAACCAGGCCGCCCTCAAGGCCTGCGACCAACTGGACGGAATCAAGGACGGCCTGGTCGCCGACGCCGAGCGGTGCACCTACGATCCCCGCAGTCTGATCGGCACCAAGGTCGTCTGCGCCGGCAAGGAGGAGACCGTCACGGCAGCCGACGCGGCCGTGGTGCGCAAGATCTGGGACGGCCCGCGGACCAGCTCGGGCAAGAGGCTCTGGTACGGCCTGCCGGTCGGCGCCGACTTCACGTATCTCGCGGGCGACGCCCCGTTCTCCGTCCCGGCCGCCTGGGTCGCGTCATGGGTGAGGAAACAGCCCTCCTTCGACACCTCGAAGCTGACGTACGACCAGTTCACGCAGGTGTTCAGGCAGTCCCAGGACGAGTACGGCAAGCTCATCGGTACGGACGACCCGGATCTGTCCGCGTTCCGTGACGCCGGGGGCAAGCTCCTCACCTACCACGGTCAGGCGGACCAGCTGATCCCCACCCGGGGCACTGTCGACTACCGCGAGCGCGTCGAGCGGAAGCTGGGCGGCCCGCACCGGGTCGACGACTTCTACCGCCTCTTCCTCGCTCCGGGCACCGCCCACTGTGCGCTCAAGGGCGCGGTGGACGACCTGGCGGCTCTGACGAAGTGGGTCGAGCAGGGCAAGGCACCCGCCACACTCACCGCGTCCCTGACCAACGCCTCCGGCCGGACGCTCACCCGCGACCTGTGCCGCTACCCCTTGATCTCCCACTACAAGGGGCAGGGCGACCCGGCGGGCGCCGACAGCTTCCGCTGCGTCCCGCCGCACCGGCACTGACCGGCCTCGCTGCATCAACCGTGCAGCCCACCTTCCCGACACATCCCGACCCAAGAGGGGGTCCCGTCATGGCAGTCAGCTACACAGCCGTCGTCAATGTCACCGGAGAGGGCCGCAACGGCGGCACCGTCCGCTCGCAGGACGGCCTCCTGGACCACAGCCTGGCCATACCCAAGGAACTCGGCGGGGCGGGCGACGCCACCAACCCGGAACAGCTCTTCGCCGCCGGCTGGGCGGCCTGCTTCCTCGGCGCCCTGCGCCGTGCCGCCGCCATCCGCAGGATCAAGCTCACCAGCACCGCCATCACCTCCGAGATCACGCTCACGCACGGCGACGACGGCGAGTTCACCCTCTCCGCCACGCTCAACCCCGTTCTCGGCGGGGTCGACGAGCACACCGCCCGTGAGCTCGCGGAGGCCGCCCACCGGATCTGCCCGTACTCCAAGGCCACCCGCGACAACATCCCCGTGACCATCAACGTGAGCACGACCTCTCAGAACGGTGACGTGCGGTGAAGGCCCGCAAGGGTACGAAGCCTGTCGGCGGACGGCGGTTCGCGACGGTTGCCGCCGCGACACTCGTAGCGGGTGCCATGGCCGGTACGCTCGCCGCCACCGCGAACGGCGCATCCCGGCCTGCTGGGGAGGGCGTGCAGGCCAGGCCGACCATCGTCCTGGAACACGGTGCCTTCGCCGACGGCTCCAGCTGGAACGGCGTGATGCGAAGACTGCACGCGGACGGCTACTCGGTCGTCGCGGCAGCCAACCCCCTACGCGGTCCGCACAGCGACGCTGCCGCCCTGCGTACCGTCCTCGACCACGTCAAGGGCCCCAAGATCCTCGTCGGCCACTCCTACGGCGGCTCGGTGATCAGCGAGGCCGCCGCCGACGACCCCCAGGTCAAGGCCCTGGTCTACGTCGCGGCCTTTCTCCCGGCACCCGGCGAGAACGCCCTCGGTCTGACCAACGAGTACCCGGGCTCCACCCTCCCCGACGCCCTCGACCCCGTTCCCTCCACCAATGCCGACGGCACCACCGGAACCGACCTCTACATCCAGCAGGACAAGTTCCGCCACCAGTTCGCCGCCGACGTCCCCGCGAACCAGGCCGCCCTGATGGCCGCCGCCCAACGGCCCATCGCCCAGGCGGCGCTGGAGGAGAAGGCCACCGTCGCCGCCTGGAAGGACAAGCCCGCCTGGGACGTCGTCACCACGCAGGACCTCAACATCCCTGCCGCCGTTCAGCGCTTCATGGCCCGGCGCGCCCACGCCCACACCATCGAGGTCGCCGCCTCGCACTCGGTGGCCGTATCGCATCCCCGGCTGGTCGCCGATGTCATCGAAAGGGCGGCACGGGTCACGCGCTGAGGCCCTCGCCGCCGAGGCACGCGGTTGCTGCGCCGGCCCTCTCGGCCGGCGCAGCAACCGGCAGGTCCCCCAGGCCCGTTGCCCGCACAGCGGTTGTCACGAGGCAATCTGCACCTTGCTGTGATCGCCGAGGACGAAACGGTGGGAAGCGGGCTTGCGGGGCGCGGGAGTGACCTCGACGTTGCGGCCGATGAGGGAGGCCTCCACCCGTCGGACGCCGCTCACCGAGGAGTCGCGCAGCACGATGGAGTACTCGATCTCACTGTCCTCGATCCGGCAGTCGCCGGCGATCGAGGTGAACGGGCCGATGTACGAGTCGGTGATCACGGCGTTCGCACCGACGACGGCCGGGCCCACGATCCGGCTGCCGGTCACCTTCGCCCCCGGCTCGATCCGCACCCGGCCGATGATCTCGCTGTCGGCGTCGACCGTGCCGTCGATCCGGCGCTCCAGGCGCTCCAGCACCGAGCGGTTGACCTCGAGCATGTCGGTGACGTTCCCGGTGTCCTTCCAGTATCCGGAGATGGTCGTGGAGCGCACCTCACGCCCGTCGTCGATCAGCCACTGAATGGCATCCGTGATCTCCAGCTCGCCGCGCGAGGACGGCTCGATCGACCGCACCGCCTCATGGATCGCCGGGGTGAACAGATAGACGCCGACCAGCGCCAGCTCGCTCTTGGGATGCGCGGGCTTCTCCTCCAGGCCGGTCACCTGGCCCGACGCGTCCAGTTCGGCCACCCCGAACGCGGTCGGGTTCGGCACCTTCGTCAGCAGGATCTGCGCCTGGGGCCGGTCCGTGCGGAAGGCGTCCACGAGATCCGTGATGCCGCCGACGACGAAGTTGTCGCCGAGGTACATCACGAAGTCGTCCTCACCGAGGAACTCGCGGGAGATCAGCACCGCATGGGCGAGCCCCAGCGGCGCCGCCTGCGGGATGTAGGTGACGTCGATGCCGAACGCGGAACCGTCCCCGACCGCCTCCCGGATCTCCTCCGCGGTGTCCCCGACGACGATCCCGACCTGGGTGATGCCGGCCTCGGCGATCGCCTCCAGGCCGTAGAACAGCACCGGCTTGTTCGCGACCGGTACGAGCTGCTTGGCCGACGTATAGGTGATGGGGCGCAAACGGGTGCCTGAACCACCGGATAACAGAAGTGCCTTCATTCGGATGACCCTACTCAGGCCGGAGTCGCTGACGAGGGCATTCCGTGCGTCTACGTCTTCCGCACAGGGGTGGTTCGCCAGGTGAAATGTGCTTCACTGGTGGCCGGCGGAGTCGCACAAGGACGGAGGCCGCCCAGTGGCGGCTGCCTGAGGAGCCATCATGAGCAGTGCGGAGTTTCCAGAGGCCGGCACCACGGCGGGCGCGGTGCGCGGCCGCCGCGAGGGGGGCCTTGCCGTCTTCCGCGGCATCCCGTATGCGCAGCCGCCGGTGGGCGAGGCCCGCTTCGCGGCGCCGCGACCGGCGGAGCGCTGGGACGGCGTCCGGGAGGCGTACGCGTTCGGTCCGCCGCCCCCGCAGGAGCCGCTCGGACCCGACGCGGAGCCCGTCGGTACGCCCGGGGCCGGTGACGACTGGCTGACGGTCAACGTCTGGACGCCGGAAGCGGACCCGGCGGCGCGACGGCCCGTGATGGTGTGGTTCTACGGCGGCGCCTACAAGTTCGGCTCCTCCGACGACCCCGCCTACGACGCCGGTCGCCTGGCCCGGGACGGCGAGCTGGTCGTGGTGACCTTCAACTACCGCGTGGGCATGGAGGGGTTCGCGCGCATCGAGGGCGCCCCGGCGAACCGGGGACTGCTCGACCAGGTGGCCGCCCTGGAGTGGGTGCGGGAGAACATCACGGCCTTCGGCGGCGACCCGGACCAGGTCACCGTCTTCGGCGAATCGGCCGGCGCCGGATCCATCGCCTCGCTGCTGGCCATGCCGCGCGCCCGGGGCCTCTTTCGGCGGGCCGTCGCGCAGAGCGTGCCGGGCACGTTCTTCTCGGACGCGCTGGCCGCGGACATCGCCCAGGCCCTCGCGGGCGAGCTGGGGCTGCGCCCGACGGTGGCCGACCTGTCCGGGGTGGACCCGCGCAAACTGACCGAGGCGGGGGCCGCGTTGAGCGCCCGCATGCGCGAGTACCTCCACCGGTGGGGTCCGGTCGCCCTCACGCCGACGCCGTATTCCCCCGTCGTCGACGGCGAGATCCTGCCCACCGCACCCTGGGAGGCACTGGCGGGTGGATCCGCACGGGACATCGAGCTCATCGCCGGCCACAACCGGGACGAATACCGGCTCTTCCTCCTGCTCGCCGGGCTGCTCGGCCAGGTGGACGACAACCTCGCGTCGATGGCGCTGGCGCTGTTCGGCCCCACACCGGACGCCGGGCAGGCCTACCGGGCCGCCTTCCCGGAGGCCTCCGCGGAGACCTTGTTCGAACTCGTCCAGTCCGACCGGCTGTTCCGCATGCCCACGCTGCACCTCGCTCAGGCACAGGTGGCGGGCGGTGGCCGGGCGCACCTGTACGAACTCACCTGGTCCGCCCCGGCGAACGGCGGCGCCCTGGGTGCCTGTCACGGCCTGGACGTGCCCTTGACCTTCGGTGTGTACGGCGGCTTGGGAGCCATGCTCGTCGGACCCGTCCCCACACCCGAGACCGAGGCACTCTCCGCACGCTTCCGCTCGGCCTGGACCGCCTTCGCCGCCACCGGCGACCCGGGCTGGCCCGCCTACGACGACGCACGGCGCCTGGTCCAACTCCTCGACGCCGAACCCACGGTGGCCGCCTACCCCGAGGAAGCCTCCCGGCGTCTCTGGGAGCGGCACACGTTCGCCCCCTTGGGCCTGGCGACGCCGTAACGGAGCCTGCTCGGGACGAACGCCTGTCGAGCCGGCTCGGCATCTGACGACGGCTGCGGAGCCTACGGCAGGTGCCCCAGTTGCCGGGCAACGGCGTCCCGCGCGGGAGCAGACAGCAGTGAGCCGGCACGTGTGAGGAAGCCGTACAGCCCGGGGCCGTACTGCTTGGCCAGTTCCGCGTTGTGTGCCAGTACGTCGAGTTCGTTGGCGGCCGTGATGTCGAGGAACGCCCTCAGGTCGTCGGGGGAGGGCTGGTGTTCGCGGCCGGTGAAGCGGTCCCGGAAGGTGACCGCCGGGCTGCCGTCGATGCGTGGGTAGACGGCGGCGCGGTCACAGCCGGCGTACAGGTACACCAGTCCCTCCGCCCGGTCACCGATCAGGTCGACGAGCGTTGCCCGTTCGGTGAGGGGCAGCAGGGACGTGGCGAAGCCGTCGGTTCCGTAGGTCGCGTGACACAGCCCCGCGGTCCGGATCTCGGGGCCGGCTCCCCATGCGGCCAGCATCTCCTGGACCCGCAGCAGGTGCTCGAGCAGTGTGCCGCCCGGGTGGGGTAATCGGCCGGCTCCATGGCCGCGCAGGAATTCCTCGACTGCCGCCTGATTCCCTCCGCCGCTCGGGGACCGGAGCCGGGCCTGTGTCATGGTCGGACGTCCTCTCACGTGTGGTGATCTCGCAAGGAGGATCAGCCTATGGCGCGGTGTTCACCAGCTGATTCCGGCCGCCACCGGCAGGTGGTCGCTGCCGGTGGCCGGCAGCACCCACGAGCTGTCCGGCTGCACGCCGCGGACCAGGATCTGGTCGATCCGCGCCACCGGGAACCTCGCCGGCCAGCTGAAGCCGAAGCCGTCCCCGGCCAGCTGCTGCGCGGAGCGCAGTTGCGAGGTGAGGCCGGCGAACGCGCGGTCGTCGGTGGTGCCGTTGAGATCGCCGAGCAGCACCACCCGCTCGCTCTTCTCGGCGGCGACGGCCTTGGCGAGCATCTGCGCGTTCCTGTCCCGCGAGTCCGTCGCGAAGCCCGCTCGCGGATTCACCCGTGCGGATCCCAGGTGGGCCACATACACCGCCAGCGGACCGTGGTGCGTGGCCACCGTGGTGCGCAGCGCCCGGTTGTAGGTCAGCTTGACGGAGGCCGGTTTGGTGGCCGCCAACGGCCCGTAGTCCATCCCGGTGTCGATCGGCCGGGTGTCCGAGATCGGCAGCTTGCTCCACAGCCCGACCGTGCCCAGCACCGTGTGGTACGGGTACGCCTTCGCCAGTCCCTTCTCGTAGACGCCCCGCGCCTGGGGGGTGAGCTCCTCCAGCGCCAGCACGTCCGCCCCTGAGGCGATCAGGTCGCGGGCGGTACCGGCCGGGTCGGGGTTGTCGGCGCCGACGTTGTGGCCGGCCACGGTGAGGTCGCTGCCCGGGTGGGACTTGTCGCCGAGCATCCCGCCGAAGAGGTGCAGCCACACCGTCACCGGCAGCAGCAGCGCGGCCACCGCGGAGGCGGAGCGGCGCCAGATCGCCCCGGCCAGCAGCACCGGGACGAACACGCCGAACCAGGGCAGGAAGGTCTCCACCAGGCTGCCGAGGTTCCCCACCCGGTTGGGGATCTCGGCGTGCAGCAGCATGAGCAGTCCGAGCAGCAGCGCCGACGCCGCCAGGACCGGGCCGCGCTTCCAGGGCTCGGGCCGGGACGCTCTGCGGATCGCCTGCCGGAGGGGCCCGCTCCAGGCACGGGAGCCGGTGTCCCGGCGGTCGGCGCCGTCGTGTCCGGTCTCCGCCGCGTCCACCTGCGTCATCGTCCGTCCTCGCTCACTGCCGGTCACTGCTGCATCCTCGGGTCCTCGGTGGGGTCGGCATACATCCGCGGACAGCCACGAGCGATCGCACTGATCCGCAGTTCGTAGTGCCAGGTTTCGTTCCGGTAGATCTGGCACAGCCCGTACTCGGCGCCGTGCCGGGACAGCCACGCCGTCGCATCCGAACGCCCGAGGTCGACGGCGTCTCCCGTGACGTGCGGAGAGGTCGCCGCGGTGGCCACCCATCGGGCGGCCTCGTTCTCGGATCCGTACGTGGCGACCGCCTGTCGCAGCAGCTGGTTCTGGTACGCCGTGGAACGCCAGCCGCTGTTGACGTAGAAGGTGACTCCGTCGTGAGCGGCAGCCGACGCCGCCCGGCGCAGGGCCTTGAGCAGCTCCGGATCGAGCTTGGCCACAGCCGGAATCGTGTCGTTGAAGACCGTCACGCCGTCGGGGACGATCCCGTCGGCTTCGCCCAGCGCACCGCCGTGCTCACCGCGACGAGCATCTGAAGGCAATTCGGCCGACGGAGGCGAAAGCGACGAGGAGGACGAGGACTTCGGCACCCGGTAGCCGAGGACCGCGGTCATCACCGCTATGACCACGATCAGGCCGACGACCATCAGGCCGCGCGTCCGGCGGTTCGTTGTGGGTGCCGATGACGGGATTCGAGTCATACCCCCAGTCAAGGCAGCACGGTGTTGCCGGCACGTATGTGGTTTTCGATATGCCGGCGATATGCGCCGGCCCGGAGCGTAAATGACGTGCGGGTGCCGGGTGTCGAGGACGAACCTGGTCCGGCAGAAGCCATCGGGGGGCACAGCGGGCCTTCCCGTTGTCGGTCGTACGAGAGGTCCCTGTGCCGTTCTCCTCCTCCGCCGTATCCGACCCGGGTCGACAAGGGGCGACAAACCTGTGGCGGGACGGCGACTTCCGCCGCCTCTGGGCGGGCCAGACCGTCTCCCAACTGGGCGAGCAGGCAAGCCTGGTGGTTCTGCCGCTCCTCGCCGTCCTGACGCTCAACGCCGACCCCGGCCAGTTGGGCGCCCTGCGCGCGGCGGGCCAGGCGCCGATCCTGCTGCTGTCGCTGTTCGTGGGCGCGTGGGTGGACAGATGGCGGACCCGTACGGTGATGGTGCTGACGGACGCCGGTCGGGCCCTGGTACTGGGCGCCGCCGCCGTGGCCGGGCTTCTCGGATGGCTCGGCCTGCCGGAGCTGCTGGTGGTCGCCTTCGCCGTCGGGGCTCTGTCCGTGTTCTTCGACATGGCCTACCAGGCGTCCCTGGTACGGCTGGTGGAACGCGATCAGTTGGTACGGGGCAACAGCGCGCTCGAGGGCAGCCGGTCCGCCGCGCAGATCGGCGGGCCCGCTCTCGGCGGTGCGTTGGTGTCCGTGCTGTCGGCGCCGATCGCCGTCGCCGCCGGCGCGGTGTGCTTCGTCCTGTCGTTCCTGTCGATTCGACGGATGGGGCGCGGCGAAGCGGTCCCGGAACGCTTGGAGCGTCCTCCGCGGCTGTGGCGGCGCATCCAGGAGGGCCTGCGCTTCGTCGTCGGCGACGCCCTGCTGCGGACCGTGTGCCTCGCGTCGGCCGCCTTCCAGTTCTTCTTCGCGGCCGCGACGACCGTCTATCTGCTGTTCCTGCCACGGGACCTGCACCTGTCGGGCACCGCGATCGGACTCGCCCTCGCCGCGACGGGGCCCGGCGCGCTCCTGGGCTCGCTGCTGGCCGCCCGTCTACCGGGCCGCTTCGGATACGGGCCGGTGCTCGTGTCCGCGGCGGCGCTCGGCGACGGTGTGTTCCTGTTGGTGCCCGCACTGCACGGTTCCGCTGTGGTGACGGTGCCCGCGCTCTTGGCGCTCAACTTCGTCTACGGAACCTTCAGTCAGCTGGTGAACGTCACGGTCATGGCCGTCCGGCAGACCGTCACTCCGGACGGGATGCAGGGCCGTGCGGCCGCGACGATCAACTTCGTCGGTATGGGGATGACCCCGCTCGGCTCGCTGCTCGGTGGCTTTCTCGCGGAAGTGTGGGGCACCCACACCAGCCTCCTGGCCACCGCCGCAGGCATGCTGCTGTCGCCGGTTCTGATGGCCCTCTCGCCGCTCGCCCGCCTGGGACCGCAAGGTGCTCATGTCGCCGATGACGCTTGAGGAAGACGTGCAGGGCGGAGAGGGACCAGCTCTCTCCGCCCTGCCGGCCGACGGCCCGAGGCCCGCACATCACGCCCTGATGACCAGTCGCGGACTAGGCATGCCCGAACCAACTGCCGCCCCACACCGCCCGGGTTCCCGCAGGGCAGGTCAGACGGAAGTCCCACCGGCCCGAGTAGGACCGCCGGAACTCATGGCGGCCGTCGGTGCAGTCCACATACACCGGGTAGGTGTGGCTGTCGCAGGTCACATAGACGCTTCGGTCGCCGTCCGTGCGCCCGTTGAAGCAGGCCACCCCGAGCTCGCTCTCGTCCGGGGAAGCAGCGCGCTGCACGAAGTCGAGCAGCGAGTGCTCCAGCGGGGCGCTCTCCTGGACGGTCCGCCCGTCGACGTTGGTGGCCTGGGCCTGCGCATCGCCGGACGGGCCCGCAGCGCCGGCCGGTACGGACGCCCCTGCCAGCGCGGTGACGGCGATCGCCACAGTGGCGGCAACGTTCCTCATGGACGTCAAGTTCTCCTCCACAGAAGGGACAACGAGCTACAGATGCGAAGGAAGGTAGCGAATTACTCCCGGCACCTCCAGCCAGACATCCACCGGAACGCCACTGGTTGACTGGGCGTGTGTCCGAAGAACTGTTATCCGACACCCGCCCACCGGTCTCCCAGGTATCGGGCAGGATCGTTCGGCGTCGAGGACGGGACAGTTTTCATGGGTACACAGCGCGCGGTGGAGCCGGCGGCACTCGTGGCCGCCGCCCGAGGGGGCGACCCGGAAGCCCAGGACGCCCTGGTCGGCGCGTACCTCCCGCTGGTCTACAACATCGTGGGGCGGGCGCTGAACGGCTCGGTCGACGTCGACGACGTGGTGCAGGAGACCATGCTGCGCGCCCTGGACGGACTGGGCGGTCTGCGCGCCCCCGAGAGCTTCCGCTCCTGGCTCGTGGCGATCGCGATGAACGAGATCCGCAAGCACTGGCAGGACCGGCAGTTCGCCCTGGGCACCGTGGAGGAGGCCGAGGAACTCGCCGATCCGGGCGCCGACTTCGTGGACCTCACCCTCGTACAGTTGCAGCTCTCCGGCCAGCGCGAGGAAACAGCGCGCGCCACGCGCTGGCTGGAGCCCGACGACCGGGGGCTGCTGTCGCTGTGGTGGCTGGAGTGCGCCGGCGAGCTGACCCGAGCCGAGGTGGCTGCCGCCCTCGAGTTGTCGCCGCAGCACACTGCGGTACGGGTACAGCGGATGAAGGCGCAGCTGGAGGCGGCCCGCGTGGTGGTGCGTGCGCTCGACGCGCAGCCGCCGTGCCGGGAACTGTGCGGCATGCTGGGCACCTGGGACGGGCGGCCCTCGGCGCTGTGGCGCAAACGAATAGCCCGGCACGCCCGTGGCTGCGGGCGGTGCTCGGGCCTGTGGAGCGGGCTGATGCCCGTGGAGGGGCTGCTGGCCGGGCTGGCACTGGTTGCCGCGGCGCCCTCGCTGCTGACGGGCGTGCGCGCCGCCTGGGGAGGGATGGCCGAAGCCGGGATGGCCATGCCCGGCGCGGCGCCGTCGCCCTCCGGCAGCTCCGGTGGCCGTACCGGATCGGGCCCGGGGGCCGGACACCGTGCCGCGCGCGGGCGGGCGTCCCGGAGCGAGGTGCGCCGCCGCCGGCGCAACCGGCGCCGGGCCGTCGGCGGGGCGGTCGTGGCGGCTTGTGTGGCGGGCGGCGGCCTCTGGTACTTCGGCACGGATCCCGGGGCCGGCGGCGAAGGGGCGAGCGCCGAACACACCGCGGGTGCCCCTGTCGTGGAGCTGTCGGAGTCCGGTGCGGTCGACACTCCGCCGCCGGCCTCCACGTCTGCGTTTCCCTCCGCGTCATCGACGAAGAAGGCGAGCTCCTCCAAGAGCCCGCGCCCCGCGAAGAAGGACGCGCCGGCTCCCCGCCCGTCCGCCCGCCCGACGCGGACGGCGACCGGCACACCCGAGGTGTCGTCGACGCCCTCGGAGACCGTTGCGCAGGTGGTCGCCCTGGTGAACAAGGAACGGGCCGCCAACGGCTGCGGCGCGCTCACCGAGGACCCGCAACTGGAGAAGGCCGCGCAGGGCCACTCCGACGACATGGCCGCCCGCGACTTCTTCGACCACACCGATCCGGACGGCCTCGACCCCGGGCAGCGCATCACCGCCGCGGGCTACAAGTGGTCCACGTACGGGGAGAACATCGCCCAGGGCCAGCAGACGCCGGAGGCGGTGATGGAGTCCTGGATGAACAGTCCCGGCCACCGCGCCAACATCCTCAACTGCTCGTTCAAGGACATCGGCGTGGGCGTCCACGACGGGTCGGGCGGGCCGTGGTGGACGCAGGACTTCGGCGCCAGGCTCTGACGCGCGAGCGGCAGTTGCCGGGCAGGTGCTCAGCGCACCGGGAAGCCGAACGAGTACCCCTGCTGCTTCAGCCACGGCAGGATCTCGCGCAGGGCCGCCACGGTCTGCGAGCGGTCTCCGCCGGCGTCGTGGAAGAGGATCGTCGGGCCGTTGGACAGCTCGTTCTTGACGGTGGTGATGATGGCGGCGGTGCCGGGGCGTTCGAAGTCCTTGGAGTCCACGTTCCAGCCCAGCGGCCGCATCCCCTGCCCGGCGGCGAGGTGCCTGCTGTAGGGCGTGAAGGCACCGCCCGGGGCCCGGTAGTACAGCGGCCGGACGCCCCCGGAGGCCTTGGTGATCATGCCGGCGGCGTCCAGGATCTCCTTGGACTGGTAGGAGTTGGGCTTCTTGTCCATGGTGGTGTCGTGCGACACCGTGTGGTCGCACAGCCGGTGCCCGGCCGCCACCACGGCCTTGACCAGGTCCGGGTGCGCCTGGGCCTGGGTACCGACCATGCAGAAGGTGGCCTTCACCCCGCTGTCCTTGAGCACTTGGAGGACCTGCGGCGTCCAGACCGGGTCCGGCCCGTCGTCGATGGTGATGTTGACGCCCCGGGCGCCCCGGTCCGAGGCGTGGACGATGCTCGCCGCCACCGGGGTCGTCCGGCCGGCGCCCGCCGCCGAGGAGGGGTGGGCCGAGGTGCCCGAGTGCTGCCCGCTGAAGGGGCCCGCCTGCGCGGTCCACACCGAGGTGGCCGCCGCCACCGCCGTCACCCCGACCGCCGCCGCGAATACCCGGCCGTACCAACCCCGCCCGCCATGCCGCGCCATTTCTGCCCCGCCCCTGTCATCCCGGTGTTGCTTGTGCACCTGTCAGGACGGCGAAAGGTTGCTCAGGGATCCGTCTGTTACTGATCACGGACAATTCCGCGGGAGTTCCGGGACGGACGACCGGCACATGGGGGCGGAGCAGGGGCGATGCCTCCGCCGGGGAGCCGGTTCTGCAACGCCCTGGGGGCCGGCCGATGTGGCGCGCGACGGCCGCGGTGCCCGCCGGGCGTCGAGGCGGGCTTGCGGCCCGGATCCGCCCGTACCTGCGGTCGCTTCTTCTGCGACGGGACGTTCTCGGGGACGGCGTACCAGGTATGGGAAGTGGTGTCGCTGCCCGCCGCGAGAAGGCTGCTGCCTCGGGCAGCAGGCGAGTTCACCCGGCTCACCGTCAACGAGCCCGGCGCCGCTGACGGCCCCGTGCGACCGCCGCTGTAGAACGGCCCCTCAGGCCGCCGGGCGTATCAGCCCCGATTCGTAGGCGAACGTCACGGCCTGCACGCGGGCGCGGGCGCCGATCTTGGCGAGGATGTGGCTGACGTGGGATTTGACGGTGGTCGGGGCGATGGACAGACGGATGGCGATCTCGGTGTTGGACCAGCCTGAGGCGACGGCGGTCAGGACGTCGCGTTCGCGTTCGGTGAGGGTGTTCAGTCCGGCCTCCCGCCCGGCGGGGCGGCCGGCCGGCTGCTCGCGGACCGCGTCGATGAGCGCACGGGTGAGGGCGGGCGTGATCGCCGCGTCTCCTGCGGCCACCACGCGGATGGCCGCGGTCAGTTCGTCCGGGGCGGCGTCGGTGAGGAGGAATCCGGCCGCGCCGGCGCGCAGGGCGGCGTAGGCGTGCCTCTCGTGCGGGGTCGAGGTCAGGACCAGGACGCGGGGAGGGGGCCCGGCCGGCGTGGCGGTCTCGGAGGATGAGAGGAACCGCGGGAGGTGTGCGGGGCGTGCGATGCGCCGGATGGCTTCGATGTCGTCAGTGCCGGCGAGGTGGCTGTCCATCAGGACGACGTCCGGACGGAGCGCGGAGCACTTGCCGACCGCCTCGGCTGCGCTCGCTGCTTCGCCGACCACGGTCAGATCGGGCTCTGCCGTCAGGAGCATGCGCAGGCCGACGCGTTGCAGGGACTGGTCGTTGACGATGAGTACGGAGACCATGGCTGTCCTTCCCGCCTCTAAACGAAACGGTTTCGTTCACCTGGAGAACAGCATAGCTCTCCCTATTAGCGAAACGGCATCGTTCTCCTTATGGTCTGGGTCACATCTCCCGACCGTCTTCGACGGCGGCGACTCGCCGGGGAGCGGTCAGGGCTCGCGGTGCTCGTGTGCCGCCTGCTCCAGAGCCTCCGCCTCGGCCTCCGCGATCCGCTGCTCGGCCTCCACGTCGATCGAACGAGTCAGCAGCCAGTACAGCGCCGCGGCGACCGGCAGACCGATGAACAGCGAGATGTCGGCTCCGTCGAGTGCGTCGGCGACGGGGCCGGTGTAGAGGGTGCCGACGGAGAAGAAGGGGATCATGACGGCGAAGCCCACCAGGTAGGCGATGATGCCGTGCCAGCCCCAACGGCCGTAGATTCCACGGGGGTTGAAGATCTCGGCGATGGCGTAGTGGCCGCGGCGCACCACGTAGTAGTCCATCAGGTTGACCGCGGTCCACGGGATGAACAGATAGAGCACCAGCAGCAGGAAGTTGTTGAAGTTCTCGAGGAAGTGGGAGGTCGCGGCCAGTGCGCCGACCAGGGAGAGCGCCGCCGTCAGCCCGATGGTCACCAGCCGCACGCCGAGCGTCGGCGTCACCCGTCTGATCGAGTCGATGGCGCTGATGAGGGTCAGCGAACCGCCGTACATGTTCAGCGCGGTGACGGAGACCAGGCCCAGCACGGCGAAGAGCAGCACGATCGCGCCGAACCCGCTGAACACCTTGTCGCCGGCCGCGTTGATCGACTTGATCGTCTCGAAGTCCTTGCCCGCCCATGCGGCGAGCAGCGCCCCGAGGACCATCAGCCAGATGCCGCCGAGCGCCGAACCGAAGTAGGTCCAGTAGAAGGTCTTGCGGACGGTCACGCCCGGCGGGAGGTAGCGCGAGTAGTCGGACACATAGATGGCCCAGCTGATCTGGTAGCCGGCGACCACGCCGAACTGCGCGAGGAACGGTGTGGCCTTGAAGGCGCCGAGGTCGAAGGAGCCCGCCGGGTAGTGCAGCGTGGCCAGGACACCCACCGTGAAGATCCCGAAGACCACCAGGAAGGAGTACGTCAAAAACTGCTCGGCCCGGTGGATGACGTCGTAGCCGACCAGCGCGATCACCAGGGCGACGACGGTGACCACGACCACCCACAGCTTGACGCCGCCGTGCACCGTGGTGTGCATCGCCTCACCGGCGAGGATGGTGTTGAAGACGTTGAAGCCCGCGTACTGCACATAGGCGAACAGCCACACCAGCAGGGCACCCACATAGCCGAACTGGGGCCGCGACTGGATCATCTGCGGGAGGCCCAGCTGCGGGCCCTGGGCCGAGTGGAAGGCCATGAAGAAGGTGCCGAGGACGGTGCCCGTCACGATCGCGATCAGCGACCAGATGAGGTTGCCGCCCTCGGTGATGCTGATCAGACCCACCGCGAGGGTGGCGATCTGCGCGTTCGACATGAACCACAGCGGGCCCAGATGCCACAGCTTGCCGTGGCGCTCGTCCAGCGGGACGTAGTCGATGGAGCGGATCTCCAGGCCCGACACCCGCGGTTCCGACGAAGTGGTCACGGCACCTCCAGTGTGATGACCCGCCCCTGTGGCCGGATTCATTCCCCGGAGGCGTCCGGTCAAGCGGTCATTGCCGACCCTTGACCGGACGGATCACCGAGGTCAGACCGCCGGGCTGGGAAACGTCGGGTACTCCACCCCGGAGACGTGCTGGACGACACGGATGACCTGGCAGGAGTAGCCGAACTCGTTGTCGTACCAGAGGTAGAGGATGGCGTTGTCGCCGTCCACCTTGGTGGCACCCGCATCGATGATCGAGGCGTGGCGCGAGCCGATGAAGTCGCTGGAGACCGCGTCGGGAGCGGTGGTGAAGTCGATCTGGCGCCTCAGCGGCGAGGTCAGCGACACATTGCGCAGATAGTCGAGGACCTCCTCGCGGTCGGTCTCGCGGCCGAGTCGCAGGCTGAGGATCGCGATCGAGACATCCGGCACCGGCACGCGGATCGAGCTGCCGGTGATGGGCGCCTTGAGGTCCGGCAGCGCCTTCGCGACGGCCGAGGCGGCACCGGTCTCGGTGATGACCATGTTGAGCGGCGCGGAACGGCCGCGGCGGTCGGCCTTGTGGTAGTTGTCCAGCAGGTTCTGGTCGTTGGTGAACGAGTGGACGGTCTCCACATGGCCGCGCAGCACGCCGTACTCGTCCGCCATGGCCTTCAGCGGCGGCACGATCGCGTTGGTGGTGCAGGACGCGCAGGACAGGATCTGCTCGTCCGGCTTGATGGTGTCGTGGTTGACGCCGTGCACGATGTTGGGGACGTCGCCCTTGCCCGGAGCGGTCAGCACGACCTTGTCGATGCCGGGGCGCAGGTGCTGGGACAGGCCCTCGCGGTCGCGCCACTTGCCGGTGTTGTCGATCAGGATGGCGTTGCTGATGCCGTACGCTGTGTAGTCGACCTCCGACGGGTCGTTGGCGTAGATCACCTTGATCGCGTTGCCGTTGGCGAAGATCGTGCTGCTCGCCTCGTCCACCGTGATGGTGCCCTGGAACTGGCCGTGGATGGAGTCCCGGCGCAGCAGCGAGGCCCGCTTGACGATGTCCTGCTCGCCGCCGCCGCGCACCACGATCGCGCGCAGCCTGAGCCCGTTGCCGGAGCCCGCCTTCTCGATCAGCAGGCGGGCCACCAGGCGGCCGATGCGCCCGAAGCCGTAGAGGACGACGTCACGGCCCTCGCCGCGCTCGATCTTGTTGGCGCCGGTGGCGCCCGCGACGGCCTCCGCGGTGAACGCCTCCACCGACAGACCGCGGTCGTCGGCCTTGTACGTCGCCGCGAGCATGCCGATGTCGATCTGCGAGGGGCCGAGGTCGAGCGCGGTGAGCGCCACCAGGAACGGCAGGGTCTCGGTGACCGAGAGCTCCTCGCCGGCGATCTGCCGCGCGAACCGGTGCGTCTTGAGGATGCTGACCACCGACTTGTTCACCAAGGAGCGGCTGTGCAGCAGGACCGTCACGTCCCGCTCGCGGTGCAGCTTCCCGATGATCGGGATCATCGACTCCGCGATCTCCTCGCGGGTCTTCCAGTTGGTGAACGAGTCGTCGTTGACAGTCACAGATCCATCTTTCGAGCTAGGCAGCGCTCATATGTTAATCCCTGTTTGATCGATCGTTTGAGCGGGGTTCGTCACACCGCTCCTCGCAGGCGTCCAGACCCGGAATCGAGACGATCCGGCCGCCCGTCCGTACCTGACGGGCATGGGGCACGCCCGCCCCGCGACCGCCACCGGACCGACCGAGGGACGTACACCATGAACGCAACCGCAGCCATCGGCGTGACCGGCCTGGGCGTGATGGGCCGCAACCTGGCGCGGAACTTCGCCCGCAACGGCTACACCGTCGCCGTCCACAACCGCACGGCGGGCCGCACCCGCGCGCTCATGGAGGTGTACGGGGACGAGGGAACCTTCGTCCCCGCCGAGACGCCCGCGGACTTCGTGGCCGCCCTCGAACGCCCCCGCCGACTGATGATCATGGTGCAGGCCGGGGAGGCCACCGACGCGGTCATCGACGAGTTCGCCCCGCTCCTCGAGCCCGGCGACATGATCATCGACGGGGGCAACGCCCACTTCGCCGACACCCGCCGCCGCGAGGCAGCCCTGCGCGAACGCGGCATCCACTTCGTCGGCACCGGCGTCTCGGGCGGCGAGGAGGGCGCCCTCGAAGGGCCGTCGATCATGGTCGGCGGTTCGGTGGAGGCGTACGCCGTCCTCGGCCCCATGTTCGAGACCATCAGCGCCAAGGTCACCGGCGAACCCTGCGCCGCGCACATCGGCAGCGACGGCGCCGGGCACTTCGTCAAGATGGTCCACAACGGCATCGAGTACGCCGACATGCAGCTCATCGCGGAGGCCTACGACCTGCTCCGCCAGGTAGCCGGCTACACCCCCGCCGAGATCGCCGAGGTCTTCAGCCACTGGAACAAGGGCCGGCTCGGCTCCTACCTGATCGAGATCACCGCCGAGGTGCTCGCCCACACCGACCCCGTCACCGGCGCCCCGTTCGTCGACATCGTCGCCGATTCCGCGGGCCAGAAGGGCACCGGCCGCTGGACCGTGCAGACCGCGCTCGACCTTGGCTCGCCGGTCACCGCCATCGCCCAGGCCACCTTCGCCCGCGCGGCCTCCGGCCAGCGCGACCTGCGCGCCGCCTACTCGGGCCTGCCCGGCGGCACGCGGTCCCCGCTCAGCCGCACCGAGGCCGAACGCTTCACCTCACAGGTCGAGCACGCCCTGTACGCGTCCAAGGTCATCGCCTACGACCAGGGCTGGAAGATGATCCAGGACGCGGCCGCCGAGTACGGCTGGAAGATCGACCTCGGGACCGTCGCCCGGATCTGGCGCGGCGGCTGCATCATCCGCGCCTCCTTCCTCGACCGCATCCGCGCCGCCTACGCCTTCGACCGCGACCTGGTCAGTCTGCTCGGCGAGATGGAGTTCGCCATGGAGATCACCGACGCGCAGGTCCCCTGGCGGGAGATCATCGCCTCCGCCGCCCGGCGCGGCATCCCCGTCCCCGCCTTCTCCGCCGCCCTCGCCCACTACGACACCCTGCGCGCCGGCCGCCTGCCCGCCGCGCTCCTGCAGGGTCAGCGGGACTATTTCGGCGCCCACACCTACCACCGCACCGACTGCCCCGGCACCTTCCACACCCACTGGACCGCGCCGGAACGCTCCGAGACGACGATCTGACCAGCCGGGCACCTACACCTGCGCCCATGTCCGCCCGCCGCGGTCCCGGGCGTACTGCCCCGGCAGCGGGGAGGGCAGGGCGGGCCCCTTGCCGAGATTGCGCCAGGCGATCCCGCCCAGCACCGGTGCCATGAACATCAGCAGCAGCCAGATCGCCTTGGGCAGGTGGCGGACCCGTGAGTCCGGGGTCCTGACGCAGTCCACGAAGGCGTGCAGGCACAGCACGACCACCACGGCGTACAAGGCGAAGGCGACAAAGGCGGTCATCGATCCGGTTCCTCCCTGAGGGTCCCGGTGCCCGAACGGGTACCGGGATCTTTCCTGTTCGCCCCCTCATCGGACGAGGCTGCCCTTGCGGTTCACGGGATCGCGCCCCTGTGCGCAGTCGTGGCCGGCGCACCCGTCCGGTGCGGCCTTGACGCCCCGACCTGCGCCGACAAGGCTTCGGGCAACACCAGCCCGGACAGGTAGGACGACGATGGCAGACTCCCCGGACACTCCCGACAACAGAGCCGCGGGCCGGCCGCTCCAGGTCGAGACGCACGGCCTCGACGTCATCGCCGACGCCGAGCGCAAGGGCACCCCGCGGACCCTGTTCTGGCCCTGGTTCGGCGCCAACGTCTCCATCCTGGGCCTGAGTTACGGCGCCTTCGCGCTCGGCTTCCGGATCTCCTTCTGGCAGGCGCTGACCGCGGGCGTCATCGGCATCGTCTTCTCGTTCCTGCTCTGCGGGTTCATCGCGGTGGCCGGCAAGCGCGGCTCGGCGCCGACCATGGTCCTCAGTCGCGCCGCGTACGGGGTGCGCGGCAACCGCCTGCCCTCGGTGATCTCCTGGGTGCTCACCGTCGGCTGGGAGACCGTGCTGTGCGCGCTCGCCACCATGGCCACCGCGACGGTGTTCGCACGGCTCGGCTGGGGAGGCGGCACGGAGACCAAGGTGGTCGCTCTCGTCCTGGTCGGCGCCCTCACCGTGATCGGCGGCGTGATGGGCTTCGACCTGATCATGCGGCTGCAGACCGTGATCACGGTCGTCACCGGCGTCCTGACCGTCGTGTACATCGCGCTCGTCGCCGACCACATCCACTGGAGCACCGTCAGCGCCCTCCCGGCGGGCTCCGCCCAGGAGTTCATCGGCGCCCTGGTGTTCATGATGACCGGCTTCGGTCTCGGCTGGGTCAACGCCGCCGCCGACTACTCCCGCTATCTGCCCCGGAGTTCGTCGAGCCGAGGGGTGATCGGCTGGACCACCTTCGGCGCATCCGTGGCCCCGCTGCTCCTGCTGGTCTTCGGCCTGCTGCTGGCCGGCTCCTCCACCAGACTCGACACGGCCGTCGCCGCCGACCCGATCGGCGCCCTCACCACCATCCTGCCCACCTGGTTCCTGGTCCCCTTCGCCGTGGTCGCGGTGCTCGGCCTGGTCGGCGGCGCGGTCCTCGACATCTACTCCTCGGGCCTCGCCCTGCTGTCGGCAGGCATCAGGATCCCCCGCTATCTGGCCGCCTTCGTGGACGGCGTCCTGATGATCGCCGGCTCGATCTACATCGTCTTCTTCGCCGACGACTTCCTCGGCCAGTTCATGGGCTTCCTGACCACCCTCGGCGTCCCCATCGCGGCCTGGTGCGGCATCATGCTCGCCGATCTCGCCCTGCGTCGCCGCGACTACGACGAGGCAGACCTCTACCGCCCCGCGGGCCGTTACGGCGACGTACCGCCCGCCCCGCTGCTCCTCACCCTCGCCGCCACCGCGCTGGGCTGGGGCCTGGTCACCAACTCCGCGGCCGACTGGCTCAGTTGGCAGGGCTACCTCCTCGAACCGCTCGGCCTCGGCGGGAAGTCCGGCGCCTGGGCCTACGCCAACCTCGGCGTCCTCGCCGCCCTCGCACTCGCCTTCCTCGGCACCCTGGCCCTGGGCAGCGCCCGCGTCCGCGCCCAGGAGGCCGAAGCGCCGAGCCCGGCCGCGGGGGAGGAGGTGCCGATCGCATGACCCCGTCCACCACCGGACTGCTCGCCGTCATCGACATGCAGCGCGTCTTCGCCGACCCCGACAGCCCCTGGGCCACCCCCCGCTTTTCCGAGGCCGCGGCAGGAGTACGACGCCTGCTGCCGGCCTACGGCGACCGGGTCGCCTTCACCCGCTTCCTGGCCCCCGCCCAGCCGGACGGCGCCTGGCAGGCCTACTACCAGCAGTGGCGCTTCGCCCTCCAGCCGCCCGACGCCCGACTCTGGGAGCTGGCCGACGAGTTCGCCCACGGGGCACGGCACGTCGTCGACGCCCCCACCTTCGGCAAGTGGACCCCTCAACTCGCCCGGCACCTAGGCCCCGAGGGGCGCCTGGTCCTGGCCGGCGTCAGCACCGACTGCTGCATCCTGTCCACCGCCCTCGCCGCCGCCGACGCCGGTGTCGAGGTGCTCGTGGCCGCCGACGCCTGCGCGGGCGCGGACGACGACTCGCACACCAAGGCGCTGCACATCATGGACCTGTACCGCCCGCTGATCCGCGTGACCACCGTCGCCGAACTGCTCGGAGAGGCGGGGTGAGCGACGACCGGCCCAGGCGCCGGTGAACCACCGAAGCAGCGCGACCCGGCTGTCCCCGGAAGGAATCCACCGTGCCCCTGCCCAGCCTCCTCGCGGTTTTCGCGCACCCGGACGACGAATCCCTGTCCGCGGGAGGCGTGCTCGCGCAGCACGCGGACTCCGGGGCCCGGACCGCTGTCGTCACCGCGACCTGGAGTGAGGGGACCTGGCGGGCCGGGGAGCTGGCGGAGGCGTTGCGGGTGCTGGGGGCCGGGAAGCCGCGGATGCTCGGGTACGCCGATGCGCGGGTACCGGAGTCGGCGCCCGGGGCCGCGCGGCTGTGCGACGCACCGCTGGACGAGGCGGTGGGGCGGCTGGTGGCGCACATCAGGGAGTTCCGGCCGGAGGTCGTGGTCACCCACGACGGTTACGGCGGGCTGAGCGGGCATCCGGATCATGTTCAGACCCACCGGGTGACGGTGCCGGCGGTGGAGGCCGCCGGGTGGGCACAGCTGTATCCCGAGACCGGCTCCGCCGTAGTTCTTCTCGACCACGATCGCGTCGGCCTTGAGTTCGAGGGCGAGATGGTATGCCGAGGCCAGGGCCGGAGCATGGCGGTCCGCCTTGTCGTCGATCTCGTCCAGGTACTTGAGTACGTGTGGCCGGCGGCTTGGTGCATCTTCGCCTAGGACGGTCCGGCTGTTGAGGACTGGGTTGCCGAGCAGGCCCTGCCAATCCTGCGTGGACGCTCGGCCCATGCGGCCTCCTCGATCACGGAAAAGGCCGACGAGCACCGCCTCGTGGTCGGCGCCAGCCGGGCGGCGCGGCGGGGTGAAAGAGCGCGTGTACTCTCTTGAGAGCAAGGAGCCGTACCTGCCTTACGACCAGACACTCGAGCGGGCGTGGTCGATCGCGACCGAAGTGGTTGAATGCGCGTGCCGACATCTGAGCGCGACCGCTTCGACATCACCAGCTTCAGGCGGAGCGTCGAGGGCGCCGAAGCTCCTCTAGCGCCGCATCGTGATCGACAACAGCCAAGACTGCGAGAAGTACTGGCGTTTCTACGCCACACGAAGGTGGGAACGGCACTACCTCGGTGCCGAACACGGAGACTGCGTCCTCGGCGACTGACCGGGGACGTCACTCGAAGCAAGCCACACCCATCGCAGGCCGCATCCCGTCCCTGACGCTCCCTCTAGTACTCCAGCCGTAGATCGTGATCTCCGTTACCGGGCTGTTGCGGTTGCCGCTGGCGCCCCGGTCAGGCCGACGCAACTGTCAGTCGACCGGCTATCTTGCCGGGCATGCAGGCAGTGAACTGGGATGAGGTGCGGGATCGGACCGTCGCTCTCTACGCACGGCAGAGCACCGATCTCGGCAGACAGGAGCTCCCGGAAGTCCTGAGCGAGACGCAGGTGCGCCAGGCCGAGGAACAGTTCGGGGTGGAGTTCCCCGAGGGCTACCGCCAGTACCTGTTGCATGTCAGTGCGGGCGGCCGGGTGCGGAAGCTGCAGTTCAACGGGTCGCGCTGGGATTGGGAAGGCGCTCGATATGGGGACCACGAGAAGCTGCATGTCCCCTTTCCCGACCACGACGCCGCGTTGGCGGCAAGCGAGGATGCGTGGGACCGCCAGCCGAAGCGGGAGGACTACCTGTCCGATGCGGCCTACCAAGCTGATCACAACGCCTGGCAGGAGGCCGCCGATGCAATCGAAGCCGCTCGGGTCACCGGGGCCGTCTTTCTCCACGACGACGGCTGCGGCTTCTACACGCTTCTCGTGGTCAGCGGGCCCATGCGAGGGACCATGTGGTTCGACGGGCGTGCAACGTGCGATCGCCTGAACCCGCTGCTCAACGATGGCCGCCGAGCGGCGACGTTCGCGGAGTGGTACCTCGACTGGCTGGCCCACGAGGAGTCGCTGACAACGCCCGAACAGCGCCGTGCCGCTCACGAGAGCTGGCACGCAGGCGTCGGCACGCCCATCTGGTACCGCTGGTTCGACTCGTAGCCCCAAGACCCTTAGTGGTTCGCGATCTCGCTGGTGGAGGCCGGCGCGGGGATAGGCGCGGCCACCGCTGATCATCGGTCTGTGAAGACTAACAATCTTGCGGTGGCCGCGGGGGACAGCGTGGTACCTGCCCAATGGCAGACGCTGTTCGAGGACCTGATGGCGCGGATTGCGGGACAATTCAGCCGGGTCGAACCTCGGCGTCGCGCAGGGCAGTTGCTGCTCGGGCTGATGGCGGACCTGCCCCGGAAGAACTGCTGGACCATCGCCGAGCACGCTGGGGACACCACCCCGGACGGCCTGCAGCATCTGCTCGGCCGGGCCAAATGGGACGCCGACCTCGTTCGCGACGACCTGCGTGCGTTCGTGCTGGAGCACCTGGCCGACGACCAGGCCGTGCTGGTGGTCGACGAGACCGGCGACCTGAAGAAGGGCAACCGCACCGTCGGAGTCCAGCGCCAATACACCGGCACCGCCGGGCGGATCGAGAATGCGCAAGTCGCCGTCTACCTGACCTATACCTCCAGGCACGGACATGCTGCTGTCGACCGCGCGCTCTACCTGCCCAAGTCCTGGACGAGCGACCCGGAACGCTGCCGGCAGGCCGCCGTCCCCGAGGAGTTGCTCTTCGCGACGAAACCGCAGCTCGCCCACTAGATGATCGAACGCGCCCTGGACGCGGAAGTTCCGGCCGCGTGGGCGGCCGGCGACGAGGTCTACGGCAACAACCCGAAACTCCGTGCCGCCCTGGAGAGGCGCCAGCTCGGCTACGTGCTGGCGGTCTCCAGCACGCACCGCGTCCCCACTCCGGCAGGCCCTCAACGCGCCGACCACCTGACCAAGAAGATCCCCAAGCCGGCCTGGCAGAAGCTGCCCGCCGGACGCGGTGCAAAAGGCCACCGTTGGTACGACTGGGTACAGGTCGCCCTCACCGCTCCCGGCCTGGTAGGCCAGCAGCACCTGCTGATCCGCCGCAACCGGCGTACTGGCGAACTCGCCTACTACCGCTGCTACTCGCCCCGCCCGGTGCCGCTGTCCACGCTGGTCGAGGTCGCGGGAAGCCGTTGGACGGTGGAGGAGATTTTCCAGAGCTCGAAGACGCTGACCGGGCTGGACGAGCACCAGGTCCGCCGCTGGGACTCCTGGCATCGCTGGGTGACCCTTGCCCTGCTCGCACATGCCTTCCTTGCCGTCACAGCCGCCCTCGAACGCCGTGACCAGCCCGCGAGTGACGACGGCACAAGACTTGGCGGGCTGATCCCGCTCACCTGCAACGGGATTCAGCGCCTGCTCACCGCTCACCGTGCTCGACCAGTCCAAGACCCGGTCCAGCGATGGCGCTGGTCCACATGGCGACGACGCCACCAAGCCCGTGCCCGTCGCAGCCACTACCGAATCCAAGCCGAACTTCAGCCATGAAGATCACGATCTACGGCTGGAGTACTAGGAGCAGCAAGTAATTCTTTGGCGTCCTCTGGCCCTGCAGTTGTGGCAGATGTGGTCGATATTTGGGGAGCAGCCGATGCTGAACCGTTGTTGCCGCTAGGATTTTTCCATGAACAGCGTGCTCACAGAGCTTACGTTCGGAGACCAGAGAGTCCTTGTCAGCACTGTGATTCCAGCCGGTTCGGAGGAGACAAACGCCGGCAACCGTCTGCGAGATCGCGCAGTCGATGCCTTGCAGCAGGCGGGAGAGGCCATCGAGGCGGTGGCCAAGAGCGTCTCAGAGACCGCAGGGCGGTTGGCGAGGGCGGCGGCGGCCCCGAGCGGCATCGAGGTTGAGCTTGGGCTCGCTTTCACGGCTCAGGGTGGTGTCGTTGTCGCTGGCGGAGGTGTCCAGGCATCCATCGTCGTGCACCTGAGCTACGACATGACGCCTGCCACACCCTGATCCCGTCACCGACCCTTGCCATCCAACCCGAAGGAATCGACCCATGAGTCCTCGTCATGGAAACCAGGTGGGCGGGATCTTCGGAGAAGACGGCAGGCCGACAGGCACTTGCTTTGCGGTAGCACCGCTCATCGTGGTGACGGCAAGTCATGTTCTCGACCAGTTGTCTGCCGAGGTGGGCGGCAACGTCGAGGTTGGCGTACTGGATGGTGCGGAGGCGCTAATCAGCGCGACCGTTCTCGCGAAGGACCAGATCAGTGACCTGGCAATTCTCCGAGCGCAGCGGGAGTGCCTTGAGCCGATCAAGGGTGTCGTTCTCTCCGACGCCGTTTTGCCCTTCACCAAGGTAACCATCACCGGTGTGCCCGATATCACCGACAAGCACAAGTACGACTGGCTTGATGCCGCTGGCGAATGGCAGGGTAGCGCCCAGCGCGACGGTCTTGTCCACCTTGGCCGACTGGAGTCCAAGGCTGTCATGCGAGGCATGAGCGGCGCGCCAGTGCGCCGGTCCGATGACGGTCTCCTGCTAGGGATCGTGTCATCCCGATACAACTCACAGGATGGCTGGCTGCGGGACTCGGTGTGGGTGGCCCGAACCGAGCACCTCATGCAGTTGCTCGAGCAGGTCGTGCCGCCATCGGAGCTGCTCGCGGTCAACGTGTACGAGGAGACTCCGTCCACCAGCCAGGTCGGCGAGGCGGAGTTCCGCCGTCTTGTCGAGGAGTACTTGGACATCGATGGCTATGACGTGGCAGCGGGCGAGGTGATTGAGGGCAAGGAATTCGACCTACTCGGCCGCACTACTCGGTATCACCAGGACTGGCTGGTCGGCGTCGTCTGCATGGCCAACGGACAGCCCTTGTCCGAAAAGGATCTGGAATTCCTGTGGTTCGGGTACGAGAGGTTGTGGTCCACCGGGGCGATCAACGAGCTGCTCATCGTGACCGAGGTGCCCCCGTCTGTGCAGGCCGTGAGGTTCGCGGACTCTCGGCCCGGGCTGGTGGTTCGCACGCTGGACGCCCTGGTCGCCAGTGGCCTGAACCTGCGCGGCTACCTGCGCATTGCGGCGCAGTTATTCAGGGATTCTCCCGACGGCCTTGCAAGCTACTACGTCGCGCCAGCCACGCATGACGGCCTGGACTTGGAAACCGAGGTCCTCAGGTGGATCGACGACGACCCGAAGTCCACCATTCCGCTCGGTCGCCCGGTAGCAGTGCTCGGCTCCTACGGGCTGGGTAAATCCTCGTTCGCGATCCGGCTAACCTCGGTCCTCGCGGCGCGGGCGGCCAAGAACGACCTCGCCCGCGTTCCCGTCCTGATCAAGCTCGGCGACGTCTCATCCGAGCAGAGCCTCGAAGGACTCATCGGAGCGCACTTCACCGCGGCCAATCAGGTGCAGGGCTACTCGTTTCCTAAGTTCCTGGAACTGAACCGGCGCGGTAAGTTTGTCGTTATCTTCGACGGCTTTGACGAAATGAAACACCTCGTGACCTGGCCGGAATTCAAGTTTAATCTCGCCCAGATCGGACGCCTAGTCGGCGAGAAGGCCAAGGTTATGTTGCTCGGGCGGCCCACCGCATTCGAGAACGACGAGGAGCAGGCAGAGGCGCTGCACGGGCAGATCCCGGGACGGCTCTCCAAAAGTCATGAGCCAGCGAGCGCGGACTACTTTGAGGTCGAACTTGCGCCCCTGGAGACTCCCCAGATTGCGCAGTTTCTCGAGCGGTATCTTTGCTACGTGGAGTCGATCAATGGGCGACCCTTCGACACGGAGCGAATATGGCAACAGGTTCAGTCACCTGAGTTGCGAGATATCTGTCGGCGCCCGGTCCAGCTGCGCATGCTCGCAGACATCCTCCCCAACTACACCGGCGACATCGAGGACCTGAACCTGGAGACGCTGTACGACACCTTCGTGGATCAGCTGATCACCGAGGTGATGCTGCGAGAGGAGAGCAAAAAGCACCGATTGGCGTTCGACCGAGCCGTCCGGCGTGATTTCCTTGCGCGGATCGCATTCTGGATGTGGGAGCAGCGCAGCACGGGAATCCTGACCGCGGATCAGTTGCCCGACGAATTGGTTGCGCCGTACGCAGCCGGCCGGGACATCTCCGTGACGCGTCGAGACCTGGTGGCAGCGTCCCCGCTCGACCGGCGGTACGGCGAGCGCATCCGGTTCGCCCACAGGTCGTTCCAGGAGTTTCTGGTAGCAGAGGAGACCCTGCGCCGAGTGAAGTCCGGTGCTATGACCGTGGCTGAGTACGACGCCTTGGCGACCGATGAGGTGGCGACCTTCGTCAAGCTACGGCGTGGCCCAGGCGATGATGCCGCTGTTGCTGCCCTGCTGAGGGATCTAACCGGAGTGGTGTCATGGCGGGCCGCGGACAGTCTGCTGGCCTCCCCGGGGCTCCTGCGTGATTTGGAATTCGCGATGACGACCAAGGATGTCCGAAACCGGAAAACGATGCACGGATGGGAGATCCTGCTCCCGTTCATGCGTGTCGTCGACGGCGGAGCCCAGACTCCGCTAGGCCCGGCGGCCCTCGCCGAACAGGTACGCCTCTCGCGCGATAGTTCGGGGGGCATCGCTCTGCTCTGCCTGTTCCTGTCCGGTTGCCTGAACGCCGAGCGCAGCGCGGACGGCCCTCAAGTCGTCGCAGAGATCCTTAGTCTTCTTTTGCGAGGTCAACGAGGCATTAGGGAAGTGGTAGACGGTAGGGAATTCAGTAAAGGTGACAACAAGCAGAATCAAGGGCAGCGGAGGGGCGACTACCCTCTGCAATCCCGGGGCCAACGGCGGCGTGACAGGTCCGCCTATGAATACCAGTTTGCTGATGACCGCATACCTTTCATCCCTCTCGGCGAGTCCTTCGTCGGTGACGCACGGGCGGGCGCGCGGACCGGTGCCCCTCGCCTCGGCAGGTACATAACACCCAGTCACCTGTTCCAGCGATACGATAAGGCGACTCGCCAATCACTGGCGGTCTCGAGTGGGTCGCGGGTCGAGATCCGCTGGTTCCCCGAACCGGTCATTGAGATCGCTAAGGTGCTGCGCTATAGCAAAAACACGATCGACATGCGGAGCCTCGGTCCGATCTTCGCGTCATTTCTTCCTGAGGTTGCATTCATCCGCGACTGGATGGGAACGGCTGGCCTGCGTAGGCAGATCAAGCTTGCCGACGTGATTCGTGTGGACCCGGAGATTGGTACAGAGGCGGAACAGGTGGCTGGCGCCTGGGAGAGATACGAGAGCAAACTCGACTTGATCTAGGCTTGAATCTGTCAGCGATCTTAAGGTTTCCAGGTGTGACAGCGTTTTAATCGGGCATGCTCGTTGCTCTTTAGAGGTCGACTTGGTTGTCGAGGTGTCCGTTATCCTTCACCCTGTCCTGGTGCGCAGGTCCCACCGGTCGTGTCCCTCGCCTGCGGTGGGCTCGCCGGCGTGGCGGGTGATGCGCGGGAAGGTGTCGGCAGGCAGGGCGCTGAAGTGGCGTAGCAGTTCGTCGCGGTCGACCGCCCAGACGGCGTCGTCATCTGCCGAGCGCCGACGCACGATCGATGCCACAAGGCAGTAGGCGGCCACGTACAGCAGAAGGGCGTCGATGGTCCAGGCGGCACTCTGCGGGGCGACGCCCCCGGCGAGCAGGATCGCCAGCATTCCTTCCGTCTTGAGATTGGTGGGAGCCATGGCGAGCGCCGCCGAGCGCCGCCCGCTCGGCGCCTGGGTGCTGGACTGCGGGCCCAGATCGGGGTGCTGCGCGGAGACGCCAAGTCGGCCGCGCTGCGCACGGTCGTCGTCGACCTGCTGAGCACTCCCGCCGGCACGACTTATGCCGTCAAGACGATCTCCGGCGCCACCCAGCGCATCGACCTGCCCGGCGGCCATCCGCTGGTCGGGCGGTACGTGCCCGATCTGTGGCTCGCGGTCGGTTCCCAACTGGTCGACCACGGTCACGGCGGCGGGTTCCTGCTGCCCGACCGCGCTGCGGACGGCGCGTTCGCCCGCCTCGCCGCCGGCCTGGGCCGGGCGAGTGAGCAGCGTGAGCGACGAACACGCCACGCCGACCGGGGTGTTGGTACGCCCGGACGGTGGTCGCCCGGGCCTGCGACACCGCCGACACCACCGGCCTGGAAGCCGCCGCGCACCGATGGGCCGGCGCGCCCTCGTCCTCGCCGGGAGCGCCGGCCGCCGAGCTGACCTCCTGCCCGGTGCCTGCTCATCGGCCGGCCCCGGTCGCTCGGTGGCGATATGTGATTGCGCACCCAGTGCAGGACACGACAGGGTTTCCGGACACCCCACCCGTCAGGAGGCGTTTTCGTGGCCGTCCCTCCCGTGCGACACCACCGACTGGCCCTCCTCGGCGGCGGCTTCAGCCTCGACGAGGACGGCCTGCTCGACGACTGGCTGCTGCGCCACACGCGCGCCGCCCGGCCCCGGGTGTGCTTCGTACCCACCGCCAGCGGGGACGCCCCCGCGTACATCGAACGGTTCTACGACGTCTTCCGGTCACGCCACACCGGTGAGCCGACCGTACTGCCCTTGTTCCGGCGGGAGTTGGACGACGACGGCCTGCGGGCGTTCTTGCTGGCGCAGGACGTCGTGTACGTGGGCGGCGGCAACACCGCGAACCTGCTGGCGGTGTGGCGCACGCACGGCGTGGACCGGCTGCTGCGCGAGGCCTACGACCGGGGCACCCTGCTGTGCGGCATCAGCGCAGGCGCCAACTGCTGGGCCGAGGGATCGCACACCGACTCCTTCGGCCCCCTCACCTTCCTGCCCGACGGCCTTGGCCTGCTGCCCGGCTCGGTCTGCCCGCACTACGACAGCGAGCCGGGCCGGCGTCCCTCGTACCGTGCAGCGGTGGCCGACGGCTCGCTGCCCGCCGGGTGGGCGCTGGACGACGGGGTGGGCGCGCTGTTCGTGGACGGGGAGCTGACGGAGACGGTGACGCGGGTGCCGGGCGCCCAGGTGTACCGGGTGGAGCCGGACGGGCGCGGCGGAGCCGACGAGCGGCCCCTGCCGTGCCGTCTGCTCACCTGAATCCCGGGCGACCTTGGCCTTATCCGGTCGGTACCCGCAGGGCACTTGCCGTGTTCAATCACCTCTATCGCGTGACGTGACCGACGGCCGTACCCGTCAGGAGGCACCGTGCTCGCCGCTCCCGAACCCGACCTCACCGAACACGACATCATCGAGCGCGCCGTCGCGCTCAGGCCCGCCCTGCTCGAACGTCAGCCGGAGACCGAGCGGTTGACCCATTACCCCAAGGACACCCACGACGACTTCCTCCAGGCCGGCTTCTACCGGATGCTCCAGCCGCGGCGTTACGGCGGCTACGAGTTCGGCCTGCCGGTCTTCTACCGCGTGGTCACCGAGATCGCCCGCGGCTGCCCCTCCACCGGATGGGCGCTCTCGCTCACCGCCGCCCATGTCCTCCAGGTCGCCACCCTCTTCGACGAGCGGGCGCAGGACGAGATCTTCGGCACCGACGGCGACTTCCGGGCCGCCTCCACCGCCGTACCCGTCGGGGTCGCACAGCCCGACGGCGACGGCCATGTCGTCCTGGACGGCACCTGGCCGTACTCCTCCGGCGCCCCCTACTCCACGCACTACGTCGGCCAGACCCTGCGCGCCCCGGCCGCACCGGGCGAGGCACCGGGACCGCCCGTGCTGTTCGTCGCGCCGCGCTCGGTGTGGACGGTCCTCGACGACTGGCACGGCGTGCTCGGCCTGCGCGGCAGCGGCTCCAACAGCATCCACATGGAGCAGGCCCGTATCCCCGCCCACCTCACCCGCGAGGCCTTCCTGCTCGACCTGCCCGTCGAGGGCGGCAGCACCGGCTCGGAACTGCACGGCAACCCGATGTATGCCGGGCGGGCGCCGAGCTTCTTCCACGGCGAGCTGGCCGCCATCATGATCGGCACCGCGTACGCGGCCGCCGACGAGTACGCCCGGATCGTCGCCGCCCGCCCCCTCACCCTGGAGCCCGACCGCACCCGCGCCGACCTGCACGACTACCAGCGCCACCTCGGCGAGGCGCTCGGCATCGTCGACATGGCCGAGGCGGCGCTGCGCCAGACCGCGCAGGACTGGATGGAGACGTGCCGGCGCAACGTCGCGGGAGAGGCACCCTTCACCGTCGTCGAGGACAACCGGCTCGCGCTGATGTTCCTGAACGCCGGGCGCGCCGCCTGGGACGTGCTGCAGGGCATCCTCTTCCGCACGGCCGGCTCCCGGCACGCCCGCGACGGCGAGCGGATGCAGCGCTACTTCCGGGACGCGGCCACGTACTGGACGCATGTGGGAGCGAGCATGGCCGAGCCCCTGACCCGCCGGGTCGGCTGCGACCGCCTCGGGCTGCCCTCGCAGGACATACCGCTGATTCCCTGAGGCAACCACCCGTGGTGAATTCCTGGGGAACGGACGAATGGGCTGGTTGGGATCGGGTACGCGAGCAGGACCGTGCCGGGGGCCGATCATGTCCCGGGCGGGCCGTACGACCGCCGCTACCAGGGGATCTGCCATGGAGATACCTGCCAACGACCACACCACCACACCTGCCCGGCAGGCGCTGGACGCGCTGGCCGTGAACACCGAGGACACGGCGGCGCTGGACACGCTCGCCGGCAGTGAGGTGCTCGTTCCCGTGCCCGACGACGCAAGCCAGGAGGACGCAGTCGATCCGAGCGCGGTGGCGCTGCCCGTCCTCGAGCAGCCGGGCGGCGACCCGGTGGTGCCCGTGTTCACCTCGGAGGGGGAGATGGCCGGGCTGCTGCCGTTCGTCTCCCGCTACCGTCTGGTGCCGCTCGGTGCGCTGGCCTCGCAGTGGCCCGCCGACGATCTGTCGCTGACCATCGACGCCGGGTCCGAGCACCCGCTGACGCTCACCTCCGAGGGCGTACGGACCCTGCTGGCCCGGCCCTGACGACCGGCGGGTGAGGCAGGGGAAGGCGCCGGGCCCGGGAGATGAACGGCGCCGTCCCCGCTCATGCCCGGGCGCCCGCGCCGTGGCAGACGATACGACCGCAGCGGCCGCCGCGCCGCTCCCGGACACGCGGCGACCGCCCGCAGAACACGGCGGATCGTGGCATTTCATCGGGCCTGTCTCCTTGAGCGGCAAGCGTTCTTGGAGCATCACAGGCTCTTGCCCGGGTTGAGGATCCCCCGCGGGTCGAACACGTCCTTGAGCCGCCGCTGCAACGTGTGCGCGGCGGGCCCGAGTTCCTCGGCGACCCACTGCCGCTTCAGCACCCCCACGCCGTGCTCGCCGGTGAGCGTCCCGCCCAGCCGCAGCGCCAGCGCGAAGATCTCGCCCGCCGCCTCCCAGGCCGCCTCGGGCAGCCGGTCCAGGGCGGGATCGACCACGATGATCGGATGCAGGTTGCCGTCCGCCGCATGCGCGACGGTGAAGACCGGCACGCCGTGCCGCGCGGAGATCGCGCGGATCTCCCCTACCGCCTCCGCCAGCCGGGAACGCGGCACCGCGATGTCCTCGATCAGCGGCCGGCCCAGCCGTTCCAGCGCGGGCAGAGCCTGCCTGCGGGCCGCCAGCAGCTGTTCGGCCTCGGCCGGGTCCTCGGTCGTGGTCCGCTTCCGCATCGACCGCTCCGCACGGCTGGTCGAAGCAGTGGAGCGCCGGAGCGTGGACGTCGCGGTGTACGTCACCGAGGCCGCCGCCACCGAGGGCACCCGCGTCGGCGGCCTCCCGCTGACCTGGCACGCCGTCCCCGGCTGGGAACGCCCGGTCGCGCCCGCTCCGGTGCCGCTGGTCGCCATCGAGGGCCCGTGCGCCATCTGCCGCCGGGCGATCGCGACCCTCGCCGCGCACGGCGTGCCCGCCACGGTCGTCGGCGACGCGGGGTATCTCGCGGGCGTCATCGACATCGCCCGCACCGGCGAGGGCGTGGCCCTGCTCGCCGCGGTCGGGCCCGCCCCCGACGGCCTGACCCTCTACGCGGGTCTCCCGTCCGTCACCCCGATCCCCAGGAGCGCCCTGGCCCGCCCCGGCGCCGACCCGGCGACGGCCGAGGCCGCCTTCGCCGCCGTACGGGATCTGCTGCGCCAGGAGTGAGACGCAGGCGGCCGACGTAACGTGATCGCATGGAACAGCGCATCACATTGATCACGCTGGGAGTGTCCGACCTCGCCCGCGCCAAGCGCTTCTACGAGGCCCTGGGCTGGCGGGGCCAGGAAGTCGAGGAGACCGTCTTCTTCCAGGCGGGCGGTCTGGGGCTGGTCCTGTGGAGCCGCGAGAAGCTCGCCCGGGACTGCGGCCTGGAGCCCCGAGCCGCCGGAGGCTTCGGCGGAATAGCCCTCGCGCACAACGTCCGCTCGGAGGCGGAGGTCGACGCCCTGCTCGCCGCCGTCCAGCGGGCCGGCGGAACCATCACCAAGCCTGCGGCCACCAACGCCATCGGCTTCTACTCCGGCGCCTTCGTCGACCCGGACGGCCACGCCTGGGAGATCGCCCACAACCCCGGCTTCCCACTGGCCGAGGACGGCTCACTCACGCTCCCCGATTTCGGCGCCGAATAGGGCCCGGTGAACCGTCCGTTCACATGCCCCGGCCCTCGGCACGCGACGGCCGCCCTCAGAGGGCGCGTCTTGGAGCACGGGGGCGAGCGCCGGCTGGTCTCCTGCCGCGGTCTGAGCGGCTGGGTTACGGAACGTGCGCGTCTCGCCCGACTGCCGGCTGACGGGGAAGGGCCGGCCAGAAGCCGCCGTGGCGGGTACGCGAGGCTTCGCGGCCGCAGACAATGCCCATCGCTTTCCTGAAGGACGGGGGCGAGCGCCGGCTGGTCTCCTCCCGGCGGTCTGACGGCCGGGCGCTGAACCCGCGCCCCTGGCTCGACTGCCGGCTGACGGGGAAGGGCCGGCCAGGGTCGCCGTAGCCGGGGACGCGAGGCTTCGCGGCCGCAGATGGTGCTCGTCGCTTTCCTGAAGGACGGGGGCGAGCGCCGGCTGGTCTCCTCCCGGCGGTCTGACGGCCGGGCGCTGAACCCGCGCCCCTGGCTCGACTGCCGG